>JBDKSB010000012.1:0-321733 GCA_039683095.1 Acidobacteriota bacterium | reverse complement strand
GAGGAGATCGAGGTCCAGGACTCGGCGGCGCCCTACCACGATTGGAACGAGCGGGTGGCGGCCGAGTGCTACGCCCCGAACACGGCCTCGCGCATCCTCGACGACAAGGACCGCATCGTCGACATCGTCAACAACTTCGCCTCGATCAGCTTCGACGCCGGCCCGACCCTGCTGGCCTGGCTGGAGCGCTCGGCGCCCGACGTCTACGGGGCCATCCTCGAGGCCGACCGGCAGGCCGCGGCCCGCTTCCGCGGCCACGGCACGGCCCTGGCCCAGGCCTACAACCACCTGATCATGCCCCTGGCCTCGAGCCGCGACAAGCGGACCCAGGTCCTCTGGGGCATCCGGGACTTCGAGTCCCGCTTCGGCCGCCGGCCCGAGGGGATGTGGCTGCCCGAGACGGCGGTGGACCTCGAGTCGCTCGACATCATGGCCGGGGAGGGCATCCTGTTCACGATCCTGGCGCCGCGCCAGGCCGCCGCGGTCCGGCCCCTCGCGCCCGGGCCGGCGCCGGCCCAGGCCGGCGGCGGCTGGATCGACGTCCGGGGCGACCGCGTCGACACGAAGAAGCCCTACCTCTGCCGCCTGCCCTCGGGGCGGACGATCGCCCTGTTCTTCTACGACGGGCCGATCTCCCACGACCTGGCCTTCGGCGACCTGCTCCGCAACGGCGAGAGCTTCGCCCGGCGCCTGGCCGGCGGCTTCTCGGCCCCCGGCCCCGAGCGCCCCGAGCTCGTCCACATCGCCACCGACGGCGAGAGCTACGGCCACCACCACCGCTTCGGCGACATGGCCCTGGCCTACGCCCTGAGGTCCATCGAGCGGAACAAGCTGGCCGAGATCACCGTTTACGGGGACTACCTGGAGCGCTTCCCGCCGGCCGACGAGGTCAAGATCGCCGAGAACACGTCCTGGAGCTGCGCCCATGGCGTCGAGCGCTGGCGGAGCGACTGCGGCTGCAGCACCGGCGCCCATCCCGCCTGGAACCAGAAGTGGCGGAGGCCGCTCCGCGAGGCCATGGACTGGCTCGGGGGCAAGGCCGCGGCGGCCTTCGGCCCCGGCCTGGGCGCCTACGCCGCGGACCCCTGGGCCGTCCGGGACGACTATATCGAAGTCGTCCTCGACCGGTCGCCCGCGTCCGTCGAATCCTTCCTGGCCCGCCACATCGCCCGCCCCCTATCCGCCGAGGACAAGGTCCGGGTCCTCAAGCTCCTGGAGATGGAACGGGGGGCCATGCTCATCTTCACCAGCGACGCCTGGTTCTTCGACGACATCTCCAACGTCGAGACCGTCCAGGTGGTCCAGTACGCCGCCCGGACGCTCCAGCTCCTGCGCGACGTCACCGGCGAGGACGTCGAGCCGGAGTTCCTGGCCGTCCTGACCGAGGCCAAGAGCAACGTGCCGCGGCTCCGGAACGGCGCGACCGTTTACGAGAAGCTCGTCCGGCCGGCCATCGTCGATTTCCTGCGCCTGGCCGCGCACCTGGCCATGTCCGCGGTCTTCGAGACCGACCCCGGCCGCGTCGACGTCGGCCTGTACGCCGCGGTCACCGAGGACCACGAGAGGAAGGACGCCGGGGAGAAGGCCCTGGCCGTCGGCCGCTTCCGGCTGCGCTCCCATGTCACCTGGGAGGAGCGGGTCATCGAGTACGCCGTTTTCCATTTCGGCGACCAGAACATCACGGCCGGCGTCCGCGACCACGCCGGCGACGCCGCCTACCGGACCATGTGCCGGGCGGTCGAGGCGGCCTTCGCCAGGAGCGACATGGCCGCCGTCGTCCGCCTGATCGACCAGGACTTCGGACCTAACATCTACTCGCTCTGGCACCTGTTCACGGAGCAGAAGCGGAAGATCCTGGCCCGCATCCTGCAGGGCAAGCTCCATGACCTCGAGGCCGACTTCCGGCACATCTTCGAGAGCAACTACACGGTCATGAAAGCCATGCGGGAGATGTCGATCCCGCTGCCGGAGGCCCTGCGGACCCCGGCCGAGTTCGTTCTCAACACCGACCTCGGCCGCCTGATGGGGGAGGGGCCGGACCTCGACCTCGACGAGCTGCGGCGGCTGCAGGAGGAATACGAGTCCTGGGACTTCAAGCCGGACGGCGAGGCCCTGAGCTATGCCATCAGCCGGAAGGCCCGGGCGATGATGTCGGCCTGGGCCGGGAAGCCGGACGACGCCGAGGGCCTCCGGAAGATCGCGGACGCCCTGGTCCTGATGAAGAAGCTGGCCATCGGCCTGGACCTCTGGGAAAGCCAGAACATCTATTTTTCTACCGGCCGGCTGATCTGCCCCCTGACCTCAGAGCGGGCGGGCAAGGGCGACCCGGCCGCGGCAGCGTGGATCAAGGCCTTCGACGCGGTCGGGGAACTGCTGCGGGTCGACCCCACGGTGTTCTGCCCGATGGCCTGAGCTGGCCGACGGCCTGAGGCCCGGCGGCGGCGCGGGGCGCGCCCGCGTCGCGCGCCGCCCGGATTACAGGATCTCCAGCGCGCCCGACGCCTGCGGCCGGAACGAGCCGGCCAGCTTGACGCGGGTCCAGACCTTGATGCCGCCGCCCTTCTGGACGTCGGGATTCATGTCGGGGCGCATGCCGCCCATCCCGCCGGGGCCGGCGCCGCCCGGCATCCCGCCCATGCCCCCGGGAATGCCGCCGCCAGCGCCGGGCATCCCCCCGCCTCCGCCGGGCCCGCCTTCAGGCGGCCCGTTCCGCCGCTCGCCCCGCGAGGGCCCGGTCGAGATGAACCCGATCCCGACGGCGGCGTCCGGCTCCGCTCCGACCGCGTAGGGATGGCCGGCGTCGGCCCGCAGGGGGATGCCGATCTCGACGGCGAACGAGCCGGACGAGAGGCCGGTCTTGACCTCCAGGCCCGCGGCGGCCGCCTCCTCGGCGGACAGCTTCTGGAGGGTCCGGCCGTTCGGGCCGAGGATCTCGATCGCGCCGCCAGGCGGCATCGCCGGCTTGTCCTGGCCGGGACCCTGTTCGGCGTTCTCGTCGCCGGTCTTCCGGCCGGGCCGGCCCTCCGGCCTCCGGCCGCCCTGTCCGGGCCCGCCTTCGGGTACTTCGCCGGCGGGGGGGCCTCCGGCCTGGGCCAGCCGGATGCCGAGGGTCTTCTGGTCGCCGCCCTTGGGGTCGATCCAGACGGTCAGGCCGCCGATCGGCGCGCCGGCTCCCCGTCCCTCGGCCTCCTCCTGGGTCAGACAGATATAGAGGGTGTCGCGGTCGTTGACGAAGCCGACGAAGAGATGGCTCTTCTCGACGTAGGACAGCGCGCCGTTCCAGTCCCCCGTCTCGCCGTCGATCGTGATCGTGTGCGGCGGGCCGAGGCTGGACACGACATAGACGCGGCCGCCGCACGCCGCCGAGGCGAGGACGACCGCCAGGAGAGGGAAAAAGATCAGGCCGGGTTTCCCCGGCCCGATCACAGGAGAAAGAAAGGAAAGGGGCCTCATCTAGAAGTCACCTCAATAGACACCGGGAAAGCGATCGGCATTCCCGGGCCCGTGTTTTTTCTCGTCGGGCTTGGCCGGCGGGGGAGGAGGCGTCTGGCCGGGTCCGCCGGCTGGTCCGCCGGGCCCGTCCGGGCCCATCCGGCCGGGTTCTCCGGGTCCGCCGGGACCCATCTCGCCCGGATTGCCGGGTCCGCCTGGTCCGCCCGGTCCTCTGCGGTCGGGCCCGATCCCGCCGGGCCCGATCCTGCCGGGTCCCATGCCGGGCGGCGGGGGCGGGAACCGGGGCATGTCCTCCTTGAGCTTGGCCAGCACGTCGGCCGGCACGACCGCGGCGATATCCTTCCAGAGCGCTTCGAAATCGGCGTCGATCTCCTGGCGGGTGCGGTCGTGGATGGCGGCCAGGTTCTTGCCGTGGGCCCGGAAGATCTTCTCGAGCTCAGCCCGCTTCTCGCCGGAGACCTGGTCGAGCACGGGCCGGCGCCAGGGCACGAGCAGCCCTTCGTCCCTCTGGCTGATGATGTGCCGGATGCGCCCCTGGACGATGGCGTGATCGCAGAGGGCGCCGGCGGCCACGCCGGCGACGAAGATGCCTATGAAAACGAAAATGGCTTTGGTCTTGGTGTTCATGTGCGCTTCCTAGAAGATCGTCAGGTCGAGGATCCGGTCGAGCGACAGGCTGGAGACGTAATAGACCGAGTCCCGGGGGATGAGGTCGCCGCTGATCAGGAGATACGAGGCCGCGGCGATGACCATGATGAGCCCCACGACGGCCAACCGCCGGGCCAGGCCGGCGAACACCGGAAGCAGGCCAGGTTCGGCGCAGCCGATCAGCCCTTCCGAGCGGGCCCGGGCCAGGGTCCGCTCCGCGAACCCGGGCCGGAACGCGCCGGTCCGGGCGGCGGCGGCGTCCCGCCGGAGGGCCAGCAGCTCCTCCCGGGTCCGCCGCAGCTCCGGGTCGGCGGCCAAGCTCCGTTCCAGCCGCTCGCGGGCCTTCCGCCCTAGCGGCGCGTCGAACGACCGGTACAACAGCTTCAAGATCTTCTTGCGCATGACCCCTGCTCCAACGTCATAAAGTGCTCAGGCCGGGCCCTTGCCCTCCAGGAGGGCCTTGAGCCTGCCCTGGCCCCGGGCCAGCCGAGACAGGACCGTGCCCTGCGGCAGGCCCAGGATCTTGGCCGTTTCCCTGGTCGAGAAGCCTTCGACGAGCCGCAGGACGATGACCGCCCTGTACCTCGGCTCCAGCTTCTCCAATCCCTGCCGGACGTCGAACCGGGCTTCCTCCGCGCCGGACCGGTCGGGCGCCGGGAGGACGTCGGCTTCGCCTTGGTCCGGTTCGACCCTTTGGAAGCGGTCGAATTTCCGCCGCCTCCGGAGCTCGTTCAGGGAGAGGTTGATGGCGATGCGGGTCAGGTAGGTCCGGATCGTCGACTCGCCCCGGAAGCGGGGCAGAGACCTGAAGAACTGGATGAAGGTCTCCTGGCCGATATCGTCGATGTCCGGCCCTCGTCCCAGGATGCCCGTCACCGTCGCCGCCACTTGGCCCTCGTATCTCCGGATGAGCTCGCGGCAGGCGGCCTCGTCCCCGTCCCTGAGGCGGGCGAGCAGGCCGCTTTCTTCCGCGGCGTCTTGGGCCAGGGCCGGCCGGGGAACGGCGATTTCCATTGTCCTTCGACTTTCGGAGTCGGCCTCGTGTCGGATCGGCCTTTTTCCCCGGCCTGCCCCGACACTCATTAGATGCGCCACCCCTGCCTTCTATTCCCGTTGGAGGCCATTATTCCACATTTCATCCCGGAAAGGTAAACCCGGCGCGGCGAGGGGCCGTTGCGCGCGGCGTGCGGTTTGCGTTTTCGGCCGGTTTCGGCTATAACTGAGAGGCTTTTTTCCGGCCTGCGTGCCTGTAGCTCAGCTGGATAGAGCGTTGGACTCCGGATCCAAAGGTCGGAGGTTCGAATCCTCTCAGGCACGCCACATTCCTTTTTCCTCGGATTTCTTCATCCAGCCGAGCATCATGTCCTCGGTCACGGCCTCATCTGCCAACCGGCCAAGTTCCCGGATGGACTTGCCCTCAAAGAGCCAGTCAAACGGTTCATTCCACTCGATGTCCAGAGGATATTCGCCGAGAAGCAATGCTCGCTTCGGGTCGGCCAGAAGCTCCTTCCTTGACTGCTTCAACGGGTGGACGGCGACCTTCCTAAATAGAAGAACGTGCATTCGCCGCCTTTTTTCAGGGTCTGCGCTAAGATATTGATTCTTAAAGTCCTTGAGGATTCCTAATGTATCCAGCGAGTTTTGAATGATCATGTCCTCGCCGGCGTCAAGCTCCTTCAGGCGAGCCTCAATCCTGGCCTTCCTGTCGGTTAGGCGGTTGATCTCCTCCCGGACAAGGCCCTCGTCGGTAGTGATGCCCTTCGTGAAGGCCTGGAGAGCCCTGGACCGTTCTTCCTCTATGGAATCCTTTTCGGCAGTGAGGCGCTTCTTCTCGACGGCCTCCGTCTCCCGGTTCAGCCGGTATGTCTCCTCGACCTCGCCCTTGAGCCATTCGTAGACGCTCTGCTCAAAGTCGATCATGCCAATGGCCGTCTCCAAGAGCAGATCGAGTTCAGAGCCTTTGAGCCGAGGCGAGCCGAGCTTGTTACACGCCTGCCTCTGGTAAGTGCACCGGAAGTAGTGGCGCTCGTGGTCCTCCTCTATGTAGGGAGAGCCGCAGAGTCCGCAGGTTATCAGTCCTTTGAGAGGATAGTCATGACCGCCCCGGCATCTCGGGCGGCTCTTGGCTTCAAAGACGGCCTGGACTTCATTGAATAGCGCCGTGCTGATCAAGGGCGGGCAGTCGTCATGCCACTCCTGAGCCTCACCGCCCTTCCACCGGAACTGTTGGCCGGTGTATTTTACGTCCTTCAGGTACTTCTCGATCTGTGAGACGGCGATGATGTTCCCTTTCCTGGACCGCAGGCCCAGGTCCCTTATCTTCGCCGCGATTGTCTTCCTGGTGTAGGTGCCCGTGGCAAAGAGCCGGAACATCTGCTGAATCAGCGGTCCTCGGACCGGGTCAATGACGATTCGCTTCACCAGCTTGCCATTGACGTATTTCCAGTCAGGGTCATAGCCAAGAGGGACGGCATGCGGGAACTTGCCCTTCTCCACGATCTTGGCATAGCCGTCGCGGACGCCCTTGCTGATCTGATGAGATCGTTTCTTGGAATCCACCTGATCATACTCGAAGGCGGCAATCTGCTCGAAGTCGTCAGGGTTATTAGGGGAGAAGGAGATGCCTGTGTTGGCGTTATGTAACTTGACGTTGGTCGCCTTCAGCTTGACGTAATCCTCTGTATTGCGCGAGAGCCTGTCGGGGTAGGCATAGATCAGATTCGGAATCTTCTCCTGCTCTATGAACTCCAACATCTTGTAGAACTCGACTCGGGCGTTGGCCTTCCAGCCCGAACGGGCTTCCTCAAACGGCTTAACGATCTTGAGATTGACCTCAAGACGATCAGCATAGGCCCGACACTTGTCCTTTTGGACCTCAGGGGAATACTGATCCTGGGGCTTGGTCGAAACGCGGATATACGCGACTGCCCGCCTGTCCTCAGCCATCTTGTTCATAGGCCTGAGTACTCCTCATGATCATTATAAGGCATAACCAGTCCTAAAGGCAAAGAGTATTATTAGGAACCCAATCTTTACAAATAAGCGTGATTTCCGCTCCCGCAGGTGCCATGAGCTTGCACTCGCGCTGGCAATCGGCGCAGGCCGGCAGGATCAGCCTGGCGTTGTGGCGCAGGAACTCCTGAGCCTTTCTATGGACCTCCGCAACCGGCTCGTGGGGCGTGACGGGAGGTAGTTCAACCTCGGAATAAATCTCGTTATCAAGGCCTTTCTCAAGCTCACGCAAAAGCTCCGAAGCCGAGAAACCATCCTCTAGCCCATGGACAGGGAGTTCTCCCCCTGAGCGCCCGTTGCTGGGCGTTTTCCTCCCATGTGCTCGGCGTCCTGGTTGAGGCTTTCTCATTACTGCCACCACTTCCTGGGAATGCCCTGGCCGACTCGGGTCGCGTGGCCGTCCTGGTGCATGAAGTCGTCCATCTCGTCTTCACAGTTCCTCTGGACCTCCTCCCGCCTGCGGGCATCTTTGATCGGCTTGCTGAGGTAGCGATCGGCCTGATGATGCCCAATGACGGGCAGAGCCGGGACCCGGACGACTTCCAATGACGCCGTAACCACAGCGCCGCAGATCGCGTTCACGAGGTCCACATGACTGCCGGGCACCTTCTGCACCACGTCAACACCGCCCGGTCCAGGTCTCCTGTCCAAGCACATGAATTGTGACAAGACCCTTTCCGAGAACACCAGGGCCACCTTTCCACTCCTGATCAACTGGGCCGCGTTCAGGAAGATGTTTGAGGCGGGCATCAGGCTCTTGATCAAGGGAACACCGGCTCGACGGAACGGTTCACTCGCCCATTCCGCGCCGAACGCATCCGCAGAGATCTCTCGGACACCGAAAACCTTTGCCAATTTGCTGAACTCCGTTACAACGGCATCCACAGTGCCACGTCCCGGCTCGATCTCTAGGAACGTGTCCAACACGACCAGGTCCTTTTCCTTGTGGCAAATCGCTAAGGCATGACTGTCCGATTTGTTGCCGCTGAGGTCCAGGAACGCGGTATAGCGCAAACCAGGCACCGGGGGCATCTCCTCCTTCATCATACAGGCCCGCACGAGCGACGATTCGATGAGCGTCTGCAGGTCCTCGCGCCATTGTGAATAGTATTCCGACAGGGCGTTGGCTCGATCTTCCTCCATCTCCTCGTCGATCTTGGCTTGATTAAAGGTTGGGTTCATGTCCGGCGTTGTGGCCAGCCAGACCAACGTCTTGCTGTCTCGGCCCCAGTTCTTCTTCCACGCCGCATAAAGTGGGCCTCGGGCGGCATAAACGGTGCTGATCGCCAGCAACTTTCCGTGCTTCACAATCGCCGGGCGAATCGCTCGCAATAATTCCTCAGCGGGATTCGCGGTCCATCGCTCCTCATCTGAGCGGAGGAATGCCAGCTCGTCTACGAGACAGCCCAGGACAGTCGCGCCACGGACACCACGCCAAGTGCCAGCGGTCACTTTGATCGCCGTCCCGTTGGCGAACCAGACCTCATCGGCGTTCTCTTTTATGATGTCCTTCTTGAACTTCTGCGCGAGCGCCTTAACATAGCCGAAGATGGCCTGCGCTTGTTCTTTCTTTCCAGCGATGATCAGGACCCAGCCCGTCTCACCCGGTGACAGTTTTTCGTGGAGGCCAGAGAAGAGGGCCAAGTAGACAGCCACAACGCTGGCAATCCTCGACTTCCCTGATCTTCTGCCGGAAATGACGTAGGCGGTATCGAACGGAGAGCCCGGCTCATACTTGGTCCGCCCGGTGAATTTCTGATAGGCCTCCAACTGGGCAGGGGTCAGGTCCTGGCCCTCAAACACGTCGAGAAAGGCCATCCAGTTGACCCAGGTCTCCGGCTCCGGGAAGTAAGAGCCGAACAGGTCCTGGTCCAGCATCACCTCAACGATGGACACGACTAGGCTCCGAGCAGGTCTTGTTCGAGCTTCTTCGTCAGGGCCTCACGCTCCTCTTCCATCTTCTCCTGGCGCTCCTTCAGAGCATCGACCTCTAGTCGCTGGCGCTCTTTCAGGACGTTCTTCAGGTCCGACTTATCTCTCGGGACGCATTCTTTGATCGGGCGATCCTCAGTTCGGACGTAGTTGGTGCCCGTGATGCGGATTTTGACAGGAGCTATCTTCCAAATGATCTTCTTGTACCGGATCAATTCGTCCCAGATGTTCAGCGGGATGATGCGGGGCACATCAAGCAGGACATCGACATAGTCAGCCGCTGAGGTGCGGATGGGCGTTGGCTGATAGACCCGGATGGATTCCACAGGTGCCCCGGCCCAGTTCTCCAGTTCCAAGCAGTAATGCTGGTTCAGCCAAGGATTCGTCCAAGCCGGGTTTTCGGTCAACGTCAACCTCAGGTCCTTTCCACGGACGACTTTGGACCACCTGGCCCAGTTGGTCGTCGGCTTCCAGGATTCCAAACGAGCGATCTTGCCCGGCTGGACCTGGAACAACGCGTCGCCGTCCTCGCAAATCTGCCATGGCAGTTCGCTATTGTTCTCAAACGTGGTCATGAACAATACCGGACTGTTTTCGTCAAAATGTTCATTCATCTTCTTTCTCCCTTTGATCAAGCCCCTTGTCCGTCGTATAAAGGCGGCCCGGACTTTACCTTTGACCCGCATCGCGGGCCTCCTCTACGACTAACCTTCGGCCCATGTAAAGCCGCTTGTTCAGGTCGTCAATGGCGCGGGCGGCGTCCACCTCATCTTCGTAGGTGCAAAACGCAATACCACGCGTCGGCACTAGATTGAACCGGACGATGGGGCCGATCTCACGGCAGAGCTTCCGCAGATCGTCCTCATTGGCTTCGTAAGACACATTGCCGATGAATAGTTTTCTTACCTTGTTTCTCCTTCCAAGCGCCGGTGTCCTTGTCATGTCAAACTCCTATCCTGAGTTCCATGTTCAGGAGCTTGAAGAACGCTTTCTTCTCGGCGTCTTCGTCAAAGCTGGCCGGGAACGTCTCACCGGGACCGACCCAACCCACGACGTCATACTCGTCGCCGTTCTCATCGTTCCAAATAAAGAAGCGCCACTCTCCCATCGGCATCTCAGCCGTTTCAAGATCGTCCAGAACCTCACCGCAGGCGCGGGGGTCCTCCGGTCCGCTCCAAGCATATTGAAGCATGATTACTTCTTAATGAGGGTGGTGCTGGCCTGCAAATTGCCCAGGCTCATCTCGCCAGCAGCTTTGATCTGCTCGATCACCTTGGTGCTCAGCTCGGCGGCTTTCTCGGGAGTGCCTTCGCCATTGACTTTAATAATGAGTTCGTAATGTTGTTCCATCTTAGTTTCCTTTCTTCTCAAAGAGTTTCCGGTACGACTCAAAGTCGCCCCGGAAGCCAGCCACCAACGCGCCCAAATAACGGTTGGCGAGTTGTTCCTTAGTAAGCATCAGCTCCTCAGGCATGGGGCCGTCTTCCTCAAGCTCGCGGGACTCGAACATCAGGGCTTCCTTGCCGACGTGAAAGTTGAACGAGGGGTCGGTCACGAAATCGAGGCCGAGCAATTTGTAGCCCGGCTTAACATTGCCTGACTCATCCACATCGCCGGCGCCCCGGGCGCTGACGCCCAGCGAGCCACCACCTCGGATGATCGCCGACAGGTTCTTGCCCCGGGCAGTGTTGAAGATTCTGATGACCGCCGAGGCCAGGCCTTTCTCATCGAGTTCAACGTCTTCGATGATGTGACTGACCTGATCAATCTCAAGGTTCTTCTCATGGCGGGTGGAACCGTAAGCAATCCGCTTCTGGAGTTTTGATCGGAGTTCTTCGACGGCGGCCTTAACGACGGCGAGTGGATATCGGCGCTTGTTGGAATTGAAGATGTCTGACTGAAGGACAGGCACCTTCATGCGGAAGGAATCGCCGTCAGCAGTCAATGAGGTCTGACGGATCTCAGATTTTTCAGTTAAGAGCATCTTATTGTCCTATCTAAAGAGCGAACCGTCCCGGCCTTGATCGGTGGGACAGTAGATTCTCGCCCAGGCGGGGCCGACCGACGCGGGCCTGCACCCGCCCGGACGAAGGACGCAAGGACGCGCCCTGATACCACAGAAAGGAAGAGGAGGGGCGAGACGGCTTCCAGAGGCCTTGTCCGGATTCCGCCTCGGCCGATGCTGGCACCGGGACAGCATGTCAAGATTCCCGGCCCCCTCACTCATCGGTCGCTCGATTCAGCGCACTGACGGCGGCCCGTTCGAGCGTGGCCTTAGCCTCCAGCGCCTCTAGTTCGCGCTGGATGGCTTCGAGTTCCTCAATGGGCCGCGAGGAGCATCGTTCCTCAAAGTCCCAGCGGACCATCACGAGGCCGTCATGCTGTTCCGAGGCAAAGCGCTTCATGACCGGGACACCAAGCTCGACGCGATTGAACATGATGTATTGATCATCCAGAGACAGGTCCACTGTCACCGGGACGCCACGCATGAGAGTCAGGGGTCCCAAGCGCTCGACCCAGCCGCGGCCCTTGGTGAGAAGAAAGAGACAGGGCCTCTTCCGATGCGGTGGCTGGAAGTCGGGACGGGGAGTGCAGTTGGCATAAGGCGCTTCATCCAGAAATCTCACTTCGGAGAACGGGGCAAGCACAGCATACGGGTCCTCTGTCGCAACTTCATCACGCCCGCCCGGTCCCAGGGTCACAATGGGAGTGGAGTCCGCTTCGCGGACCAGCACGTCGTCTCGCCGTCGGTCATTGATCAGCTTTGTAATGAGCATAGTTCAACTCCTTCAATAAATGGGTGTAGTTTTAGAAAATCGGGAGAGGGACTAAAACCGGGCCAGCCGTCGGGCCTTGGCCGAGGCCCGGAGTGCACGATTCAGGGAGGCGATTAAGGCTCGTTCCAATGCCTCATCGTCTCGACGGAGCGCCCGTTGGCGGCTGACGATCTGGGACACTCTACCCGGGGACTTGAGCCCGTGTTGGGCGGCCAGGTCCTCGACCTTAGCGCCCCGGTTACGGGACTCTACGATCTCTCGGTCCCTGGCGAAGTCGCCCAGGGCCTTATCGGACGGGAACGAGATCGTCTCCCCGGCGAACTCAGCGACCAGGGCCTCGAACGTGTCAGGGTCAAGCACAACAAATAAGGCCAGCAACGCCTGATGCTTCTCGGGGTCGCTGAGTATCATCTGATAGAGCGGTGAGGAGCACTTCTCGGCCCTATCGAAGAGCAGACGGCGGGTCTCAAGGAAGTCATGCACCGTGGCCTTGGCTACTTCCTCATCTATGGCCTCAAGGTCCGGCTCGTGGTAAGGCGCTTGATCATAGCGACCGCCCAGGGCCTCGTCGAGGCCAACGGCGTCCAGGGGCTCATCCTTCGCGTTCTCGATGGAGAACAATGCAAACTGAGTGAAATGATCCCACCAGTCATCCTTCGGATGATCGGCCAGCCAGGCCGGGAGCAGGCGCTCGCGCATATCTCTAACCTTTTCCTCGGTCCGTTGGGGCTTGAGTTCGAGCCGATGGCAGTATTGCCGGGTAAACGTCTCGGCGGCCTTGATCAAGCCGGGCAGGTCCGTGCCTGTCCTGATGTAGGCCTCAAGCTCGCCTTTCAGGAATCGTCCGCGTGTGTTTATCCATTCAGCGTCGTTAGTCATTCGTCGGCTCCTTCGATCCGTTCCAGTGAGGCCAGGTCCATCTTCAATCGGGCAGGGCCAGCCATGGTCACGTAATGTTCACTGGACAATACGCTAACATGACCCAAGGCCTCTTTTATTGCGAAGGCTGACGCGCCTTCGCGGGCAAGCCTGATTGCCGCCGTGTGCCTGAACTGGTGCGGGTAGAGCCCTTCAATCCCGGCCTTCGCGCCATAGCGGGCCGTGATGTGATAGATGTAATTCGCGGTGATCGGCTCGCCGTGGATGGTTATGAAGAGAGGCCCGTCCTTGGCCTTTGTGAACTTGCGTCGGACCGAGAGCCATGCCTTCAGGCGCTCGACGTTTCGGCGGGTGAGGGGATACCAGTGCCCTCGACGGTCTTTCTTTATGTAGCGCTTCTCGCCGGTCTTGGGATCGGTGCGCCAGTGCTTCTCCTTCACTCGCGTGACCCAGAGTCGCGGCGGATCGGAGGCAAGGTCAACGTCGTGCGGGATGGTGAGGATCTCCGCTTCTTTACAGCGCAAGCCATACGACAACATCAAGCGGAAAAGGGCCGTGTCCCGGACCCGCAGGGCAGGGTCCGTGTTGGCCTCTACCGCCTTAAAGAAAGCGTCGACTTGATCATCGATCAGGTAGCGGACATGCTGGCCGGTATCACCTTGCCAGCCTTCGGGATTAGTCATGTTCGATTCCTTTACGCTTTAGCACTTATATGCTGGACTCGTTCACTAGAATGTTGCGCTTCGCACACTCGATAATGAACGGGAGATCCGTGTCCCCGTTCGGTTCGCCCCGTTGCCAGAGGAGTCCATGAAGAAGCTCATGTCGGACGATCTGCTCCAATTGCTCATCCGACGCCTGAAGGAACCACTCCCGCCCACCTAATGTGTTGAACTCAATCGCTCCTTCGATGCGCCAGAACGCAAGATAGTCGGAGTCAGGGGTTGTGATGCCGGGCGGTGCACCGGTGATGATCGGAGTTGGCCCCATTTCCTCGAACTCGGCTTTGGCGATTCGGTCAACTATCGCCTTAAGGCGCTGGGGGAGGCCCCTCAGATTCTTCCTTCTCGTGTTATCCATTCTGTTCACCTTCACCATCAATTATAAAATCCAAAAATCTCAGTGTCAATACTCTATAAAGACTATTGACTGTCTTAACTAGACCTTAAATCGCATCAGGAGAAGCAGGCCCCGCTCAGCAAGATTCCGAGACAGGCGCTCAATAGTTATTGCCTGGATTCAGGGCTTGATCAGGCCCCCGACCGGGCACCCGATAGATCACTAAGGGGCCATTTTGAGCTTAGACCCCGCGCTGGTGCGCTTGTCGTGGTGGGGGGCAGGAGTTTGTAGCCCTGCCCGCTGGGCAACCGGCCCACTCGGCCTACGATTCTTGCTATAGCCCACACATCCCAGGTGTTATAAACTTGCTGGCCCAGGATTCCCACGACAGGCCGCAAGAGCATCAACATAATTCATTGATGCTCTTGATGCTCTTGAAGATGTTCTATATAAATCAACTATTTAGACAGGCCCACCATTACCCCTAAATGATTATCATATATATTAATCAATAATTTATATTTGACGTTCTTATAAGGCCTGCAAGGCCTTCAAGATGGTCAAGAGCATCAAGAAGGTCAAGAGCATCAAGAAAGTCATGGTAGGGAGTTGATGCTCTTGGTCTGCTAGATCCCATCATGAGGAAGTTGGATAATGACTGTCACCGGCTGGCTCGGCAGGGGGCGCTCCTGACGCAGAAGTCCGATCAATGTCACGAGCAGCGCCAAGATAGAAATGAACAGCGTCCAGAACGCATACCGCTCTGCCCGCGTCCGCTGTCGCTGGTATCTCTTTTTCACGGCTCAGAGGGTAACTCCTTTTGGGGGACAACGAATCACCCCTAGAGGTGATACCGACGGCCAATTCTCGCGTTTTTAGGCTAGCTGATTTTACGGGGGGGGGTGAAAGACCTAAGTCGTTTGAAAGAGGATTAGGGGACTCGGAGCACCAGCGAGAGATTGGGTCACCGTGCTTTGTCAGGAAATTGCTGAACCCACAAATGGACTTGGTGCTCCGGCTTGTTCAGCAAGTCAGTGATCCATGCCTTATTTCCAGAGGCAAAGGCGAAGCGTAACGCGTTGAACGCCGTCCTCCTGTTCAACTCCCTTATCTGCTGGGGACACGCTTCACGATACCGGAGGTTGCTCCCCTTCCTCCAGGTAGCCAGAAGGGCTACCTCTTTCGTTACCGGGAATGACATGTCCGAGTGTGGCTTGCCTATGCCGATCGCGTGAATGAAAACTGGATTGTCACTGGTTATAAAGATGTCCGGGTACGTGCAAGTGTAGAAAACCCACGTCATCTTGCTCATCACTTCCGGCATCTGCTCATTACTATATTGGATGGACTTGCCCCAAATCTGCTTCGTTGGGTTCTGCGCTAGATCGTTATATATCCTCTGCCCGTCCTTTCTGATCTCCTCACAACGCTCGGCTTTGTCGGGATTTTGTTTCTCAAGCTCACGAAGGCAGGCTTCTAGCTTCTGCATCTCGTCATGGGCGACCTTCGGGCTCTTTTCTTTGAATCTCTCGAATGCGGCCTCAACGCGTTTCCAAAATACGAATACGTACCTGCTGAAGGCCAGTTTCTCGGAGTCTGAGATCGCTTCGCGATTCTCGATCTTCTTTAATATGGCGTTCGCAGGTCCCTCGATTTCCTGAGCGAGGTAGGCTTCGACCTTGCCATAGAGTTGCTTCCGTTGGGCGGCGCTTTTGATTTGGAGGGAGAGGGGATTGGGCTTCCCCTTCTCATACCTCCAGATTGCTTTCGTCCCCGTCGGCGCAAAGCCACGCAGATAGTACTGTGGCAGACTATGTTGCCCCATTCTTTAGAGAAAGAATAGCACGGCCGAGGCAAGCATTCAATTGTGAGAATCCTCCCCGCTTCCGAGCGTCTTTATATAACGAGGCGCGATATTCGCCCTAACCGGCGTCCTCTTTGATCATTGGGGCTATGCCGATCACTTGGCCTCTGGCCCCTCGGCGCCTCATTTCTTTGACGCGTCTCGGATCTTCTCGCAGTGCTCAAGGCCCCGTGGCAGGATGGAAACATACTCACCCATGTAGGTCTTAGTGAAGTCCACAAATTTAAGTTGATGTAATTTGTTCAGTACTATATTAAAGTCAAGATCATTCTTTCCCTTAAGTTTTTCCATAAATAGTTTCCGCAGACTATCCCTCATAATATTCCGATCCTTATTAAGTGATAATGCAACGATTACAAAACATTCATCTTCGTTGAGGCTTATCTCGGGTTCCTTAGGTTTCTTGACAGTTCCGACTTTGGGACTATGAGCAACGAAGTACGCGGTGAAACCCACCACTGCCAAAGTAAAGGCAAGGATTACAAGGATTATCCAATCAGGAATCACCCACGTTGCTACTTTAAGTTTTACTCCCCATTGAAATACGCCAAGGATAACCAGCATTCCAGCAAGCGTTTTCCATAAGAATTTTCCTAGCGACTTCCAATAATTCACGGAGCTTATCCTCCTACCAGCATCTCATTCGAGCCAGAGCCAGAATACGCCCTTGAACCACGTCAGTATCCGGCGGGGTGTAAGTCCCTCAAGCGGAGTGGAGCCGGTATCGATCACATTGAGGTTCCCCATGTGGAAGTTGAAGACCACAACCGGAAATGGCATTGTGTCCTCCGCCGTCTTCCATCGGTTTTCGGCACCTACGCTGAATACGCAACCATCTCCGTTTGGCGCGGTAAACCTAATCTTATGCCTCTCGGGCTCCTTGACCCACTCAGGTTTCAGGTTCTTGTCAAGGAGGTATTCGTTGATAAGTTCGAAGGACGGGATGATCAGGTCGGTCATGGTCTTAGCATTGAGGCCCTTGTCAATCTCTCTCATCATGTTCTTTCTTTCACCCTTTTATTCATTAGTATGCCAGCATCGCCCGCCAGCTTGTCAAGTCTGACCTTCGACGTTGCTTGTTTGGCCCACTTGTTACATAATCTGAGTAATGAAGATTACCGGGCGCTACGACATTCTTGCTAAGGGTCCATTCCCCCGATCAGCGGAATGGCGACGGGCCTGCGCCGACGTCGAAAAGGCCATCCGCAAGACCGATTGGCCCCACGGCTCCGGCAAGTTCACCATCTATCCCGAAAGCGGGAAGAAGAGGAATCAGGGTAACGGCGTCTGCCCGATCAAAAAGCCCTGCCTGGGCAAGTTAAGAGAGCTTGGCTGGAAGACGGAGAAACTGCCAAAGATCGAGGGTGGTGTCCTGAGAACCGGTGATCTAGACGCCCTGTATCAGTTTGATCGGTGCTATATTGGCTTCGAGTGGGAGACAGGGAACATCTCCTCGAGTCACCGCGCCATCAACAAGCTCCTCCTCACCCTGCAGTTGGGCGGCATCAAAGGCGGCATCCTCGTCGTTCCTAGTGACAAGCTTGGAGAGTTCTTGACTGATCGGATTGGGAATGTTAGCGAGCTTCAGCCCTATTTCCCTCTCTGGGGCACCACACACGTCAAGGATGGAGTTCTAAGGATCTATGAAGTCGAGTACGATGCTACCAGCTTCGACGTGCCCAAGATTCCGAAAGGGAAGGACGGACGGGCGCTAGGCTAAGGGGTCAGGCTCCACGTAGTCGTGATTCGGATGGTGGTAAAGGTCCTTATTCTCTAACCGCTCGACGATCACGTCACAGTTCTCCAATTCGATACCTATCCAATGCCGACCTTCATGTTCGCATACGTCATAGGTCGTGCCACTCCCGCCGAAGGGGTCAAGCACTACGTCCCCCCTATTCGTCGACATATTAACAACTCGGGACAGGAGCTTCGTCGAAAGCTGGTTGGCCTTGCGGCGCTTGCTCTTAAATTTCCAATGCCTGACCGGAGGAATGTCATTCCAGACATCTGTCAGATTGACCCCGAGCGGATTCATGGCGTCCCTGTGCCCGCCGTAGTCCTTGATCTCTTCCCCACAGTGTCGGCACAGCTCGATAGGAGTTCGGATTCTGCGGAAGACGTTGGCCTTGCCCTTCGTGAAATAGAGGAGCCCATAGTGGGACGGATAGAGCCGCCCCGGAATCGGAAGGCCCGCCTTGATGTTGATGGCTATCCAATGCCTGAACGTCAATCCCAGTTCGAGTAGATAGGCCCCGACGACGATATTCCACCGGGGCAGGTTGTAGACGAAAATCGCCCCGCCGTCTTTAAGGACTCTGACCGACTCCTTGAGCCATTTCTTAGTGAACTCGATGTATTCTTGATCAGGCAGATTGTCGTTGACCTTCTTGCCATAGACCTTGCCCAGATTGAACGGCGGGTCGGCGAAGATCATGTCCACCGATTGGTCCTTTATCTTCGGGAAGATGTCTAGGCAGTCGCCCTCGAACAGAATCCCGAGAGGCGTCTTGAGGGCGCTTTTAGGAACGCGGGAGAAGAGCCGGTTCGGGTTCCAGGACTTTTCGAGTGGCATCCGTTTTTGAATCATGATCGGGCAAAATTATATAGTAATGACCACTAAGAGACAAACCTTGCTTTGCTTATGGAGCCTAGCCCTGCCAGCCCGGTTCCAGCCTGGGATTAAACGGCTCGAAGATGATGAGGTAATCGCCATCCGTCCATCTGCGCCAGCTATAAACGACATGGCTCTTCTGCAGATGATCAAGGAGACGATGAAGCTCGTCGACCGTGGCGACGTTGAAGAATTCCAGCATTTCGGAATCTGAAGTCTCGTCGATCATATTATTCTCAAATCTCATGTCCATGCTCCTTTCCCCGCCCACCAGGGCGGAAAACCTATCTTTGATCAGCCCCGAGGGCCGATCGGCCCTTATACGCGTTTCTAGGGACTTTTTTCGGGTTCATTTTGGGGCCTCTGTCGGCCTAATTCTCGAGCGCCGGCCTCGGCAGGACCCAGGCCCAGGGCGACGATCCGCCGGGCATCTTTTCAGACTTAACCCCGAGTTTCTTCTTGGCCCTGTCGATGGTGGACCTGGAAATGCCTTCGGCAGAAGCCAAGTCGATGATCTCTGCCTGGGCCTTGGGCTGACCGTCCTCAAGGAGGTCATGGAGCCAGCGCATGGCTTCGTCCAGCTTCGAGGCCCGCTCCGGCTGACGCGGCCCCAACTGTTCTTGGACAGGGGGCGGCTGGATGCCGGGGTCAAAGAATTCGAGGCCTCCTCCGTCCTGGACCCGCCATACGAGGCCTTCCTTAACGGGGGAAAGGTTTGCCTTGACCGGCGAGAAATACCGGAGCGTCCTGTCTTCGCCCTCGCGGTCCTCTTGTGTCATTAGCCAGACCGAACGCGCCTGAGCAACAAAGGCCATCGAACCGGAGACCCGATAGATAGCGCCGAGGTCTTGGCTCTTATTCAGATGCATGACCCCGATGATCGTCACGTCGAAATCCTTTGCCAGCTTGACGACCGGCGAAAGGATGCCCCTTACGTCCGTGTCCTTGTGCGAGTTGACCTTGTTGCCGGTCCCTATATAGGCCGAGATCGGGTCAATTATGATCAGCCGAACGCCGCCTTTGGCTTGGAGGTAGGAACGCAACCGGTCCAGGTCCTCGGCCAAGTTAAACATCTTGCCCTGCTTCGTGCCTTGGATAAGGTGGGCCATGGACTTGTCGCCGCCGCAGTCCTCCAACCGGGGCACGATGGTATCCTCGGGGTCATCCTCAGCCGATAGGATTACCACCCGGCCCTTTTCCGTTTGATGGGCCGAATGGGGGAGGGATGCCCCTGTCGTAACGCACGCGGCCAGGAACATCGTGAACCAGGACTTGCCCGTCGCCGGATCGCCGACGATCAACGAGAGCTTGGCCCTAGGGATCTTATGGTGCCAGAACCATTCGATCTCTTTGCGCTCGACATCGGCCAGGTCGACGATATCCAACCCGCCTTCTTGTGGACTAAAGGAAGCCGCCTCCTTCCATTCTTTCAAGATGCCGTCGTAATCCTCTTTCTTCAGAAGATCGACCGACTTGATGATGGCCTCTCTCATCCCTCTTTGCCGGGCGAATTCGATTGCCCGGTCACGCACATATTCGAAGTCGGGCGACAATCCCTCGTCAATGATCGCCCACAGGTGATCCTTAATGATCTTGCGAATATCACCCTCTAAATTCGCGTCCGGATGGTCTGGCGGTCTCCGGATATTGGTCAGTGCATAATCAAGAAATGTATCCAACTCCTGAAACAGCGTCTCAATCTCTGGGGGCTTTTTATACCTTTCGTAGAACTCTAGTAGGATTTGAACCAGGTCCTGGTAGGCCTTGAGATCAAAGTATTCAGGTTTGACGATGCTCACAATTTCGGGCCAAGCTTCCGGAAAGAAGATCATCCAAGCGATTACCTGTCGCTCCATATTCTCGGGCAAACCATAGGTTGCTTTCTTAGATTTTGTCTCGGTTGTCGCTTCCATGATATTCCTCCATTTTGTCGACACGTTTCAGCTTCATGCCCGCAAAGTTCTCTTCTCGAAAAACCTGCGTGGCAACATCGGTGACGTAGAACTGCCTGATGCAGAGGAACGTCTCACCGTCGTCCGTGTAAAGGACGCACTTGAGTTTCAGGGGTTTCATGTCTTTCTCCTTATATGATTAGCAGGCCCCCGCCTGTAGACAGACTTCTCCCCGATACCGGTCAATGAAGGTTCGGGCCTCTGGGCGGGAGCAGAAATTCCTAATATCGACTAACCAAGCACGCCACGTTTTCCCCCCATATGGCCAGCGAAATCATCGGTTAATGTCCGATTCGGGCCGGAGCCGAAATTGCCTGCGCTTGTCCGGGACGGCGTGGATATCCCCCCAGAAAATTCTTGACAAGCCATTGTTTTTAACACGATATGTAAAGATATCTTGCAGGTTAGCCTGTCCGACCTGGGGCGAACATGGCCTGAAAGTTGCTGCAAACTAACTATAAAGGATGAGACGGCGCATATCCATTCTATTAGAAGGGGAGGCTTCCCATGAAGAGATCATGCTTGGTATTCTGTTCGTTCCTCATTCTGTCAGCCTGGGCCCAGTCGCCGGAAAAGCTTACAGGTCCCTATCTTGGCCAGAAGCTTCCGGGAACGACCCCTGAGCTTTTCGCGCCGGGGATCGTCGCATCCAAGCATGCATCGGTGACGATCTCCCGGGCCGGCGATGAGATCTACTGGTCCGACGATCACATCTACGTGACGATCTGTAAGAACGGCGTCTGGACGAAGCCCGATGCGCTGCCCTTTACTCGGGAGGAGGGCGGGGATGGTCCGAAACTGTCTCCCGATGACCGGAAGCTCTACTTCAACTCTGATCGTCCGCGTTGGCCCGGCGACCCGAGACGAGAACGGGTCTGGTGCGCCGAGCGGACGGCTGTCGGGTGGGGAGAACCCGTCCCGCTCGGCTCCGAGATCAATGACGAGCACCTCCACTGGCAGGTGTCTGTCGACGCCGAGGGGATCCTGTATTTCGGCTCCGAGCGGCGCGGCTCAAAGGGCCGGGACGATGTGTTTGCGGCCGAACCCCGGGACGGAGGGGGGTTCGCGAAGCCGTTGAGTATCGATGCGGCGGTCAACTCCGAGGCCCATGAGGGCAGCCCCTTCGTCGCTCCGGACGGCCGATACCTGATCTTCCTGCGCGATTCCGACTTGTGGGTTAGTTTCCGGGGTAAGGACGGCCGCTGGGAGTCTGCTAGGCGCTTGGAGACTCCGGCCAGCGCGGTTTGCCCTTACGTTTCCCCGGACGAAAGATTCTTCTTCTTCCTGAAGCTCGAAAGGGACACCGTCGGGCTTTATTGGATGGACGCATCCGGGCTGGGATTAAAGGGGGACTCGAAAAAATGACCCCCCTGCTCATGGATTATCCTCGACCTCGGGCTCTCGGATGAGCCCGGCCTTGACCTTCTCCCTGAGGCGACCGGCATTCGGGTGGGGAGGGGCTTGACAAGCTTGTTAAATTAGCCTGGTATGTCGATAAATAGACGACATACCGGGGTGAAAAGTGAATGTCGTAGCTATCCGCGGCCGTATTCGAGGGGAGATCTTTGATTATCAAACCCTGACCGGGGTTATGACGGGGCTGATGTATGGTGATGTTCGCAACCTGGCATAGGAGGTAGGCCATCGTAAACTCTCTTCGAATGCGTATTCCGACGATTCCGGCCACCCAGTCCTTGGCGCTGGAAAGGGTCAAGATAGGCATAAACGCGACCCGCTTTAATGATTGTCTGCTAGCATTCGCAACTCGGTCAGCAGTATGGAAACCCGCTCCTTCGGCCGGGGTATCCAAAGATCTAGAACTGCGCCCCGGTCCGGAGTTCTAAAAGGGGCTTGACAACCCTGCTGAATAAGCATAGTATGTTGACAAATAGTCAACTTACTATGCAGGAATGACAGGAAAACTCCATGCCCGTCGATGTCCGCGATCAAATTCAGGTTGAGGTCTTCGACTATCAGACCCTGATCGACGCTTTGAAGGGGTTGGCCTACCCCAGGAACAGGATCAACGACCTGCTGCGCCAGGGCGTCATCGTGAGGGTGAAGAAGGGGCTTTACGTTTTCGGCAATCGTTATCGCAGGCGTCCCTTCTCGAAGGAGCTCTTGGCCAATCTCATCTACGGCCCTTCCTATGTCTCGCTGGATTACGCGCTCGCCTATCACGGGCTGATCCCCGAAAGGGCCGAAGCCCTGACGTCGGTCACGCCGAACCGCTCGCGCCGGTTCGCCACCCCCGTGGGCCTTTTCGTTTACCGGCAGGTCCCGGCGCGCGCCTACGAGGTGGGCGTGGTCCGGGTGGAGGCGGAGAACCGACAGGCGTTCCTGATCGCCTCGCCCGAGAAGGCGTTAGCCGACAAGGTCGTCTCGGTGCGGGGCGGACGCATCGCGTCGATCGCGGAGATGGGCCGGTTCCTCGAGGCAGACCTGAGGGTCGACGCCGGCGCCCTCCGGTCGTTGTCCGCCGAGAGGATCGACGATTTCGCCACACGCTACCGTTCGTTGAAGCTAAGGCACCTCAGCGGGCTCGTGAGGCGAATCCAGAGATCTGAAAAGGGGGAGAGCCAATGAACGAGGCCGTCCGTCAGATACTGGCGACTTACGAGATCCGCTCGGTGCGGGACTCGCTGTGGGCCTTGAGGGAGGTCATGCAGGAGATCGCGCTTCTCGGCCTCTGGAGAAGCAAGTTCTTCGAAAATGCCGCCTTCTATGGCGGCACAGCGCTCCGGGTGCTTTACGGGCTCGACCGTTTCTCTGAGGATTTGGACTTTTCACTCCTCGAGAAGCGCAAGAACTTCGACCTGGGCGACTACAGCGAAGCCCTGAAGAGAGAGCTTGCGTCCTTCGGGTTCGTTGTCGAGATCGAGAGCCGGGCCAAGCCGGCCTCTGCGGCCATCCAGTCCGCTTTCCTCAAGGCCGACACTCGGACCCAGATGATCACGGTTGAGTTTGACAAGGGTCTCGTCCAGCAGGTCCCCCGGAACCAGGTGCTGAAGATCAAGCTCGAGGTCGACACCGACCCGCCCCCGGGCTTCTCGACCGAAGTCCGCTATCTCCTGCGGCCAGTCCCGTTCGCGGTCAGGACGTTCAGCCTGCCCGATCTCTTCGCCGGCAAGATGCACGCCGTTCTCTGCCGTGAGTGGAAGAGCCGGGTCAAGGGTCGTGACTGGTACGATCTTGTTTGGTTCACGGCCTATCATCCCGAGCTGCATCTTGCCCACCTCGAGCAGAGGATGCGGCAGACCGGGCATTGGCAGGGCGTGGCGCCGTTGACGGCAGGGGACCTGCGCGACTTATTAGCGAAGAGGATCGACAAGGTCGACATCGACCAGATCCGTCGCGAGGTCGAGCCTTTCGTGAGGGACGCGACCGCTTTGGCGATCTGGTCGAAGGAGTTCTTCCTGGACGTCGCCTCCCGGATCAAGATCGTCTAAAAAGCCCAAAGGTCGGGAAACCGATGGCTCAAATGTGGCACAGGCCCACTATTTTGGGGCCGTATTAGCCTTTATACCAACTACATAAATCGGGACTCGCTCGTTCTCCGGATCCAAAGGCCGGAGGTTCGAATCCTCTCAGGCACGCCATATCTAATTCACTGATAACTATGAAGTTGCGGACTCTCCCCGGTCCCTTGCCGGGCTCGACGGCCGCGCAGGCCATGGGGGAAGCCGGTCCCAGTAGATGGTATGAACCGGATCGAGAAACCTCCAGCACGGCTAAGCGCGCTGGGGTGTTCGGCTTGACATCAGCGGGTTTCGGGTCGATAGTGGAGGTAGAAAGGGGAAAGCCATGACAGCGCTATTCAAAAAGATGTTTGGATCTCAAGAAGATTTCCAAAACAAAATGCGCAGCCATGCGCTTCGCGCGGAGGGTATGGCCTGCGGCAAGAAGGGGGATTACACCGACGGACCGGCTTCTTCCCTCACGCTAGCGAGCCTCGAAAACCCCGATCTCGTGATGTTTCCAAGCGCTGAGTTCATGAAGGAGAGGTTCATGAAAACTGCCTCTCCCCACGAACTTGAGCTTGCCAACAGGAAAGGGATCAACATGTATTTCCCTCAAGATGAGAGGGAACAAGTGAGGGACCTTTTCTACTATGCGAGGTGGTGGAACCAAAAGGTTTGGAACTGGAAGACCGAGGAGTGGGATGAGGTTTGAGGATGATGGCGCCGCATAGAGATAGACGCTGGGTTCTCGCTATGGGGGTGAAGGGTTAGATTGGCAGGAGCTCATCCCTGAGAATCAGCATCAGGAAAACTTAACCCGTAATATTATACAGGGAGGCCCTGCAGTTTCTGCAAGGAGAAATAATGGTCACTTATCCAATCATCGTCGTCGGGCTAATCGTCCTTTATATCCTGAGTTCGATCAAGATCCTCAGGGAATATGAGCGGGGGGTCATTTTCCGGCTCGGCCGCGTTCTCGCCAAGCCCAAGGGGCCTGGCATCATCCTGGTCTTTTCGCCTATCGACAGGATCGTGAGGATCAGCCTGCGGCTCATCACGATGAACATCCCGCCGCAGGACGTCATCACCAAGGACAACGTCACGGTCAAGGTCAACGCCGTCCTGTACTTCAGGGTCATCGACCCGCTCAAGTGCGTGATCGAAGTCCAGGATTATGTCAACGCTACCTCCCAGCTGGCCCAGACGACCCTGCGAAGTCTTCTCGGCCAAGTGCCGCTCGACGACCTTCTTTCTGAGCGGGACAAGCTCAACGCGCGCCTCCAGGAGATCATCGAACAGCACACCAATCCCTGGGGCATCAAGGTTCAGCTCGTCGAGATGAAACAGGTCGACCTGCCGGAGAACATGATCCGGGCCATCGCCAGGCAGGCCGAGGCCGAACGGGAACGGCGGGCCAAGGTCATCCACGCCGAAGGCGAATTCCAGGCCGCCGACAAGCTCACCCAGGCCGCCGACATCATTTCCCGAAACCCCCAGGCCCTCCAGCTCCGCTTCCTCAGTACCCTGGCCGAAATCGCCACAGAGAAGAACTCCACGATCGTCTTCCCGCTGCCCATCGAGCTCCTCAAGGCCTTCTCTTACGAAAAACCGCAGGAGAAAAGATAGCATCGAGGATAACGACAGTCTTCACCCCCACCTGCATTTCCTGGTGACCGACGGATGAGTTGAGGGCGGGGGCGGGTCATATCTCCAATAAGTACTTGTTCGGGGATATGGGTATATCTTTGTCTTTGGGCATGTGGCCGCCCCCACGCCTCAATCACTACGGCGGCGAACTAAGCGCTTAATCGAACGAAAACCTTTTTTCTAAGGCTTTCTAAGAACTCATCTATCATCTTTATCCGGGGCCTCGGGCCCAATAAGCTCCGTGGCTTTGCCCTGGCTTAGACTCTCGGGGTCCTTCGCCCCTGGGGTTACTTTATTGCGCTTTTTCGATTCCAGGCGTCTCTTCGTCGCTAATTTCGCCGTCTTCTGCCATTTTTCCTCTCTCGCGATCTCCGCCCTCCCCTTCGCCACCCTGTATACTGAGGCCTTTAAGCTTATCTTCGCCATGATTCGGATATCTCCTTCCTGGAGATCATAATGCCCTTGCCGCCTTTGTTTCAATCCCTTTCTCTGCTCCGGCTGGGAGGGAGGTGACAACGAACTTCATCCGGGAACTGAGAGGTTGGTCAAGCCTCGACCCCTATTCCCAAGGCAAGATTGGTATAATGGCCGGCATGAAGAAGGATGTGGTTATCATCGGTGCGGGCGCGGCGGGCCTTTTTTGCGCCGTCGAGTGCGGAAAGCGGGGTCGGTCGGTCGTCCTCCTCGAACACACCGGGGCCATCGGGAACAAGATCCGGATCTCTGGGGGCGGCGCCTGCAATTTTACGAACCGTTTTTTGGACGAGACTCATTTTCTCTCGTCAAACCCGCACTTCGCGAGATCCGCTCTTTCCCGTTTTACACCGCAGGACATGATGGCGCTCCTCGAGCGCCACAAGATCCGGACCGTTGAAAGGAAATGGGGCCAGCTCTTCACCCGTGATGGGGCAGCCTGGATCGTGAAGATGTTTCAGGACGAATGCGTCCGGGCGAACGTCGCGATCGAGCTCCATTGCCGGATCGTGGCGGCGTCAAAAAGAGAGTTGTTTGAAGTTGTTACCAGCCGGGGCCATTTTGAGTCCGAATCGCTCGTGATCGCGACCGGAGGCCTCGCGATGCCGAAGATCGGGGCCACCCCCTTGGGTTACCAGATCGTTCGGCAATTCGGGATTAATGTGATCGAACCTGTCCCCGCTCTGGTCCCGCTTTTGTGGAACAAAAACGATCTCAAGAATTTCAAGGACTTGTCGGGACTGGCCCTCGATACGGTCGTGAAATGCGGAAGCCATCGTTTCCGGGAAAATATCCTTTTCACGCACCGAGGCTTGAGCGGACCTGCCGTTCTGCAGATTTCTTCGCATTGGAAAGACGGCCAGGCGATCTCGATCGACCTGTTTCCCGAAAAAGATATTTTTCAGGAAATGATGATTCATCGGAAAGACAAAACGGAGATGAGTACTTTTCTCTCCTCGTTTATGCCGAAACGGTTCGCTAAAAGATGGTGCGGGCTCTATTCCCCTTCCAAACCCTTGAACCGGACCTCTGAAAAAGAATTCAGATCGGTCGCGGAACGATTGCACGATTGGCAAGTGACGCCCCAAAAAAGAGACGGTTACGACGCCGCCGAAGTGACGGGCGGAGGCGTGGATACGGCCGAGATCTCTTCCAAAACAATGGAATCCAAAAAGATACCCGGCTTGTTTGTCGCCGGGGAAGTGTTGGACGTGACGGGCGAGCTGGGAGGATACAATTTGCAGTGGGCGTGGTCTTCGGGCTGGGCCGCCGGCCAATTTGCCTGATTTCATTTGTTATTTCGAATCCTCTCGGGCCGTCGCCTTCGACTGTAGCGGCAACGTGATAACTTCCGCTTTTAGCAACGTGAAAACTTCCGGTTCTTGAGGGCCGGAGGTAAGGTTCTCCTGTTGTTAAGGAGGACCGGATGGCAGAGGAGACGGTCACGTTGACGAAGCGGAACGCGGAACGGCTGAGGGTTCTTCACCAGGTCATGGACGGACTGATCACCCAGGTGTACGCTAGCCAGCTTCTGAGCATATCGGACCGCCAGGTCCGGACCTTGCTGGGTCGGGTCAGGGAGGAAGGGGTCAAGGGCTTGATCCATCGGGGTCGCGGCCGCCCGTCGCCGCGGAAGATGTCGGAGGCGATGGCGGACCGGATCGCCGCGATCATCCGGACGAGGTATCCGGACTTCAGTCCGCTGCTGGCCTCGGAGAAGCTACGGGAACGTCATCGGATCGAGGTCAGCCGGGAGAAGCTCCGGCAGGTGATGATGGCCAAGGGGCTGTGGAAGCGCCGCCGGTTCCGTAAGGCGGCCCACTTCTGGCGGGAGCGGCGGCACCGGTTGGGCGAGATGGTCCAGATGGATGGGTCCCATCACGACTGGCTGGAGGGCCGGGGCCCGCGGCTGGTGCTGATGGGTTATGTGGACGATGCGACAGGGCGCTTCTACGGGCGTTTTTATGACCACGAGGGCGTCTATCCGGCCATGGACAGCCTGAGGTGCTATATCGAGCTCTACGGGCTTCCCCTGGCCATATATCTAGACAAGCACAGCACCTATAAGACGACGCGCCAGGCCGACATGGACGAGCTGCTGAAGGACAAGCAGCAGGCCGAGACGCAGTTCGAGCGAGCCCTGGGGGAGTTGGGGATCCAGACGATCCACGCCCACTCGCCCCAGGCCAAGGGCCGGGTCGAACGGGTCTTCCGCACGCTCCAGGACCGGCTGGTCAAGGAGATGAGGCTAGCGGGCATCAAGACCCTGGATGGGGCCAACCGATTCCTCCAGCGATACTGTGACGTCCACAACCGGCGCCGCACGACGGAGGCCCGGGAGCCGGGAGATCTCCATCGCCCCTTGCCGAAGTCGGTCGTTTTGAACGACGTTCTCTGTATCAAGGGCTTCCGGACGGTCAACGAGGGGTATTTGGTGAAGTGGCGAGGCCGAACGTTCGTCCTGGACAAGCCCTCGTTGACCCTGCGGCAGCAGAAGCTCGTGGTCCTCGAGCGGTTCGATGGCAGGCTCGCGCTGCGGCACAAGGGCCGGGATCTGGCTTACCGAGAGGTCTGGGAGCCCAAACGGCCGGCTCCGAAGCCGGTCGTGGTGAAGATCAGACCCAAGCCGCCCAAGTACAACCCCCCGGCAGCTCATCCGTGGCGGCATCAGCTCTTCGGGAACGGACAGCCCCTATGAGACCGGAAGTTTTCACTTTGCTAAGAACCGGAAGTTTTTACTTTGCCTTTACAGCCGTCGCCTTCGACTTGACAGCGTGGCCCCATAACTGGTAGACTAAGCGACAAATAACTGCCTTGCGCGGATAAGAACCCCGTCACTGTAATCCTCGAATACACTTGGTTTCTTCCCCCCGATCGCAGAATAAGAAAAATTAGGAGACTTTATGGAATTCAGTAATTTTGGTCTTCACGCCAATGTCGCGGCCGGGGTCAAGGCCGTCGGTTATCTCGAGCCGACGCCCATCCAAGAGCGGGCGATCCCGCCGGTCCTCGAGGGACACGACGTCATGGGGCTGGCCCAGACGGGAACCGGGAAGACGGCGGCCTTTGCCCTGCCGATCCTCGACCGTCTGATGCGGGGACCTCGCGGTCATGTCCGCGCCCTCATCGTCGCGCCCACGCGGGAGCTGGCGGAGCAGATCCACGAGGTGATCGTCAGCTTGGGCAAGCTGACGCGCCTTCGGAGCGTGGCGATCTACGGCGGAGTGGGCGCAAGCCCGCAGGTCCGGAGCCTTCGCAACGGCGTCGAGATCGTGGTCGCGTGTCCGGGGCGTTTGCTCGACCATATCAAGCAGCGTACGATCGACCTGTCGCACGTGGAAGTGCTCGTCCTCGACGAGGCGGACCGGATGTTCGACATGGGCTTCCTGCCCGATGTCAGGAGGATCATCAAACACCTGCCCGCGCAACGTCAGACGCTCCTGTTCGCGGCGACCATGCCCGGGGACGTCCGCAAGCTGGCGCAGGAGATCCTCCGCGCCCCGGTGACGGTTCAGGTCAATTACGCGGCGCCCGTCAGCACGGTCGCGCACGCGCTCTATCCTATCGAACAGCATCTGAAAACCGCGCTCCTCCTGGAGCTGCTGCGTCATACCGATACGGAATCGGTCCTGATATTCACGCGCACGAAGCACCGCGCCAAGCGCTTGGGAGAACAATTGGAAAAAGCCGGCTACC
The DNA here is from genome assembly GCA_039683095.1 of Acidobacteriota bacterium. Lineage (NCBI taxonomy): Bacteria > Pseudomonadati > Acidobacteriota > Acidobacteriota bacterium. The sequence continues at coordinate 292,265 of JBDKSB010000012.1, read as the reverse complement.
GGGCCGCATCCCTGCAGGGCAACCTCTCGCAGAAAAGACGGCAATCGGCGCTGGACGGCTTCCGTGCCGGCTCTTATCAGATACTCGTCGCCACAGACATCGCCGCCCGCGGCATCGATGTCTCGAGCATATCCCACGTCATCAACTACGACATGCCTGACACCGCCGATGCGTACACGCACCGGATAGGGCGCACCGGACGTGCCGCCAAGACCGGCGACGCCTTCACCTTCACGACTCGAGAAGACGGGGAGATGGTCCGCAATATCGAGCGCGTCCTCGGCAATCGGGTGGAGCGCCGCACGCTGGACGGTTTTGATTATACGAAGCCCATGCCGGGCCGCGATCTCGAATTCGCCCGTCTTCCGCGCAAACCTCAGGAACGAAGGGAACAGAAGACCGCGAAACCGTCCGGGAACCAGCGCGCGACAGCCGCCCCGCAGAATAATTACCGAGGCGGAAGAGAGGACAGGCGAACGGCCGGAGGAGGAAAGGCGCGGCGGTCCCAAGCCCGTTCGGCCTTTCGCCGGGGCAACTTTTCTCATTCCTCATGAACGCTGCCGGCCAGGAACAGGGGATTTGAATCCGGATCCAACGGTCGGAGGGCCGGATCCTCTCGGGCACGCCACGCTAGGGGATGGGCTCGCCACCAGATCTTTCCTCATTATACCCGGATAGATTATCAAGGGGCAGGTCATCCGCTCTTCGCCTGTTCGAGTCGGCCAGGGGGCACTTCACTAGATTCCCTTGACTCGGTCGGCACCGGCGACTAATATGGAAAATAGATCTGAGTTTGGCCTGATTAGGGGGGGTAGAAAATGAACCGTTATAGGACTCTGGGCGCGTTTCTATTATGTGGATTCGTTGTGTTCTTGGCGCTGCCGACCGCGGCGCAGCAAGGCCCGACACAGGCCGAGCTTGACGCCGCTGCAGGGCAGGGGGCGAACTGGCTCCACGCCACACACGATTATACCGGCCAGCGATTCGTCAACCTAGATCAGATCACCACGAAAAATGTTCGCGGACTTCGTGCCGTGGCCATCTTCCAGACAAGGGAATGCGGCCCGTCACAGACCAATCCGCTTGTCTACAACGGCGTCATGTACATCACGACGACGCACACGACCGTGGCCCTGGATGCCGCGACGGGCCGGAGGCTCTGGGAATACGTTTGGAAGCCCAAAGACAAGGAGAATTACTTCACCAGCCGCGGGGCGGCGATCAAGGATGGCTTGGTCGTCCGCGGCATGCCCGACGGCTACCTGGTCGCCCTGGACGCGGCGACGGGGGCGCTGCGATGGGAACGTCCGATCGCTTCCCCGAAGGACGGCGAATTCCTCAGCGCTCCCCCTCTCATCGCCGGAAACCGTATCATCATGGGGCCGGCCGGATCGGATTGGGGGGCCAAGGGCTGGGTCGGAGCTTTTAGCCTCTCCGACGGAACGCCGCTTTGGAAGTTCAACACCGTTCCCGATCCCGGCGAACCCGGCGCGGAGACATGGGGCAAGGACCCGGACGTTCTGGCCCACGGCGGCGGTAACGTCTGGACCCCTCTCTCCCTTGACAGCGCCAGGGGATTGGTTTACGTGCCGATCGGCAATCCGGCGCCGGACCTCTATGACAACTTGCGCCCGGGGGACAACCTTTACACATGTTCCATGGTCGCCCTGGACGTGAACACCGGCAAGCTGAGCTGGTACTACCAGGCCGTCCCGCACGATACCCACGATTGGGACCTCACCCAGGTGAGCCCTCTCTTTACGACCAAGGTCCGGGGCGTCCAGCGGGAGCTCGTCGCGGTCGCCGGCAAGGACGGACTGCTTCGCGTCATCGACCGCGTCAGCCACGCCCTGCTCTATTCGGTCCCGTTTACCCGGCGCGAGAACGTCGACGTCCCCGTCACCGCCAATCCCGTGCATGTCTTTCCCGGCGCGGTGGGCGGCGAGGAATGGAGCGGCCCCGCGTATAACCATATCACGGACATGCTCTACGTCCCCTCGGTGGAGTACGGTTGTACTTACGTAAAGGCCCAGGACGCCCCCGTTCTTGGAGGCCAGAATCCCTTCTATCTAGGGGGGACGTTCACCCTTGACCCTTGGGAACAATCCCGCGGCTCACTCACGGCCTTTGACGCCGCAACCGGAAAGGAGCGCTGGACCTATCATTCCGGCGCGCCCATGCTGGCCGGGGTCTGCACGACCTCGGGCGGGCTGGTCTTCACGGGCGAGCACGGGCAGGATTTCATGGCACTCGACGCGCGCACGGGCGAAGTCCTTTTCCGGTTCAACACGGGCGGCCCGGTCGGCGGCGGCGTCGTCAGCTATTCGGTCAAGGGCAAACAGTATGTGGCCGCGATCTCCGGTTTTGTCTCGGGGAATTTCGGGAACCTTGGGGGCGGCACGACGACGGTGATCATCTTCACCCTTTGACCGTGACGCCCAATGCCCAGGCCGTCGTTTGTCTTCTGGCTGAGCTTGTCTGCGTATCCTTGGGGTTCGCCGGTCCGGCCGCTCAAGATCAGGGATGGCGCGTAGAGGGGATCGTCCTCGACGCCGACGGCGCGGCGATTCCCGGCGCTGAGATCACGGTGCGGACCGAAGACTGGTCTGCCGAGAGCGTGAGCGATCTCAAGGGGAAGTTCCGCTTCGAGGGAGTCCCGCGGAATAAGGGGACAGTTTCGGTCCGGGCGGCCGGATTCGACGATTTTGGGCAAAGCTGGATCGCCGGTCGGAACGGCCGGGCGCACATCGAGGTCGTCCTGACCGTCAAGGCCGTCAGGCGTGAGGTCACGGTGACGGCCACCCGGACCGAGGTCCGAGTGGGCGACACGCCGGCGAGCGTCGTGGTGTTGACGACGGAGGAATTGTCCACGACGGCGGCGTTCGGCATCGATGACGTCCTCCGCCAGGTCCCCGGGTTCAGCTTATTCCGCCGTTCGGGAAGCCGCACCGCGAACCCGAGCTCCCAGGGAGCATCCTTGCGAGGCATCGGGGCCAGCGGGCCGAGTCGGGCCGTCGTTCTGAGGGACGGGATCCCGCTGAACGATCCATTCGGCGGCTGGGTCTACTGGGACCGTGTCCCGCGCGCCTCCATCAACTCCATCGAGGTGTTGCGCGGCGGCTCATCCCACCTGTACGGAACGGGGGCTCTCAGCGGCGTGATCAACATCCTCACCCGCCCCACGGCCTATTCGGGAGCTTGGATCGAGCCGGCCTTCGGGAACGAACTAACGCCCAGCGTTTCCCTGACGTCGGGCCTGATCTCGGGGAAATGGGCCGTGACCGCCTCCGGGGAAGCTTTCGGTACGGCCGGATATGTCCTCACTGCCCCTGAAGACCGAGGTTCTGTGGACACGAGGGCGTCCTCCCGGCACCAGGCCCTGGATCTCACCGTTCGAAGATCGTTTTCGCCGGAGGCGGGCCTCTTCGCCCGGGTCTCGCTCTTTGGCGAATCGCGGAAGAACGGCACTCCGCAGCAGAACAATGATACCGGGATCGGAGAGCTCGCCCTGGGCGGAGATTGGCCGACACCTGGCGGAGGAAAGATGTCCTGGCGGCTCTTCGGGGGCCGGCAGGTCTTCAACCAGACGTTTTCGGCGGTAGCGGCGGATCGGAATAGCGAGGAATTGACGCGCCGTGATCGTATCCCCTCCCGGCAGGCCGGCGCCAGCGGACAATGGACGCGTCCTGTAGGAACCACACAGACCCTCGTGCTTGGCATCGAAACCCGGCTGATCAATGGCCGCAGCGATCAAACCGGGTTCTCCGCGGGTTCTCCCGTCGATGTCGTCGACGTAGGAGGAAGCCAGTGGACGGTCGGTCTTTACGCGGAACATCTCCTTCTCCTCGGCTCCCGATGGATCCTTACGACAGGGTTGCGCGCGGACGAGTGGAGGAACTACCGGGGATCTTCGACAGAGCGCTCCCTGGCCCTCATCGAGGAGTCTACCCTCACGCTTTTCGGCAGCCGATCGGAGAAGGCTCTGAGTCCCCGTGTGGCCCTGCAGTTCAAGGCGGGGGAAAACCTGAGGATCAACGCCTCCGCTTACGCCGCGTTCCGGGCCCCGACGCTCTACGAACTGTACCGCTCGTTCCGGGTCGGGAATATCGTCACCCTTCCCAACAGCGAGTTGAGGGCGGAGCGGCTGGCGGGAGGCGAGCTCGGGACGAACCTGACCGGGTTTCGGGGCCGGGCCGCGTTGCGGGCAACCCTTTTCTGGAGCGAGATCTCGCGCCCGATCGCCAATATCACCCTGACCGTCGCACCCGATCTGATCACCCGAAAGCGGATGAACTTGGGGATGACGCGCTCCCGGGGGGTGGAACTGGAAGGAGAGGCGCGGCTGTCAAGAACCCTCGATCTTTCCGTTGGCTTGCAGCTGGTCGACGCCCGGGTTGTCAGCTTTTCCGCCAACCCGCTCCTGGAAGGCTTGCGCGTCCCGCAGGTCCCCCGGCGACAGCTCACCTTTCAGGCTCGCTATACGACTCAGGGAGGATGGATCGTCAGTGCGCAGGGACGCGCGATCGGCGCTCAGTTTGAAGACGATCGAAACCTGCTTCCTCTGGCCGGATTCTTGACCCTGGACCTTTATTTTGCGAGAAGGGTCCAGGCCGGGCTGGAGTTCTTCGCTTCGGCCGAGAACCTGTTCAACCGGAGGTATGAGGTAGCCCTGACCCCCTTTCGTGTTCTGGGCCCGCCGCTCCTCTGGCGCGTCGGGGCCAAGCTGGGTTTAGGGCGGCCGCTTTAGCGACCTGGTCATCGGAAGATCCGATTATGCCTACAAGGGGCGCCTGATATTGCCCGGAAGCGGCGAGCCAATGCGAGATATCTTCCGCCGTCAGGGGCCTACTGGGCAATCCGGATAACGACTACTGACCACGGGGCATCGCCCGCCGCGAAAGGCGAGCCCGTTGCCGCCGTCAACGCGCCCGTCGCGGCATTGACGGCAAAGACCGAAACATCGTCCGAACCGTAATTCGCCACGTAAATGAACTTGCCCGAAGGGTCGCAGGCGACGGCTATGGACCCGCTCCCGGCGTTGAACGGCGAGCCGGCCACTTCGGTCAGCGCTCCCGAGGTAGCATTGATGCTGAAAGCGGCGACGCCTGAGCTGACGGGCAAGATCGATTCCGTCACGTAGGCGAATTTCCCGGAAGGATCGACCGTGATAGAGCTCGGCGGCCCGCCCACGGCAAAGGGCGAGCCGGGCACAGCGGTCAGTCCGCCCGTGCCCGTGTCGATCGAAAAGGCGGATATGCTCCCCGACAATCCATTATCCGCGATGTAGAGGAACTTGCCGGAGGGGTCGACCGCGATGGAGATAGGCACATTTCCCGCGGCAAAGGGCGAGCCGCTGATCTCCGTCAGCGCGCCGGTATTCGTATCGACGGCTGAAGCCGAGATATTCCCCCCGCTGAGTACGTAAGCGAACGTTCCGGAGGGGAGGATAGCGATAGAGCCCCCTCCGACGCCAAAGGGCGAGCCGCTGATTTCCGTCAATGCGCCGGTACCCGCCTGGATCGCGAAGGCGGTAACGTTGTTGGAATAGACATTGCCCACATAGACGAACTTGCCGGAGGGAGCGACCGCCACGGAGCGAGGGCTGGTGCCTGCGGCAAAAGGCGAGCCGGCCACAGCGGTCAGGCCGCCCGTGGCGGCATCGATGGCGAAGGCCGAGACGTTGTTGGGATAATCATTCGCGACAAAAGCGAACTTGCCGGCGGGGTCGATCCCGATCGAACGCGGCACGGGCCCCACGGCAAACGGAGAACCGGCCACCTCCGTCAACGCGCCCGTGCCCGTGTTGACCGCAAAGGCGGTGACATTGTTCGACCAACTATTCGACACATAGGCGTAATACTTGTAGACCGTTGCCGGAGGGGGTTCCTCGTCGTTCCCTGCCGATCCGCAGGCCGCGAAGGAGCACGCCAGCAATCCCAGGCCAAGAGCGCAGATCAGCGGATATTTCATGGATTTTCTCCCCCTCAAACCATCATGGGCAAGATCTTGGGCATTATCAGGAAGTCCTCCGGCCCAGATCTCTCCCCTCCGGCCCGGACCCTGAAGCAGATCATCCGGCCGGTCAGGCTGCCAGGACGATGCGTTCGATGCAGACGCTGTCGCCCTTCATCATGTTCTTCAGGAAGGACGAGGACATCCTGGGATCGAAGGCTTTGACCATGGGGTCGGAGGAAGAGCATTCGAGGGCATAGCCGATATCCGCCTCGCTCATTTCCCGAAGGAGCTTGGCCGGCAGGCAGACCGTATACTTCGTCTCGCACACCGTGTCCGTGAGCTCGGTGACCTCGTAGGCAAAGGCCTTCCGATAGATGGGCACGGCGGCCATCATCGCGTCCATCATCTTCACGAACGACTTCAGGTCGCGGCTCGGGTAGCCCTTGGCCATGGCGGTGACCATCCGAGAATAGCGCTCGGCCGCCCCCTTTTTCAGGAGCTCCAGGAGTTTTTCCCTCCCGACGTCTTTCCCCATGGACTCCAGGACGGGCACGAGGTACTCGTAAGAGAACCTGAATACGGCCTCCGCGGTCATGCCGGAGTCCTCCAAGTACCCGGGCTTCTGGACAGCCGCCGTGAGGCCCCTGCAGCCCAGGCAGAACAACGCCCCCGCCGGCAGCGCCTCGGTCAGAAAACGCCGCCGGCCGTCACCGGGATTGGCATGCGACATGCGACCCCCCTTTCTCGATCTTATCTTCGAAGCGCGAATGCTTGCCGACCCGGAAACCCCTCTCTCTCAATATCGGTCGAGAGGGCCGAATGTCAAGTCATAGGGGAGGGCTTGATGAGCCTCCAGGTCCAAGCTTATTGGCCAAACTGGGGGGCATAGCGCCGAGGATTGCCTGGGCACCCGGGCGGCGTATAATTGTGGCCGGATGACCGAACACGGCAAAGGGGGAGTGCGATGAACATGCGTCGATACGGACCGGTTCTTCTCTTGTTCCTGGGGCTGGCGGCCCCGGCCGCGGTTCTACCCTTCTCCTCCATTGCCTTTCCCAACAGGGGGTCGGTCTTTTTCGGCACGAATTACGACAACCGGTTCGCGCCGGGCCAGCTGTTCGTCAACAAGCGGGGCGTCCGCAAATCCGGCTGGGAGGCGGGGACGACGGGCCGGACGGCTCAATGGGTCTCCCGCTACGGCAGCGTGACCATCACCTGCGTCGGCTACCAGCTCGCCTGGGGTGGGATGAACGAGGCCGGGCTCGTTTTCAGCATGATGCAGCTGGACGGGACCAGGCCGCCGGTCCCGGACGAACGGCCGGCCCTGGCCGGCGCCCTCTGGTGGCAGTACATGCTCGACACTTGCGCCACGATCGACGAGGTCCGCGAAGCGGCGAAAGGCCTCCGCATCAGCGACACCGGGGACCACTATCTGGCCTGCGACCGGACCGGCGCCGTGGCCGTTGTCGAATGCCTGGGCGGCCGGCTGACCATCCGGAGCGGAAGCGCGCTGCCCGTCCATGCGCTGGCCAACGCCCCGTACCGGGAATGCCTCGACCACTGGACCAAAAAGACGCCCGGACCGGCCGATCCCTACGATTCCCTCAACAGGTTCGCCCGGCTGGCCGCGGGCCTGGCCCGGTTCAGGGAGGGGAGCGCGACGCAAGCCGTCGATCACGCCTTCGGGCTTCTGGCCGGCGTCGCTTCTTCGAACACCCGCTGGAGCCTCGTCTGCGACACGGGCAACGGGATCTTCTATCTCAAGTCCTATTTGAATCCCAGGCTCAGGTTCATCGACCTGAAGAAGATCGATTTCGACTGCGGCCGGCCGGCCCTCATGATGGACGCTCACGCGCCTTTGGCGGGCGATATCGCCTCGGCCTTTCACCCTTACTCCCATGACGAGGCCTTGGAGCAGGTCGTCAAAAGCCTGGCCTACTTCCGGCCCGGGATGTCGGCGGACAGGGTCCGTCAGGTCCTGGCCCTCTTCGAAGGCTTCCCCTGCGAAACGCAGAAGCGCTGAGCGCCGCCGCGATCGTTGACTTGGGCCGCCGGCGGCAATAACATGAGGGTGCCGTGTGAGGGTGATGCCGGGTTAATGGAAGGGCAGCGAAAAGAGGTCACATGATGAAACGAGCATGGCCGGCGCTGACGGCTCTGGCCACGGTGTCCGTCCTCTTCCTCTTTCGGCCGGCCTGGCCGGGCGCGTCCCCGGCCGACGACGGCAAGCCGCGGATCATCTGCATCGGCGCCCACCCCGACGACGCCGAATCCGGGGCGGCCGGGACCGCGGCCCTCTGGATCGCCAGGGGCTGTCACGTCAAGTTCGTGTCCGTGACCAACGGCGACATCGGCCACTGGCGGGACTCGGGCCCGGAGCTGGCCCGGCGCCGCAAAGCCGAGGTCGAGCACGGCGCCAAGATCGTCGGCTACGAGTTCGAGGTCCTCGACAACCACGACGGCGAGCTGCAGCCGACGCTCGAGAACCGCAGGGCGATCACCCGGCTGATCCGGGAGTGGAGGGCCGACGTCGTCATCACCCACCGGCCGAACGACTATCACCCCGACCACCGCTACACCAGCGTCCTCGTCCAGGACTCGGCCTACATGGTGACCGTGCCCAAGTTCTGCCCCGAGGTCCCGGCCCTGAAGACCAACCCCGTCTTTCTCTATTTCTCGGACGACTTCCGGAAGCCCTACTCGTTCCAGGCCGACATCGCGGTCGGCATCGACGCGGTCATGGACAAGAAGCTGGAGGTCATGCTCGGCATGGTCTCGCAGTTCTACGAGGGGGGCGTCAGCGGCTCGCCCGAGCTCCTGACGAACGATCCCGCGAAGCAGAAGGAGCGCTGGCAGGCCCTCCGCAAGCACTTCATCGACGGGGACATGGAGGTCGCTGACAGGTTCCGGCGCAGCCTCGAGGCCTGGTACGGCCGCGAACAGGCGGCCAAGATCCGCTGCGCGGAGGCCTTCGAGATCTCCGAGTACGGCCGCACGCCCGACAAGGCCGAGATCATGCGGCTCTTCCCGTTCTATTGACGGCCGGGGCTCGCCTCCGCGCCTCGGCGTCAGCGGTCGTGCAATATTGGCCCCCCGGGGTCATTGAAAAATTGCCCTTGGGCCTGAAGCGGGTATAGACTTGCCCTAAGCCCCGTCCTCCAGAAAGACGATAGGAGATAGACATGAAGCGGAAGGACTTTCTCAAGACCTGCGCCGTCGGCGCCTGCGGGTGCGGCATCCTGGGACTCCTGTCCCGAGCCGAAGCCCGGACCGAACTCCCGGCCGGCCAAACGCCGGCCGACGCGGACGAAACGGCCCAACTGAGATTCCAGCTGAGCGGCGCCCGAGAACGCTTCGCCCTGCTGTGCGGAGTCTTGGGGGAGGAGCTCGACGAAGCCGCCCGCGACCGGATCTTGCGGAAGCTGGGCGCGGCCTGCTCCCATAAGCTAGCCCCGCTCCTCGACAAGCACAAGGGCGATCTCAAGGGATTCCTGGCCCTGGCCCAGACCACCTGGCTGGAGAAGGCGGAGCTCGACGAGAAGGCGGGGACCCTGCGCGTCATCGGCAAACCCGCCCCCTGCGCCTGCCCTTTGGTCAAGCCGGGCCGGACCCCGGCCTCGTTCTGCCGCTGTACGCTCGGCTGGCAGGAGGCCGTTTTTGCGACCCTTATGGGCAAGCCCGTCACGGCGGAGATCGAGGAGACGGTCCTCGGCGGAGGGTCCCGCTGCAGCTTCCGGATCCGCTTCTGACGGATCCGCTCCGGCCGCGGCCCACCCCCGCGCGCTTCAGAGCCAGGGGAGCTTCACGGTCCTGCGGTGCTTGTCCCGCGCCGAGCCGAAGGTCTTCGATGGGAATGGCTGTGGCAATCCCGCTTCTGCCGGGTTATAATCCGAAACTCATGCTGAGTCTGACCGAAAATTCCCTCCCGAGGTGAGGCCCATGACCGACAAGCTCTTTTCCGTCGAAGACATCCCCCGGCGCAGGTTCCTGGAGCTCGGCCTGAAGGGCGGCATCGCCCTGGCCGCGGCGCCGTCGCTGCTGCGCGGCGCCCTGGCCGGGCAGGCGCCGTCGCGCCCGCAGTTCGCGTTCGAGGACCTGAACCGGGTCATCCGGCGCGCCCTGGCCAAGGGCGGCGAGTTCGGCGAGATCTACATCGAGAACCGCGTCTCGCGCTCGATCCTCCTCGAGGAGGGCAAGTTCAAGAGCGCCGTCTTCGGCATCAGCCAGGGCGCGGGCGTCCGGGTCATATCCGGGGACAAGACGGGCTACGCCTACACCGACGACCTGACCCTGGACGCCTTCCTGCGCGCGGCCGACGTCGCCTCGTACGTCGCCCGCGGGGCCAAGGCCGTCAAGCCGGTCGACGTCAGGGAAGGCAAGCGGCCGTCGTACATCACGGTCAAGGTCCCGCTCCAGGCGGTGGCCGACGAGAAGCGCCTCGAGATCATGAAGCGGGCCCACGACGCGGCCCTGGCCTACGACCCCCGGATCAAGATGGCCTCGATCGACTACTACGACGAGGTCCGCGGCCGGACGATCGCCAACAGCGAAGGCCTCTACTTGAGGGACGAGCTGCCGCTCCTGTTCTTCATCGTCCAGGCCCTGGCCGCGGGCGACGGCACGTCCCACATGGGGCGCGAGCGCCTGAGCCGGCACGCCGGGATCGAGATGTTCGACGAGCTCCGGCCCGAGGACGCGGCCCGGAACTGCGCCCGCGAGTCCATCGTCATGCTCGGGGCCAAGGACGCGCCGGCGGGCAAGATGGACGTCGTCATGCAGAACGGCTGGGGCGGGGTCCTTGCCCACGAGGCCGTCGGGCACCCGCTCGAGGGCGACAACATCGCCCGCGAGACCGGCGTCTTCGTCGGCAAGCTCGGACAGCAGGTGGCCGGCCCGAAATTCACGATGGTGGACGACGGCACCCTGCCCTGCTTCCGCGGCACGACCAACTGGGACGACGAGGGCACGCCCATGAAGCGCAATGTCCTCATCCAGGACGGCAAGCTGGTCAAGTACATGACCGACATCCTCTCGGCCAAGCAGATCAGGGCGGAGCGCACCGGCAACGGCCGGCGCGAGTCGTTCCGCTACATGCCGATCGTCCGCATGACCAACACCTTCATCGAGAAGGGGACGGACAAGCCGGCCGACATCCTGGCCTCGACGAAGAGCGGCATCTACGTCCAGAGCCTGAGCGGCGGCAGCGTCAACCCCACGGACGGCGTCTTCAACTTCACCTGCCGCGAGGCCTACCTGATCGAGAACGGGAAGAAGACGACCCCGGTCAAGGGGGCGACGCTCATCGGCAGCTGCCTCGACGTCATCCGGGGCGTGGACGCGGTCGGTGACGACCTGGACTTCGGGCCGGGCATCTGCGGCAAGGGACAGGCGGCCGAGGTCACGGCCGGGCAGCCCACGGTCAGGATCCGGGGCATCAACGTCGGCGGCTCGCGGGCCAGATAAGCGCGGGACGAAGAAAGGACAAGGACGATGGACATCAAGGGAACAGCCGAACAGCTGGTCAAGCGGTGCCTGAAGAAAGGCGCCGACGCGGCCGAGGTCTATATCGAAACGGGCCGGAACCTGAGCCTCGACGTGCGCAAGGGCGACATCGAGACCGTCCAGGAGGCGGTTGCCGCCGGGGCCGGCATCCGGGTCTTCGTCAAGGGCCGGATGGCCTTCGCCTGCTCCAACGACCTCGGGGAGAAAGCGCTCGAGGACGCCGCCGGCCGGGCCGTCGAGTTCGCCCGGATCACGACGGCGGACCCGAACAACGTCCTGCCCGACGACAAAGGCGAGACGGCGGTGGCCGGGCTCTACGACCCGCGCATCGCCCAGGCGCCGATGGAGGAGAAGATCGAGCTGGCCAAGCGCCTGGAGAAGCTGGCCATGAAGGACCCCCGGGTCACCAAGAGCGACGGCGCCGGCTACCGCGAGTCGGAGGGCGAGGTGGCCATCGCCAACTCTAACGGGCTCCTCAAGGGCTACAGGTTCTCGGGCTGCGGCTTCGGCGTCTCGGTCGTGGCCGAGAAGGGCGAACAGAAGTCGTCGGGGTCGGATTCCTGCAGCCGGCGGTTCTACGGCGACCTCAAGCCGGCCGAGGACGTCGCCGCCAAGGCGGCCCGGACGGCCTGCGAGGCGCTCGATCCGCGGCCGGTCAAGACGCAGAAGGCCGCCGTCATCTTCCACGCCGACGTCGCCGGCGCGCTGCTGGGCGGCATCCTCGGGGCGGTCAACGGCGAGCGCGTCCTGCAGGGCGCGAGCTTCCTGGCCGGGAAGATGGACCAGAGGATCGGCTCGGAGCTCCTGACGCTCGTCGACGACGGCACCCGCGAGAAGGGCATGGCCAGCGCGCCGTTCGACGGCGAGGGCGTGCCGACCCGGAAGCGGGTCATCGTCGACAAGGGCGTGCTCAAGGGGTTTATGTACAACACCGCCGTGGCCAGGCGGGCCGGGGTCCGGAGCACGGGCAACGCCTCGCGCGGCGGCTTCGACGGCCTGCCCGGGATCGGGCCGCACAACTTCTTCATGCTGGCCGGAACGGCCAAGTACGACGACGTCATCGCGGCGACCGAGACCGGGCTCCTGGTCAAGGAGGTCACCGGCTACGGCATCAACCCGGTCAACGGCAACTTCAGCGGCGGCGCGTCCGGCTTCTGGATCGAGAACGGGCGGATCGCCTTCCCGGTGCGGGGCCTGACCATCGCCGGGACGGCCGACGAGATCCTCAACGGCATCGACCTGGTCGCCGGCGACCTCGACCAGAACGAAACCGTCGCCGCTCCGACCGTGCGGATCAAGCTGCTGCAGATCGGCGGCGAATGAAGGTGCGGCAACGGCGGCCCCCGACGGGGTCAAACCTACACCCGCGCGCTTTTTGGCTGGACCCCGTCTTTATGCCCGGGCCAGGGCGCGGGCCAGGTCGGCGATGAGGTCCTTGGGGGTGGTCCGTCGTGTCGCAGAGCCGAGTCGGCGGTCAGCGCTCGAGCGTGTCAAAGAGCGGCGCCGCCGGACGGACCATCGGGCCTTCATCCGAGACTGTGACGGCCAGGACCCGGATCCGCTCGTCGCTCGGCAGCGTCAGCGTCGCCGCCCCGCCCGGCGCGTCGATGGCGTAGGCGAACAGGTAGGCGTAGGCGTAGGGGTCGTTCGTGCCGTCCTGAAGGTGCCGGTGCGAGGCGAACCAGGCCACCGGCGCCGGCTTGACGAAGCCGGGGACGAGGGCCGCGTACTCCTCGATCGTCCGCAAGCGCGGCGCGCCCGCCGGCGCGCCGGGCCTGGCCGGGGCGATCTCCTGCCGGGTGGTCCAGACGCGGTTGTCCCATTGGCCGATGTAGCCGCCCCAATCCTGGATCGTGAGCTCGACCGGCTCGCCGCCGATCCTGAACACGGCCTTCTGGTCGCCGGCCGCCGAGGCGGCCAGGATGTAGATCCGGCCCTTCGTCCCGGCCGGGAGGGTCAGGACTTGGCCGCGGGCCGTCATGGCGTTGCGCCGGCCGGAAGGCCCGAGCGCGAACTCGACGCCGCCGCAGCTGATCCGGGCCGGCAGCATCTCGGCCGGAAGCGACCGGCCCTCGCCGTCGAAGCCGCCGACCGGGATCTCGCCGTCACGGGTCGAGGCGTAGACGTCATGGTCGAGGGGAACGGTCTCGAACTTCGGCGCGGCCAGGCGCGCCGGGGCCGGCCCCAGCTTGACGGCGAAGGAGCGGACAGCGAAAGGCCCGAAGTCGGCGACGAGCGCGCCGCCGGCGAGCTTGGCCGGGCCGGCCTCGTCCTCGACGCCGTTGACCTCCCGGGCGGCCAGCAGTGGAGCCGCGAACGAAACCTTGACGCCCTTGGCCGGCCGGCCGCTCATCTCGACCAGGCGGACGACGACTTCGTCGCTCCGCTCGGCCTTCTTCAGGGCCAAAGCCCGGACGCGGCCGTTCGAGATCGACATCAGGGACAGCGACCTGCCCAGCGCCCCGGCGTGGGCCGGGGCCAGGAACGCGGCCTGCGGCTGGTCGAGCCGCAGTGCCTGCCAGTCGGCGCCGCCCTTGCGGAAGTCGCCGGCGTGGCCGGCGATCCCGTAGACGAACTCGTGCCGGCCCCAGTCCTGCGAGGTCTGGTCGGTGTAGCCGCGGTTGCCTTCGATGCCCGGCGTGCGGATCAGGGTCAGGCGCAGGGTGTGGTCGTCCGGCTTGTCCGAGCCGAACTTGGCCCCGGTCAGGATGGCGGCCCCGAACGCGCCCGAGGCGTCGGTCAGGTCGACCCACTGGTGCGAGGGCATCTCGAACTGCTTCTCGCTGTTCGTCGGCCGCTCGATCGTGCCGATGTCCCAGTTGTAGGTCGCGACCTTGTTCTTCGCGGCGAGCGGGAAGACGGCCTTGAGGTGCGCGGCCGGGGTCTTCCAGTCCACGACCGTGGCGAACTCGACCCGGTCGGCCGCGCCGCCGGCCGCCAGGCGCACGGTCTGGACGAAGACCGAGCCCTCGGCCTCGCGGCGGACCTCGACGGCCACGCGGGCCGGCCCGTTCTCGACGACCCGGACCTTGGCCGGGCCGCCGACGTAGGCCCGGGGCGCGCGGCTCTGGTCGGCCCAGTCCATGTTCCAGGCCGGCCACTGGGCCGGCCGGTCGGTCTTGATCTCCAGGCGCGCCGGCGCGGCCAGGAGCTCCCGGCCGACGGACTTGTCGAAGATGGACGAGACGTCGCCGGCGGCGTTCAGGGCGACGCGGTAGCGGGCGTTCTCGAGGGACGAGGGCGAGACCTTGAGGGCCGAGGCCGCCGGCGTCTCGGCCGGCCGGACGTCGTAAACGGCGAACCCGACCGACGGCGACTTGGCCGCGAAGACGGCCCGGCCGTTCTCGAGCTGAGCCGGCGTCTCCCGGCCGTCGGGCCCGAAGACGCGCACGGCCTTGGGCGTCCCGCCCGGGAACTCCACGGCCGCCTCGACGATGTCCTCGCGCGGGACGGACAGGCCGTTGGTGACGACGACGGCCGCGCCCCGGACCCGCGTGTCGAGGGCCGCGGCGACCGATCCGACGGCGCTCGTGAGCACGCCGCCGAACTGGTTGAGGGCCAGGACTTCGTCGTTCCAGGAATATTCGTAAGCCTTGGGGATGCTTGTCCCGGGGATGATGTCGTGGAACTGGCCGCCCATGACCAGCGTCCAGGCGTCGTTGAGCCGGCGCCGCGGATAGGCGCGGCCGCCGAGCCATTCGGCGGCGACCGAGGCCCGCTCGGCGTCGTCGGCCAGGACCTCGTTGCGGCGGTTCCAGCGCTTCATGTAGGCCTGGGAGGTGATGGAGCCGGCCGAGTGGTTGGTCAGCTCCAGGTCGCCCTTGTAGCGGGGGAGCCTCGACTTAACGTCGGGGCCGATGTCGCGGAAAAGCTGGTCGGAGGCGGCCGAGAGGACGCGGACCGGGCCGTCGCCCACCTTGGCCGCGGCGGCGCCGGGCTCGAGGACGGCCTCGCCCCGGGTGACGATAGCCTCCATGAGCTTGACCGAGCGCTCGTTGGGCGAGCCGCCGGTGTCGCCGGTGCCGTAGTAGAGGTAATCGGCGAAGAGCCCGGAGGCGGCTCCGTCAAGGGCGATCCGGGCGGGCCAGTCGGCCAGGGCCCGGCCCGGCTGGCGGCCGTCCTTGGCCGGGGCCGGCGGAGGCGGGGTCTTGGTCAGGTCATAGGTCACCGATCCCGTGTAATCGCCGGCGTTGAGGGCGGCGACGACGCTCCGGCCGTCCAGGCCCTCCCAGACGCCGACGTTGAAGGGAATGCCGGCCGGCGTCTTTTCGGGCGAATCCGGGCCGCCGACCGGGGCGAACGAGCCCCAGGACAGCTTCTGGGTCGAGAAGCCGAGGATGCCGCAGTGGGCCAGGATGCTGGGCAGCGAGGCCGGGAAGCCGAAGCAGTCGGGCAGCATGTATTCGGCGCTGGTCTTGCCGAACTCGGCCCGGAACCACTGCGTGCCGTAGAGGATCTGGCGGATGGTCGATTCGGCCGAGGGCGAGTTGACGTCGTTCTCTTCCATCGAGGAGCCGGCCGGATGCCAGCGGCCGGCGGCGACGTACTTGCGGACCTTCTCGAACGCCTCCGGGTAGTACTCCTTCATCATCCGGTAGCGGTTGGCGCCGCTGAAATTGAAGACGTAGTGCGGGTACTTCTCGAAGAGATCGAAGTTGGTCCGCATGGTCTTGGGCAGGTACTCGCGGATGGTCGTCGGGTAGTCCCAGCGCCATTGGGTGTCCAGGTGGGCGTAGCCGACGACGTAGAGCGTCGGCGTCTTTGGATCGAGCTTTGCCGGCTGATCGGATCTCGCGGACTGGCCGGCGGCCGGAGCGGAGAGGGCGGCCAGGACGGCCAGGGCGACGGAGGCGGCGTGAAGGGATCGGCGGAACGAGCTGAGCATATTGACCTCGCATTCCTGTCCCGACGGCGGGACATCAGCAGTCTAGGATAATCCAACCCGGGTCAAAAAGGAACCCGCGCCGGCATTGAGATCGCCGGTCCGGAGGTGTATAGAGAGGGGACAGGAGGTCCGACATGAAACGGGAGATCATCTTCGCCGCGGCCGCGCTGACCCTCGCGCCGACGGCCCCGGGCCGGGGAGCGGCGGTCGCGCCGGTCAAGGAACCCGTCGACTACGTCAATACGGCCATCGGGACGATCAGCCACATGCTGGTGCCGACCTTCCCGACGATCCACCTCCCGAACGGCATGCTTCGGGTGACCGCGCCTAACGAGAGCTTCACGGCCGACCGCATCGACGGCTTCGGCCTGGCCGTCCCGTCGCACCGCTGGGCCCCGGCCTTCCGGATGATGCCCGCGAGCGGCCCGGCCTCGGAGCTCCGTCCCGGCTGGAGCTCCCGCTACGACCAGGCGAAGGCCCGGCCCTATCGCTATTCCGTCTTCCTCGACGATCCCGAGGCCGCGGTG
The DNA here is from genome assembly GCA_039683095.1 of Acidobacteriota bacterium. Classification (NCBI taxonomy): domain Bacteria; kingdom Pseudomonadati; phylum Acidobacteriota; species Acidobacteriota bacterium. The sequence goes on along the minus strand of JBDKSB010000012.1, from coordinate 275,396 downwards.
GAGATGGCGCCGGCCGGCAAGGCCGCCGTTTTCGCGGTGACCTTCGAGGGCGGGGCCGGCCAGCCGCGCTTCATCATGCTCCGGCCGAACGGGACGGGCTCGCTTGCGATCGAAGGGTCGACGATCAGCGGCTTCGAGGACATCAAGGGCTTCAAGGTCTATGTCCACCTCGAGTTCGACACGCCTCCGGCGAGGGTCGGCGCCTTCGCGGCGGGGGACACGGTCGGCTTCGGCCGCGCCGCGACCGCGGGCTCCGGCAAGCCGGTCGTGGCCGAGTTCGCCCCGTCGACGAAGACCGTGCGCCTGCGCTACGGCATCTCTTTTATCAGCGCCGAACAGGCCGCGAAGAACCTGCGCGCCGAGATCCGGGACTTCGACCTCGACCGGCTGGCGGACCGGGCCCGGGCGGCCTGGAACGAGGTCCTCGGCCGGATCGCGGTGGAGGGCGGGACGGAGGACGAGAAGACGGTCTTCTACACGGCGCTCTACCGCTCGCACGAGCGCATGGTCCCGATCTCGGAGGACGGCCGCTATTTCAGCGCCTGGGACGGCCGGGTCCACGAGGACCAGGGCGTGCCCTTCTGGACCGACGACTGGACCTGGGACACCTACCGGGCCCTGCACCCGCTGATGACCCTGCTCCATCCGGCGGCCGAGGGGGAAAAGCTCGCGTCTTATATCCGCATGGCCGGGCAGTCGGGCTGGCTGCCGACCTTCCCGACGGTCTTCGGCGACGACCACTGCATGAACGGCCAGCACGCCGTGGCCCTCTTCCTCGATGCCTGGCGCAAGGGCGTCCGCGGCTTCGACCTGGCCAAGGCCTTCGACTTCGCCGTCAAGACCCTCCGGGAAGAGAGCCTGATCCCCTGGTACCGCGGCCCGGCCACCGAGCTCGACCGCTTCCTGCGGGACAAGGGCTATTTCCCCGCCCTCAGGCCGGGCGAGGCCGAGACGGTCCGGGAGGTCAGCCGGGGCGAGAAGCGGCAGGCCGTGGCCGTGACCCTGGCGGCCTCCTACGACGCCTGGTGCCTGTCGCAGATCGCGGCCGAGCTCGGCCGCCGCGAGGAGGCCGCCTATTTCCGGGGCCGGTCCCTCGATTACCGGAACCTCTGGAAGGCGGACACGGGCTTCTTCCATCCGAAGGACGCCCGCGGCGACTGGATCCTGCCCTTCGACTACAAGTCCTCGGGCGGCCAGGGCGGGCGCGACTATTACGACGAGAACAACGCCTGGACCTACCTCTGGGACGTGCCCCACAACGTCGCCGACCTCGTCGCCCTCCTGGGCGGCCGCCGGGCCTTCGTCGACAAGCTCGACCGGATGTTCGCGGAAGGCTATGACCGGCCGCGCTGGGAGTTCATGAGCCAGTTCCCCGACTCGACCGGCAACGTCGGCATGTTCGTGATGGGCAACGAGCCGAGCTTCCACATCCCCTATCTCTACGATTACGCCGGCGAGCCCTGGAAGGCGCAGAAGCGAGTCCGCATGCTGCTCGAGGCCTGGTTCCGCAACGACCTCATGGGCGTTCCCGGCGACGAGGACGGCGGCGGCATGTCGGCCTTCGTCGTGTTCTCGGCGATGGGCTTCTATCCGGCCACGGCCGGGCTGCCGGTTTACGCGTTCGGGAGCCCGGTGTTCACCAGGGTGGCCATCCGTCTCGAGAACGGCCGGACGTTCGTCCTTTCGGCGCCCCGGGCCGGCCGCGAGAACAAGTACATCCGGTCGGTCAGGATCAACGGCCGGCCATGGGACAAGGCCTGGCTCGGCCATGACGTCGTGGCCGGCGGCGGGACGGTCGAGATCGAGATGGGCGACCGTCCGAACAAGAGCTGGGGCGCGGCCGAAGGCTCCGCCCCGCCGAACGGCTACTGAATGATCCGGACCGGCGTCCAGCGGTCCGTGGTCGTGCCGTCGCCCAGCTGATAATCGGCGTTGTGGCCCCAGGCCCAGACCGACCCGTCGCCCAGGATCGCGATCGTGTCGTCGACGCCGCCATCCGCGGCGACGACGGCGGAGACGCCCGGAACGGCGACCGCGGTCGAGGAGTTGGAGTTCGTTCCGTCGCCCAGCTGCCCGTAGAGGTTCCAGCCGAAGGCGCGGAGGGTCCGGTCGGCGAGGATGACGGCGGTGTGACCGACGCCCGCCCCGGCCGCCGCGCCGGTCGTCAGCCCCGTCGCCAGGACCGGCGTCGTCTGGGACATCGGCTGGGCGCCGTTCCCGAGCTCGCCATAGGAACCCGAGCCCCAGCACCAGACGGTCCCGTCGCCCTTGACCGCGGCGGCGTGATAGCCGCTCGCGGCGATGGCCGTCACGCCCGCGAGGCCCGGCACCTGCACGGGGACGAGGCGCGGGTTGGTCGTGCCGTCGCCGAGCTGGCCGTAGAGGTTGTTGCCCCAGGCCCAGACCGTGCCGTCGGACTTGAGGGCCAGGCCGAAGATGTTCCCGGCCGCGATGGCCGTCACCGACGTCAATCCCTGGACCCGGACCGGCAGATAGCGGTTGTTGGTCGTGCCGTCGCCGAGCTGGCCGTCGCCGTTGCCGCCCCAGGCCCAGACCGTGCCGTCGCTCTTCAGCGCGTAGGTGCTGTTCTCGCCGCCGGCGGCGGCCGTGACGCCGGTGATGGCCGTGATCTCGACCGGCGACAGCCGTTCGGTCGTCGAATTGTCGCCGATCTGGCCGTACTGGTTCCGCCCCCAGGCCCAGACCGCGCCGTCGCTGGTCAACGCGACCGAGTGATAGAACCCGGCGGCCACGGCGACGATGTTCGAGAGGCCCTCGACCCGGGCCGGCGCGGGCCGGGGCGTGGTCGTCCCGTCGCCGATCTGTCCCTCGTAGTTCCCGCCCCATGTCCAGCAGGTCCCGTCGCTCTTGGCCAGCATGGTGTGGAACCGGCCGGCCGCGATGCCGGCCCGCTTGTATTCGCCCGTGGCCACGGAGGAGGTCGTCCAGCCGGAGCGGTAGGCCACGGCCTTGAGCGTCAGCGTCCGGGCGACGTGGACCGGCGCCGTATAGAGGGTCCCGGCTGCTTCCGTAGGCGTCGAGCCGTCCGTCGTGTAGCGGATGGAGGCGCCCGCGGTCGTCGTCGTGATGGCGACGTCCCTGGCCGTCGCGTAGTAGCCGGGCGTGACGCCGAACTGGGGCGCCGCGACGGTCTCGCCGATCACGTAGTCGCCGGACGTGACCGGCGAGGTCGCCCAGCCGGTCCGGTAGGCGACGGCCCTGAGGGTCGCCGACGCGGACAGGCGCACGGGGGCCGTGTACAGGGCGCCGGCGGCTTCGGTCGGCGTCGAGCCGTCGGTCGTATAGCGGATCGCCGCGTTGGCCGTCGTGGTCGAGATGGCGACGTCCTGGGCTTCCTGATAGGTGCCGGGGGCCGGGCTGAAGGCCGGGGCGACGACGTTGAAGCCGATCACGTAGGCCCCGGACGTGACCGCCGAGGCCCGGTAGCCCGTCCCGAAGGCGACGGCCTTGAGCGTCAGCGATGCGGCGACAGGCACAGGGCCCGTGTACAGCGTGCCGGACGCTTCGGTCGGCGTCGAGCCGTCGGTCGTGTAGCGGATGGACGCGCCCGAGCTCGCTGTCGTGATCGTGACGTCCTGGGCGTCGGCGTATTCCCCGGCCGGCGGGCTGAAGACCGGGGCCTCGGCCGGCGGGCCGATCAGGTACTCGCCGGACCTGACCGGAGAGGTCGTCCAGCCGGACTGATAGGCGACGGCCTTGAGGGTCAGGCTGTGGGAGACCGCCACCGGGCCCGCGTACGGGGCGCCGTTCGTCTCGGTCGGCGTCGAGCCGTCGGTCGTGTAGCGGATGGAGGCGCCGACCGTCGCCGTCGTGATCGTGACGTCCTGGGCGGCCAGGTATTCGCCCGGCGCCGGGTTGAAGGCCGGCGTCGAGACCAGGGGGGCGATCGTGTAATCCCCCGAGGTCAGCTGCGAGGTCGTCCAGCCCGAGCGGTAAGCGACGGCCTTGAGCGTCAGCGAAGCGGCGATGTGAACGGGGGCCGTGTAGACCGTGCCGTTCGTCTCGGCCGGCGTCGAGCCGTCGGTCGTGTAGCGGATGGTCGCGCCCGACGTGGCCGTCGAGATCGCGACATCGATCTCCGCCGAGTAGGTCGCGGCCTGGGGACTGAACGCCGGCGCCGCGACCGTGGTCGGCTCGGGCTCTTCCTTCTTGACGGTGCAGGCCGCGGCGATAAGGACCAGGGCGAGGGCGGCGGCCGCGACAGCCCGGATTCCGTTCTTCATGAGACCCCCGGACGATCAAGGATCGCTAGAATGGTTCGGCACCATCATAACGTCCCGTCCGGAGGCCTGTCAACGCGAGAAAACGATCTACTTTTTGACCCTCTTGGCCGTCCACTCCATCTCGCCCATGTCGCCCATGGCGATGGTGCCCTTCATCGTGTCGCCGTCGACCTTGCCCTTGTGGACGATGGCCATGTCGCCCATGGGGCCGCCGGTCATGGTGAAGGTGAACTCGATGTCGTTGCCGACGATCTTGCCTGTGCCCTTGACCTCGCCGCCTTCGGGGCCGGGGCCTCCCTGCATCGAGACCTCGAGGGCCTCGCCGTTCTGGACGAAGGTGATGATCATCGCGGGACGGTCGCCGCCGCCGGGAGGCTCGCCGCCCGGCCCTTCCGGGCCGCCGACCATGGCCATCTCCCAGGATCCGCCGACGTTCGCGGGCTTCGACTGGGCCGCGGCCCCGAGCGCAAGGCAGCCGATGGCCAGGATGATGAGTGCCGGTTTGGGGGACATCAGAACTCCTTTTTAAGCATGAGATCGGGCCGCGGAACGAACCGCCGCCTAGCGTATTAGACACGCCGGCGGGCCGGATCATTCCACTTGAAATAATATTTAAAGCATTGTATATTATCGACTTGCGAGCAGGAAGAAAACCTCTGTGGCCACGTCATAAGTTCCGATTAAGAGCACGGTCATGAAGAAAAATGCTTGGCTGATCATCCTCTTGTCCGGGCTGGCGCTGGCCTCGTGCGCCGTCGGGCCGAAGTACCGGGCCCGGACGCCCGAACAGATGAACGTCCCGGCGGCCTGGCACGCCGCCCTGCCCGAGGGGGCGCACGCCGGCGAGCTGGCGGCCTGGTGGACGACGCTCGACGATCCGGTCCTGACCGGGCTTGTCGACGAGGCCGTCAAGAACAGCCCGACCATGGATCTGGCCCGGGCCCGGCTGCGCGAATCGCGGGCCCAGCGCAAGGTGGCCGCGGCCGCCCTCTACCCGACGGTCAGCGGCCGGGGAAGCGCGACGACCTCCAGGACGGGGGACGCGGGGGCGAACACGATGTACCAGGCCGGCTTCGACGCCAGCTGGGAGCCGGACGTCTTCGGCGCGACGCGGCGCTCCCTCCAGGCCTCGACCGCCGAGCTCCAGGCCGCCTCCGCCAACCTGCACGATACCCAGGTCTCGCTGGCCGCCGAGGTGGCGACCAATTATATCCAGGTCAGATCGCTGCAGTCCCGGATCGCGAACGCCACGGAGAATCTGGCCCTCCAGGCGGAAACCCGCGAGATCGCCGGCTGGCGCTACCAGGCCGGACTCGTCAGCGAGCAGGATTACGAGCAGGCCAAGTCGTCGGAAGCCCAGACGCGGGCCCAGATCCCGTCGCTCGAGACGAGCCTGGCCGAAGCCCGGAACCGGATCGCCGTCCTGCTCGGCCGGCCGCCCGGCGCGGCCGACGAGCGCCTGGCCGCCCCGGCCCCCGTTCCGGCCCTCCCCGAGGCCGTCATCGTCGGCATCCCGGCCGACGTCCTGCGGCAGCGGCCCGATGTCCGGGCCGCCGAGCGCACGCTGGCCGCCCAGACGGCCCGGCTCGGCGCGGCCGTGGCGGCGCAGTTCCCCAGCTTCAGCCTCAGCGGCTCGCTGGGGATCGAAGGCGTGACCCTGGCCGCCCTGACCGGCGGCGCCCCCCTGATCCGCTCGCTGGCCGCCTCGGTCGCCCAGACGATCTTCGCCGGCGGCCGCATCCGCCAGCAGATCAAGGTCCAGAGTGCGGTCCAGGAGCAGGCCCTGGCCAGCTACGAGTCGACCGTGCTCACCGCCCTCGAGGACGTGGAGAACGCCCTCGTTTCCCTGGCCCGCAACCGCGAGCGGTACGGGCACCTGAAGACGGCCGACGAGGCCGCCCGCAGCGCGGCTCTCTACGCGCGGCAGCGCTACCAGGCCGGCCTCGTCGACTATACCAGCGTCGTCAGCACGCTGCAGAACCTGATATCCGCCTCCGACAGCCTGAAGACCTGCGAGGCCGACATCACGACGTCGCTCGTTCAGCTCTACAAGGCGTTCGGCGGCGGCTGGACATCCGACGAAGGAAAGACCCGATGAGCAATGCCAAGACGAATTCCGACGAATTGATGGCCAAGGTCCTGGGGACGGACGAACAGTCCGGCCGCGTCCGCCGGCTGAAACGCTGGCTTATCCCCGCGGCCGTGATCGTTATCCTGGCGCTGGCCGTGCTGGTCGCCGGCTGGCTTCGCCGCAGCGGCGCCAAGGTCGAATACGTCACCGCCGACGTCGTCCGGGGCAACCTGACGGTCACGGTCCAGGCGACGGGCAACCTGGCCCCGACCAAGGAGATCACGGTCGGCAGCGAGGTCTCCGGGCAGATCATCGAGGTCAACGTCGACGACAACGACAAGGTCACCAAGGGCCAGGTCCTGGCCCAGATCGACCTGTCGAAGCTCAACGACGAAGTGGCCCGGTCGAAGGCCAGCCTGACCTCGGCCGAGGCGACGCTGACCCAGACCCGGGCGACCGTGGCCGAGGCCAAGGCCACCCTCGACCGGATGAAGGATGTCCAGACCCTGTCCGGCGGCAAGGTGCCGGCCAAGACGGAGATGGACTCGGCCGAGGCGAGCTACCAGCGGGCCGTGGCCGACGAGGCCAGCGCCCGGGCCAACGTCGAGAACGCCCGGGCCACGCTGAACTACAACCAGACGAACGTCAAGAAGGCGACCATCACCTCGCCCGTGGACGGCGTCGTCCTGGAGCGCAAGGTCGAGCCCGGCCAGACGGTCCAGGCCTCGTTCTCGGCCCCGGAGCTATTCACCATCGCCGAGAACCTGGCCCAGATGAAGCTCGAGGTCGATGTCGACGAAGCCGACGTGGGCGACGTCCGGGCCGGCCAGACCGCGACCTTCAAGGTAGACACCTACCCGAATCGGACCTACCAGGCGGTCGTCCAGCGGGTCCGCCTGGGCTCGACGACGACGTCGGGCATCGTCTCCTACGAGGCCGTCCTGACCTTCAGCAACGACGACCTGAGCCTCCGTCCCGGCATGACCGCCAATGCCGAGATCGTCACCCTCAACCGTGAGAACGTCGTCCTGGCGCCGGCCGCGGCCTTCCGCTGGTCCCCGCCGGCGGCCGCCGCCGGGGCGCCGGCCCGCAAGAACGGCGGCCTGGTCGGCAGCCTGATGCCGGGCCCTCCCGACCGGGACCGCCAGCAGAAGGTCGCCGGCGCGGTCACCTCGACGGACAAGGAGCAGACGCTCTGGGCCCTCAAGGACGGCCGGCCGGAAGCGGTCCGCGTCACGGTCGGCGCCTCCAACGGCCGCCTGACCGAGATCACCTCGGGCGGCATAGAGCCGGGCGCCAAGGTCATCACCGAAACGGCCGTGGCCGTGAAGTAACGGGGCCCCCGATGGCGAACAACGGCACGCCGCTGATCGAGCTCGCGGGACTGACCAAGTCCTACGGCGAGGGCGCGGCCCAGATCATGGCCCTCAACGGGGTCGACCTGCGGGTCGAAGAGGGCGACTTCGTGGCCATCATGGGACCGAGCGGCTCGGGCAAGTCGACGGTCATGAACATCCTGGGCTGCCTCGACACGCCGACCGGCGGGGCCTACCTCTTCCGCGGCGTCCATGTCGAACGGATGACAGGCCGCCAGCGGACGCTGCTCCGGCGCTATTTCCTGGGCTTCGTCTTTCAGGGGTTCAACCTCCTGGCGCGGACGTCGGCCATCGAGAACGTCGAGCTGCCCCTGCTCTACCGGGGCGTGCCCAAGGCCGAGCGTCATCGGGCCGCCTCGGCCGCCCTGGCCCAGGTCGGCCTGACGGGCTGGGAAAAGCACACGCCGGCGGAGCTCTCGGGCGGTCAGCAGCAGCGCGTGGCCATCGCCCGGGCCCTGGTGACGGACCCGGAGATCCTGCTGGCCGACGAGCCCACCGGCAATCTCGATTCCAAGCGCGGCCGCGAGATCATGGACCTGCTGGTGTCGCTCAACAAGGACCGCGGCCTGACCATCCTGATGGTCACGCACGACCATGACATGGCCCGCTACGCGCACCGCGTCATCCGCTTCGTCGACGGGGTCGTCGAACGCGACGATACCAACGGGAGGGCCCTCTGATGCTTCTAAAATCCATCCTGCTGGCCCTCCAGTCGATCAAGCGCAACGTCATGCGGTCCTTCCTGACGATGCTCGGCATCGTCATCGGCGTCGCCGCGGTCATCACCATGGTCACGCTGGGCAATGGCGCGACCAAGGCCATCTCCAACCAGATCGCCAGCCTGGGCAGCAACCTGCTCATGGTCATGCCCCGGATGGAGTTCCGCCCCGGCTCGAGCGCGACGGCCCAGCCGTTCGAGAACCGCGACGTCGAGGCCATCCGGGAGCAGATCAGCTCGCTCAAGGCCGTGGCGCCCATGGTCGAGAGCAGCGCCACCGTCGTCTACGGCGCCAACAACTGGTCCACGTCGGCCACAGGCACGACCAACGACTATTTCACGGCCTCGAACTGGACGTTCGCCGCCGGCCGGCCGTTCAGCGAGGCCGAGATCCAGAGCGGCAAGGCCGTCTGCGTCATCGGCGAGACCATCCGCAAGGAGCTCTTCGCCGGCAAGGACCCGGTCGGCGCCTCGCTGCGGGTCAAGGGCTTCGGCGCCGAGGTCATCGGCGTGCTGAAGAGCAAGGGCCAGGGCGGCATGGGCCGCGACCAGGACGACATGATCGTCATGCCGCTGCGCACGGTCCAGCGGCGGATCGCCGGCAACCAGAAGATCAACATGATGATGCTCTCGGTCAAGGACGGCGTCCTGTCCGACGACGTCGTCAATCAGCTCAAGCTCCTGCTGCGGGAGCGGCGCCGGATCACGGCCGGCGAGGAGGACGACTTCGAGGTCATGGACACCAAGGAGATCGCCCAGACCCTGTCAGGCACGACCAAGACGCTGACCGGGCTCCTCGGCGCCGTGGCGGCGGTCAGCCTGCTCGTCGGCGGCATCGGCATCATGAACATCATGCTGGTCTCGGTCACCGAGCGGACCCGCGAGATCGGCATCCGCCTGGCCGTCGGGGCCCTGGAGAACGAGGTCCTGCTCCAGTTCATGGTCGAGGCCATCACCCTGGCCTGCGTCGGCGGGCTGGTCGGGATCGCCGGGGCGACCGGCACATCCATGATCCTGGCCCATGCCATGGACGTGCCCTACGTCTTCAACCCCGGCATCAACATCCTGTCGTTCTTCTTCTCGGCCGCGATCGGGATCCTCTTCGGGTTCATGCCGGCCCGGCGCGCGGCCAAGCTCAATCCCATCGTCGCCCTGCGCCACGAGTGAGGCCCGGCCGGCCTCCGGCCCGCGGCGCCGCCGCCGGCCGCGTCAGTTCGGCCGGGGCTTGATCCCGAGGCAATAGGCCAGGTTGGCGTTCGGATCGATCTTGACCCTGATCCGGCCGGGCATCGCGCTGAGGATGGGGTTGACGCCGGGGCCGTGCCCGGCCATGGCGCTGAAGCCGTGGATGATCGTGCCGATGGTCACCGCGCCCGCGTACCGGCCGGGTGAGTAGACGTCCGAGTGGTCCCGGATGGCCACGACGTCCCCGATCCGGAGCTTCTTCAGGCCGAACTGCTCGACGACCTCCGGGCAGGTCGTCTGGATGTCGTAATCGACCATCTCGACCGGCTGGGCGCCGAACCCGGAGCCCATGATGTATCCGGGCACCTCCATGACCACGGGCACGACGATCTCGCCGTTCTCGACGGTCAGGCCGAGCTTCTCGAAAACCTCGGGGCAGAGCTTGTTGACCTTGACGTCCTCGAAGCCCTCGATCCTGAGGCCGACGCCCTTGGCCTTGACCCGGACGCGGTCGTTCAGGGCCAGCTTCTCGACGGCTTCCCTGGGGAACCAGACCTTGTCGTCGGCGCCGGCGTGACGGCCGATGTAGATCCCCTTCGCGCCGCGCGCCTCGCCGCTCAGGACCTCGGCCTCGTTGCCGATGCAGGCCAGCAGGGCCAGGGCGCACTCGCTCGGCGACGGCCGGTCCCGGCCCTGGATCGTGACGTCGGGCTCGACGTGGTCGCCCTGGGCCCAGCCATAGACCGAGTCGCCGATGGAGACCCGGTAGTTGATCGAAGCCATGCCGATGAGGAGCGACGGCTGGCCGTCGTAGGTCACGGTGTAGTCGCGCGACGAGGCGGGCTGGACCACGCCTTCTACCGCGGTGACGATCAGGCTGTCCTTGTTGATCCTCAGGCTCGTGACCGGCTTGCGGGCCGCGGCCCTGGCCGGGGCTGGGGCCGGCGGCGCGGCCGACCCGCCGTTCGAGAGCGGCAGGCCGAGGAACTTCCCGATGTTGGCCTCCGGGTCGAGCCGGCCGGCGAGCTTGCCGAACCGGCTGGACAGGATGGCCGTCACGCCTATCCCCAGCCCCGACTGGTCGCTGGGCCCGGCGCAGACGACGCCGACCGTGGCGCCGCCCTTGTAGTAACCCCGGCCGTAGTCCGACTGGGTGTCCTCGAGAAGGACCAAGTCGCCGAAGCGCAGCTCGTCGAGGCCGTACTTCCTGATGTCTGGCGGGAAGCAGGTCTGGATGTGCCAGTTGCCGGACAGGGCCAGGGAGCCCGAGCCCTGGCCGACGATCTCGGCCGGGATCTTCTTGACGACCGGGGCCTCGATCCTGTCGCCGACGATGCGCAGGCCAAGCTTGTCCAGCAGATCGGGCGACAGGCCGTGGATGAAGACGTCCTTGAAGCCCTCGATCTCCAGGCCCATCGAGTCGGCCTTGACCTGGAGGCGATCGCCGACAGCCAGGCGGTCCAGGACGTCCTCGGGGAATTGGGTCAGGACGTAGCTCCCGAACTTGCCGACGACGACGCCCTTGCCGCCGCGGGCCTCCCCGCCGACGACGCGGACCTCGTTGCCGATGCCGGCGTGGGACAGCCAGGCGTCCGAGCCCGAACGGTTCTCGCCGACGCTTTCGGCCGCGACGCCCACGGTCGCCCGGTCGCCTCCGGCCCAGCCGAAGACGCGGTCGCCGAGCCGCAGGTTGTAGTTGATGCCGCCCGTGCCGACGGCCATCTTGGGCTTGCCGTCCCAGGTCGCCAAATACCCGCGCGAGGGCTGGGCCGGCGCGACCTGGCCCTGGACGGCCACGGCCAGGACCCTGTCCCGGTTCGTGGCGACCGTCCGGGCCGCCGGGTCCGGGCCCGCGGCCAGGGCCGCGGCCGCGATGATGCCGACGAGGAATGCGGCGATGCCGAGCGTCCGCTTCGTTCTCATGATGCCTCCCGAGCAATTTCTTCGAGCCATGGGCGGCATTATAGCCGATTCCGCGCCCGTTCCGCGACCGGCGGCCCGAGGCGGGCCCATTGACAGGACAAAAAGACCGGCCGTATAGTTAGACCGCAGCAAAAGCCCCGGAAAAGGACAGGGGGACCACTCTTTCTTTCAAAGGAGGAACCATGAAGGTCACTCTCAGCGTCATCAAGGCGGACATCGGCGGCTGGGTCGGCCATTCGGCCATGCACCCGGCCCTCGAGGAATCGGCCCGCCGCAGCCTCGAAACGGCCCGGTCCCAGGGCCAGATCCTCGATTTCTTCGTGACCTCGTGCGGCGACGACCTGCAGCTGATCATGACCCACACCAGGGGCGTGGATTCCGAACCCATCCACCATCTGGCCTGGGACACCTTCATGACGGGGACCGAGGTGGCCCGGAAGCTCAAGCTCTACGGCGCGGGCCAGGACCTCCTGGCCGACGCCTTCTCGGGCAACGTCAAGGGCCAGGGGCCGGGGGTCGCGGAGATGGAGTTCGAGGAGAGGACGTCGGAGCCGGTCCTCATCTTCATGGCCGACAAGACGTCCGCGGGGTCCTGGAACCTGCCGCTCTACAAGATCTTCGTCGATCCCTTCAACACGGCCGGCCTGGTCATCGCGCCGCCGCTACATGCCGGCTTCCGCTTCGAGATCCATGACATCCGCGAGCACCGGAAGATCTTCTTCGACACGCCCGAGGAGATCTACGACCTCCTGATGTTCATCGGCACGCCGAGCAGGTTCACGATCAAGCACGTCTTTTCCCGCCACGACGGGACGATCGCCGCGGTCTCCTCGACCGAGCGGCTGTCGCTCATCGCCGGCAAGTACGTCGGCAAGGACGACCCGGTGATGATCGTCCGCTCCCAGCACTACTTCCCGGCCGTCGGCGAGGTCCTGGAGCCTTTCCGCTATCCCTGGATCATCGAGGGCTGGATGAGGGGCTCGCATTACGGCCCCCTCATGGCCGTCGCCCAGAAGCAGGCGACTCCGGCCCGTTTCGACGGCCCGCCTCGGGTCATCTGCCTGGGCTTCCAGGTCTCGGACGCCCGGCTGGTCGGCCCGCGCGACATGTTCGACGATCCGTCCTGGGACGAGGCGCGCCGCGAGGCCAACCTGCTGGCCGATCATCTCCGCCGGCACGGGCCGTTCGAGCCGCACCGGCTGCCGCTCGAGGAGATGGAATACACGACCCTGCCACAGACGATGGACAAGCTCAAGGGCCGCTGGCAGCCGCTCTAGCCGGTCCCGGCAGGCCCCGCGGCCGGCCGCTACTTCCGCGGGAAGACGTACTCCCCGGACGGGTCCCTCTGCTTGAGCGCCTTGACCACGCCGTCCTCGACCACGAACTCGAAAACGACGTCGGCGAAGAGCTTGATCCGGAACTGCAGACCCTTGTAGGGGATGAGCGGCTCGGGCGTCTGGCCCGGAACGTTCAGGACGAGGGTTCCGTTCTCCCCGGCGACGACCTGGAGCTTCACCCCGGTCGGCAGCTCGTAGGCTCCGGCCAGCTTGGCCAGGAGCTCGGGGGCCGGGGTCGCGGGCTTGCGGGTGAAGACGACCTCGGCCTCGTCGAGCGAGATAACGGCCTTGTCGACGTCGCCCTGGGGATTGGTCTGGAAGTTGATGGACGTCCGGCCGTAGGTCTCGTCGTCGGGCGTGACGAAGCGGTCGTAGTGGAAATGGCTAAGCGGCAGCCGGATCTTGTGGAAGTCCATGGCCAGGGCGCCGTCCTTCATTCCGACCTCGAGGACGCCGTAGGCCGGGTGCTCGAATTCGCCGGCGTAGTCGGCCAGGGCGTGGGACGGCCGGGTGTTCGGCACGCGGTCCGCTCCGGCATTGGCCCGGGCCTCGGTTCCGGCCTTCTTGCTCTTGAGCCGGCTGTCGAGCAGGCGCTCGCTCCACGGCGTCTGGTCCAGGCCCAGCAGCCGCTCGTAGACGTTGTAGCTCACGGTGTTGTAGAGGCTGGCGCAGTGGTCGCCGATGACCAGGACGATGACGCCCAGCTTCTCGCGGGGCATGAACGAGATCTGGGAATGGAAGCCGGGCAGGTCGCCGCCGTGGAAGGTCAGGAGGCGGCCGCGGTAGGACACGGTCTCGCGGCCCATGCCGTAGGCGGCGTTGAGGGCCTCCCAGAAGCCCCGCGCCTCGGCCGCCGTGTTAGGCAGGGCGATGGCCGGCTCCAGGGTCGCCTTGAGCACGTCCGGGGGCAGGACCTGTTTGCCGGCGTACCGGCCGTCGTTCATCAGGGCGATGAGCCAGTGCGAGAGGTCCTGGACGTTGGAGATGATCGCGCCGCAGGGGGCGACGCCGCCGATGTCCTCGTAGTAGGGGATCTGGTAGAGCTCGAAGGAGTCGCGCTTCTCGGTGAAGGGCACCCCGTATTCGGGCGCCTTGGTCATGTCGGCGATGGAATAGACCGTCGCGGCCATGTCCAGCGGCCTGAGGATGCGCTCGCGGACGAACTCCTCCCACGGCTTCCCCGACTGGAGCTCGATGATGTAGCCGGCGGCGGCGTACATGAGGTTGTTGTAGAGGAAGGTCTGGCGCAGCGGCTCCTGCGGCTCGAGGTAACGGAGCTTGTCGAAGAGCTGCTTGCGGCTGTCGTCGGACTGGTACCAGATCGTGTCGTGGCGGGTGACGCCGGTTCGGTGGGCCAGCATGTCGCGGAGCGTGACCGTGTTGTCGAGCTCGTTGTCGTAGAAGCGGATGGAGGGGACCGATCCCTTGACCGGCTTGTCCCAGGTCAGCCTGCCTTCGTCGACGAGCAGGCCCGAAGCGACGGCCGTGAACAGCTTGGTGTTGGAGGCGATCTGGCACAGGGTCGCGGGCGTGAAAGGCAGCTTCTTCCCGTAGTCGCGGTAGCCGTAGCCCTTGGCGAAGACGAGCTTGTCGCCGGCTACGACGCCGACGCCGACGCCCGGCGCGTTCCAGTCCTTGAGGACCTTGGCCATGTAGGCGTCGACGCCGCGGAGCTTCTTGGCCGCGTCCTGGTCGGGCGTCTGGGCCCCGAGCCGCGGCAGGGCGGTCAACGCCAACAGGGCGGCCAGGGCGGGGGCCAGGGATCGGAAGGACCGGGCGGATGTCTTGCGGGAATGCATGTCGGAACCTCCTTGCCGCGGGCGGCGGCGTCGTTTCGCGTCGAGGCGATAGTAGGCGCATCCGGGAGCCCCTGTCAAGGCGATGCGGGCCGGCCGCGCCGGCCGGGGAGGGGTTGCCAAAAGGCCCGGAAAAACGTAACATCCGGGCCCGATGGACAAGCCCACGCCCTCGGGCCGGCCGCTCCGGGAGATCTTCGGCGAGATCGCCGGGAGCTACGAGCGGGTGAACCGCGTCCTGACGCTCGGCCTGGACCGCGGCTGGCGGAGCCGGGCGGCCCGGCTGGCGGCCGGCGGCGGCGGGACGCGCTGGCTCGATGTCTGCTCGGGAACGGGGGAGATGGCCCAGGACCTGGCCCGCCGGGCGCCGGAGGGGACGGAGCTCGTGGCCGTCGACTTCTCCCTGCCGATGCTGGCCCGGGCCCGGGCCAAGCCGGGGCTGGAGCGGGCCGGCTTCGTCCTGGCCGACGTCAAGCGGCTGCCGTTCCCCGACGCGGCGTTCGACCTGGTCACGATCTCGTTCGCGACGAGGAACATCAACCTGTCGCGGGAGATCCTGGAATCGACGTTCCGCGAGTTCCGGCGCGTGCTCAGGCCGGGCGGCCGGTTCGTCAACCTGGAGACGAGCCAGCCGGCGGTCCGGGTCATCCGGGCCCTCTTCCGCGGGTACGTCGGGCTCGTCGTCCGGCGCGTCGGCCTGCGGATGTCCGGGGCCCAGGCCGGCTACGCTTATCTGGCCTCGTCGATCCGCGGCTTCTACGGGGCCGGGGAGCTTGCGGACATCCTTCGCGCAGCGGGATTCTACGATGTTTCTTTCGAGCGCCTCATGTTCGGCGCCGCGGCGGTCCACGTTTCGAAAAAGGCCTGAGCGGGCCTGTCGCCAACCCGGTTGCCCGCGGCGGGTTCCCTTCGAGAACCGGCGGCGGAGAGGCGCGTCAATGCGGCACGGCGCTGTCCTCCGGATGGGACATTCCCCCCGTCGCCGGCCTGTCCTGGGGCCCATTGGGGAGATCGGATCCGGAGCTTCGGCGCAGCCTATATCATAAAGATAGCAAATCGAATACAGGATGGATCTCGGCGCCCGCCGCCCCCTTGGCACGCTTCTCGCACTTTAAGCGCGCGGAAAGGAAAGGAGAAGAGCGATGAACGCGAAAAAGATCTCGGTCCTGGTCCTGGCCCTGCTCGCGACCGGGACGATCTCCTGCTACCGCCCCTACGGCTACCGGCTCTATCCCGACCGGCCCCGCTTCCAGCCGACCGACCCGGCCCGGGTCGATCTGCTCCGGCGCGAGCCGCGGCGCGATCATATCCAGCTGGGCGAGGTCTGGATCCGGCCGACCTGGCGCATGGACCGCTTCTATGTCGAGGGCATCCTCCGCGAAAAGGCGGCCGCGATGGGCGCGGACGCCCTGGTCATCGTGGCCGACCGCTTCTTCCGTGAAGGCGTCGTCTTCAGCTACTGGCACGGCCCGCGGGCCGTCTACGAGCGGCAGATCGTCGGCATCGCCATCAGCTACCGGCGTTGAGCCCGCCGGTGCGGCCGCCCGCGCCGCCTTAACATCCGAGGCTCCCGGGACGTAGAATGGTCATCATGAAAAAGACCGCCCCGGTCCTCCTCCTGGCCCTGGCCCTGTCCGCCCAAACCCGGTCCGGCCGCGTCTTGGCCTTGGGCATCATCGGCGCCCGCGGCAATAACGGCGTCGGCGTCGCCGGGATCAACTGGGACGTGTCGCTGATGCTGCTCAAGATCGGCGCCCGGGGGATCGGCCGGAACGAGAAAGAGGCGCTTCGGCCCGGACGGGCGGCCCGGGCCATCCGCTACGCCGCCGACAACAGCGCCCGGGTCATCAACTGGAGCGGCTTCGTCAGCGGCGCGACGCCCGAGGACCTGGCCGAGCTGCGGATCGCCATCGCCTGTGCCGGGTCCAAGGAAGCCCCGGGCGTGGCCGCCCTGGCGCTTTCCGTCGAGCCTCGGCTGGGCGCCGCGGCCCTCGAGAAGATCCCGATGGATACGGCCCGCCGCCTTCCCGGACTCGAGGCCCGGGTGGGTTGCGGCGGGATCGTCGACGCCTGCCGCGCCGTGCTCGCGGCGCGGTCCGGCCGCTGAGGGCCGGGAACTTCAGCGCGAGATCTGCACGGCGGCCGTCGCGGCCCGCGACGGGTCGCTTTCAGATACGGCCCGCAGGCTGACCGTCGCCGTCTTCGAGGCGCCCGCTTCGCCGGAGACGTAAACGGTCACATCCTGCGAGGCGCCGGCCCTCACCGCGGCCAGGGCATTGAGCAGCCGCGCGCTCCAGCCCGCGCCTTCGACGGAGACGGCGAGCCGGTAGACGTCGGCATCGAAGGCCTGGCCGGCTCCCGCGGACGAGGGAGCGCCCGTATTGGCCAGCTTGAACGTCACGGGGGTCGCATCCTCTTTTGCCTTCAGACGGCCCGCCGCCGGCTCGAGGGAAGCGCCGCGCGCCTGCGGCCCGGAGCCGTCGAGCGAGCGGACGGCCAGCTTGTAGACGAGGATGCCGTCCGCGTCGCGCCGCAGGTCGACGACATAGAAGTGAAGGCGGTTGGGCTCGTCGACCCACTCGCACTGGCTGCCGGAGTCGAGGCCGGCGTGGAAGAGGGCGTCGTTGAGCTGGCGGAAATCGGCGATCGTCCGCATCACCTTCTCGCCGCCGGGCTTGACGTAGTCGACCATGCCGATGTCTTCGGGGTGGGCGTCGATGACCCAGATGTAGCTGTTGAAGGCGTTGGGGCCGCCGTTCATGCCGCGCAGGGTGGCCTTGTTCTTGGCGATGAGGACGCCGTTGTCGGGCGTGAAGGAATCGTAGCCGACGCGCTGGACGACCTCGACCGTGTAGTAGGCGTAGTTAGGCTTCCCCGGGGAGAGGGGATCCAGGGCCGGGTCGTCGGGCGGCGTCAGGTCACCGGGCCGGGCCCCGTCGAACTTGACGACGAGGCCTGTGTAGGTCCCGGGCAGGGGATCGACGGCCCGGGCCGTGACCTCGGCCACGGCCAGGCCCGCCCGGGCCAGGACGTCCCGGCCGAGCGTCAGGAGCGAGGCCTGGTCGATGAACTTGTTCTCGAGGCGGTTGCGGACCATCAGGCCGGCCGGCATGAAGGCTCCCTGCGCCGGAGGCACCACCCAGCGCTTGTGCGGGCCGCCCGGCCCGTTGAAGCAGCCGCGGTCCATCATGTCCCAGGGCCCGGCGGCGACCCGGCGGTAGGGCTTGACGTAGGGATTGTTGTTGAGGTCGGGAAGATCGAAGGCGAAGTGCCCCAGCTCGTGGGTGATAGTGCCCGAGTTCTCGCCCTGGCGCATGGAGGACAGGCCCCACTGCTGGGAGCCGGCCAGCCAGCTAGTCCACGGGACGTAGCGGGTCGGGACCCAGCGGGGCCTGGCCGGGTTCGGATTGCCCCAGGCGGCCGGGATGTCGTCTTTCGAGGCGAACTTCATCTCTCCGAATTCCTGCCAGACGCCCGTCTCGTCGTAGCTGGCGTAGAGGCGGAGGACGGCGTCGAAGTCCTTGCGCATGTCCTTGCCGACGGCGGCCGTCCAGAGCGCGTCGCAGTCCTTCTCCATCCAGCCGTTGGCCCGGCTGCCGTCAGGCGTCTGGTCGTTCTGGCCGTACTCATTGAGGCCGTAGTGCCAGATGGGGCTGGGCATGAGGTACGGCCCGTAGACCGCGACCTCGGTGATGCCGAAGCGGCCGCGCGACTGCTCCATCCAGTAGCCGTTGATGGTCTGGCCGTGATTGTATCCGCTCGGCTTCATCCAGAAATCGGCGAAGAACTGCGGGACCCGGTCGCGAGGGACGGGGTCGATCTGGGGGTTGCCGAAGGGATCCGAGCCCTTGGGCAGGGTCATGACGAAGGGCTGGCCCGGGAAATCGATGCCGACGACGGCCAGCTTGAAGCCACGGGCGGGCCTGAGGGACGGGTCGGCCCAGTCGCGGCCGGGGATCGGACGATAATCGGCCCAGGTCATCGTGTCCTGGTCCTGGACCCGCTGGGGGTCGATGGGGCCGGGCCGGCCGCCGGCGGTCTTGGCGGCCTGGGGCGCGGTCGCGCCCGGCAGCAGGAGGAGTGACAGGCCGGCGACGCAGAAGCCCGCCGCGGCCGCAAGACGAGATTTTCCGTGCGTGCGCATGATCCCTCCGATCGTCCGGCGCCGAGTTTCCCGGAACGGGCGCCGGATCAGACTTTAAGCTCTTCGATCGCCAGCTTGTCGATATCCATCCGGCCGAGGCCCCATTCGACCGACTTGGCGATCATCAGGACGTCGGCGGCCTTCAGGTTGACCAGGGGGGCGCCATAGGCGTCCACGGCCACGGGGTCGGCGCCGAGGATGACCTTGTCGAGGCGGCGCAGCTCGCCCGGGCCGGCCGGGCCGTTCGTCAACAGGAACTCGGTGGCGTCGGCGAGGCACAGGTTGGGCTTGCGCAGGGTGTTGAGATCGGCGATGCACTGGGACAGGAAGGGGATATCGTCGTATTCGCCCTTGGCCCCCGAACCGGCGTGGAAGAACTGGTTCGAGGCGCCGGAGTTGGCGCCCATCATGTTCTTGAGGCAGCCCGACATGCCGACGCCGACATGGTGCTTGATGATCGGCAGGTTGACGAGGACGTCGCAGTCGAGGAATTCCTTGATCACGCTGGTCTTCTTGACGGTTTTGTTCCGGGCGACGGGCGTCTCGACGTAGTTGCCGGACGACTTCTTGACCGAGCCGATCTCGGCCCCGTACTTGGGGGCGAGCGCGGCACGATCGAAGTAGCCCGGCAGGGGATCGACGAGGTAGCGGATCTCCCGGGCCCCGGCTTCGAGCGAGGCCAGGATGACGGCCAGGGTGAGGTCGGGGTGGGTATGGCTGCCGGGCCTCTTCCACCAGGCCGGCGCGTTGATGAGCAGTCCGACCGACGAGCCCTTGGGAACGAAGTTGCTCATGCCGCCGAGGGCGGCCAGGCCCGCGTTCACGGCGGCGACGCGGTCGGCTCCCGTGACGACGGCCAGGTCGGGCCTGGCCCGCCTCGGCGGGGCGCCGGCGGAGGGCTTGGCCTGGCCCCGGAGGCCTCCGGCCAGCGCGGCGGCGCCGGCGACCGCGCCGACCCGGATGAAGTCCCGTCTCTTGATCATC
Source organism: Acidobacteriota bacterium (assembly GCA_039683095.1). NCBI lineage: Bacteria > Pseudomonadati > Acidobacteriota > Acidobacteriota bacterium. The sequence continues at coordinate 255,618 of JBDKSB010000012.1, read as the reverse complement.
CTGCTCATGATTTCCTCCTTGTCTGCTGCCTGCCAACAATGGGATTATTACACCAGATCGCCGCGGGAGGAAAGAAAAAACTGGGGCGTTTAAATAATGGGGAAGTCCCTGTTCATCACGGTTCCGCCAGCCGGACGACGGTCGCGCCCCAGCCGCCGGCTCCCATGTCCGCGTCCTCGAAGCCGGCGACGCGCGGGTCCTTCTTAAGGATCGAATGAACGGTCGCCTTGAGCGTGCCGGTGCCCTTGCCGTGGATGATGCGGATCTCGACTATGCCGCGCCGCAGGCATTCGCCGATGTATTCGGGGACCAGGTCTTTGACGTCCTTGGGGCTGAAGGTGTGGAGATCGAGGACGCCGTCGATGGGCAGCTCGAAGGGATCATGGCCGGCCGTCGGGGCTCTGTCGACGCAAGAGGCCTCGCCGGGAGCATCCTGCGGGCGGTCCTTCCGCTTCCCGGCCATGATGCGATTCTAGCCCAAACCGGCCCCGAAAAACACAGTTTCCCGTTTGACAAGCGAGCCCGACTTCACTAAACTAGAGGCGTTTTTTTGGCCCGCTAGTCCAATTCTGGCATATCTGATAAGCTTTCCTAAGTGTCGTTTTACCCATAAGATATCGTCTGCTCACGTTGACCATATTATATCCTGCGAGGGAATTGTTGGGCAAGATTTGGTCAAGATGAAGCGGGCCGTTCTGTTGTCTTTTTCCCGAGCACCCGCATCGCCTTTTTCATGCGTTCAAGGTCGGCGTGCTGGTATCGGAGTGTCGTCTGGACCTGGGAATGGCCGAGGATCCTCATGATGTCCGCCAGGCCGACTCCCTTTCCCAGGGCCTCAGAGACCATGATCGTCGAGGCGGTGTGGCGCAGGCCGTGGAGGATGAAGTCCGAGATCCCCGTCTTCTCTCGGATCGCCCGGATGAGACCGTAGGCATATGCCGGCTCCATGATTCCCCTGCGCCGGCGAAGAGGGAGCACGTAATCGTCCTTCCGCTCGAGTCCGTCCAGGATCGTACGTATCGCCGGAGTGACGGGGATCGTCTTCTCCCGGCGTTGCTTGGTCTCGGTCCGCTCGAGGACGATCCTGTCGCCGCGGATCGCGGACCACTTGAGGTTCAGGAGCTCGCCGGCGCGCATGCCCGTCAGGAGCAGCAGCCGGACAATTCGTTCGGCGTGCCGCATGATCCCGTCCTGGGGCCTGGCCCCGGCCTCGATCGCGCGGGCGGCCGCCAGGATGCGCTCGACCTCCTCGGCCGAATAGGCCCGGCGCCGCTGGTCGATGACGTAAGGCCGGACCGCCCGGGCAGGGTTCGGCCCCGGGTGATAGCCCTTGTCGATGGCCCATGTGAAGAAGCTCTTGAGAAGCTTCATGTAGTGGTTCACTGTCCCGGGCTCGCGGCCATCCTTCCGGAGCGACGCATCGAGCGCCGCAAAGTCCTTGTCGCCGATCGTCCCGAGGCGGCGGGCCGGGCCGAAGATTCCGGACGCGACGCCCAGCCGCATTTCAATCGTTCCCCAGCCCTTGACCCTGCGGACGTCGCGCTCGTACCGGACGTATTCTTCGGCGGCCTTCTCGAAGTCCGGGAGCTCCCCTGGCCGGCGGTTAGGGCGGGCCCCGTAATACTCGGCCCAAAGCCTCTTGTATTCCCGCTCAAAAAGGATGACTGCGCGGGCGCGATCTCGCGTGTGGAGGGAAAAACGAACTCGTTGGCGGTTCGGCGGGAACCCTATTCGCAGGCTCAGAAAATAGTAGCCCGTCTGTTTATTGAGAACAGGGCCTTCAGAGCGGCGGGGCACGGTTCAGACTCAGGTCAGCACACGGAGTCGGCGGCCGTGCCGGGCATCTGGCTCCACGTCTGACTGTTCCTTGGTATCTTTCATTCCTAAGCCTGAATCAGCCTTCTTTGTGGGAGCTAGAACCAGGATGAGCTCCTTGGCAGTCTGCCTGGATTGACGTCCGCCATTCTTATCCGGTTCGGCAGAGTTCCCGCCCAGCGTACTGAATCTGGTTTTCACTGATTTTCGATGAACCTCGAAGAATGGCGCCGCGGCCCTCCTGATAATTCCCCCGGATAGGCCATTTGAACAGACATGATCGGGAAAGGTCAGTATTACAGTTGCTTCGTGATTTGCCAATATCTTGAGCAGCTCCTTTATTGCGCCGCGTGATTGCGTTTTATTACTATATTTCGATTGGGGACGTTCATCTCGAGCTGGGTACCTGCCTGTCCCGAAGACGTCGCTCGAAGTTCCTCTCGCGATAGTCTCAAGGACATGGTAAAAGCGGCTATATTGGACGCCAGAATAGGGCGGATCGACAAAAACAAGATCGCCTTTCTCTATTGACTGTGCGGCGTCGTTCGCGTTCGCAATTTGCGCCGATCCCTTTGCGTTGGCATGCTGGGAGGCAATGCTAATCAGGGCTCGTTTTAGGTAGTTCGTAATATCCTTTTCCCATGCTTCCTGAAGAAAGCGTTTTGCCGTCTGAGTCGGCTGGAATGGCTGAGCTGTATGCCCCGGCGCAGCAGCGCACCGGCTCGCAGCATCGATTAGGGCGGCAAGAGCTACGCTACTCTCGGGGTCAGTCTTGGGGAGGGCCTTTCGAAAGGAATCAATCCAGATAGCCTGCAAGGGGCTATAATAATACCCCCCGTATGCCTTGGTTATCGGTTGACCCTGTCGGGCTGCACTCCAAGCCCGACACTTTGCTACTTCCGAGCGGGTCAGTTTTTCTGCTCTGGGGATTCTATGCTCTTTTCGAAACCTTTGGGCCGAATCGAACCAGTCCGCCCATATTTGATTCGCGTCGCACGCCTTGTCGCGGCCGATCACAGCCTCAGCTAGGACAACCGCAAATCCCTGTAGGTCATAGGCTTTCACCGGCAAAGAAGTCCGCTGAGCTGCAAAACAGGCTACAGCTCCCGATCCGGTAAAAAGATCGATGAAACGCGTTGCACTCTTCGCTTGTGCGCAAATAAGATCACCAAGTCCATTCTTCAGCATCCAGCGCTTGGACCCCATATATTTCATGGGAGATGTTCTCTATATGAGGATACGAAACTGGGCTCTACTACCTGGAAATCAAGATATTTATGGCTCCAACTCGGATTTCTATATATTTCCCAAAACCGATTCCCAGCTACCCGATTATCTAAGTAGCTCCTAAAACCGACCATTCTATGATAGGCAATGAGCTGAACATTTGCGATATCGGGGTATGAGTCTACTCTGGGAATGGGAGGATCTGAATAGTGCATATTCGCGATCCTCTGGACCCTTTGAATTAGAGCTGCCTCGTCAAGAACGGCAAAGACCGGAAACTTGTCGATATGATCCAGATAATTAGCCCTACATCTGTGTCCCGAATCCGATCCGTTTCCCTGATCCTCGTCATTTCTGTTATAGAGCGGATCGCTATCGAACGGACTGTGTTCCTTTACAGATCTCCAATAGAACTTATGTTCGGCATCTCCCGACTTCTTTGGCCGCATATGGCAGAGGAATTGCCTCCCGTCCACTTCAACGCGAAGAGCCATCTTTCTTGTCTTAGCCAACAAGAAGTAGCCGAGCAGATGTGCAAAAGCCCGGACGGAATAGTGACTGGAATAGTATCCAGCCACGGACGCCCAAATAGGACTTGCGTCAGTTAGGGAAGCAGATATTAAAAAACTATGAACTGCGCGGAGCCACATCTCGACCGAGGCGGTAGCAAAAAGGCCGAGTACGTCCGAACCGACCGCTGCGGAATCTCCCGTTGTTATATCAGCGAGATTGGCCAGCTTTTCAGACAAAGCTCCTGCGGCGGGGAGAGAACCTGAAGCATTCCTCTTCTGAAGAATGCTGAACATCGCGGCGATTTGAAGGTCTGAACTACTTGGTGGCATCAGTCGGCTGCGTGTGAAGTTCGGACATTATGAGTGCTCGGTTCTTCTCGGCAATTTTGGCGATCCGTTCAGACTTGGTAACAGCCGTAATCCTGTGTGTTCCTTCGACGGCCGCCCACAGGGTATTCCGAAAGCGCCCTATGCCTCCACTTCCATAATAACCACGGGCCTTGAACTTCTTCTTCCCTATAAACATGCCATCTTCGATTAGGCCCGCGCGCTTGGTGACATTTCTTAGCCACTTTATCAGGACGTCCAGAGCGCTATCGGAGACCAAGTGCGGAACGCTTGCCTTCTTGAGTCTCCAGATCATTGCGGGAACTAAGGCAAGCACCGACACCAATATGCGGCCTTGATATGCCACATTTTCCGGAGTGAGCTCGGTGCCACATGCTCCCTGCTTGCTTTCGAATCTTCCTGACGCCTCAAGCCACGCGGTGAGGCACTGTGCAAGAAATTCGGTCTGGCCGTCCAAGCTATGAATTCCCTGTGCATCTAGCTCCGGGAGGACATCCCGAATGGCGCTATTCAGCGTGGCCAGCGTAATTACATCCTTAACTCCATAACGAATGCCAGGGATTTGAATCATTCCGACGAGTGGGCCGGTCTCGAGCATTAGTCTGCGGCCGATGTCTTGCGCGCGCTCTATCCGAAACAAATCATCGTCTTTCCTTTCGCCTTCAAGCGGTATCCGGGCTGTCGGGAATAGATCTGCCACAAGCGAGCGGTCGACCTTCTTCTGATAGAAATTCACGTCAATGAAAATCTGCGCTTGAATACGTGGGGCGCTTCCTGGAGGATCTAAGTCCAAAAACACCTCTGCGGGAATCTCCCAACTAGCGGCGGGATCCATTTCTCGTCTTATGTTTACTGCAAAATAAGCGCCATTAATGCGATGCTGACCATCTATTACGGTGAAGTTCAGGTTCTTGTCCTTCTCATTGAAGACCAGATTTGCGGCTTTTGGTTCGTTAGGATTGCTGTCTATCTTGGCCCCGGTGACGTGAAGCAATACATTTGAGAAAGTAGGAAAGGAACTGCGCTGATATCCAATCACTGAACTAATTCTCGGAGGCCATTGTCTTCCCGGTTCATTTTCCTTCGGCTGATAAATCTTCTTGAAATACTTGTTGATTCGATTTTGAGCGTCGGTGATTTCCTGTTGCAGCAAATATGCAGCTATCTCTGCAACACGCTTCCAATCTAGCGATCTCTGGATAGCCCTGACCTTATCGGCTTTACGGTGAGGTGAGTGCGGTTCTCCGGGCCACCACCGCATCAGATCGATGACGTCCAGAGCACATAAGCATTGGGATTTGCCTTGCAGGTTTGGTGGTGCAAAGGGATTCTTGGGAACGATTACCGAAATTTTTGTAATCCCTGCAACTGAACTGAGTTTGTCCGTTACTGTTTCGTCTGGAGACATTCTCGCCACATCGTTCCTTTCGCCGAGGACCGAAACACTCAGCTTAGCTCATTATATCGTCATCTGAGGCATATTCAATCAGGAATTTGAATATAGCATTGGGCCCGTTAGACGGCCCTTCTCTACTTATCAGCTTAATCCCATTTTCTCTCTGAAATTTCAAAGTCCCCAGGGCTCCACAGACGGCCGGCATGCGGCCGACAAGGCGCATCTTCTCATGAAGATCTCCGGCCCGGATAGTCACCTCCTTTCTAGAGCGGGCCCGGGCTGGCTCGATAAACTCTCTGCAGGCTATCGCCCTGATCAGATCAGATAACTCCGCATCTCCCATATGGCCTCCCAAAATGAGAAAAAACAGTGCTTACCCACGTCTCTCATAATGAGGCGCGAAATCGCTTCCCATCGAGGAGCGCAATTCCCTTTCTCCTAAATCCCATCCCAGGTTTCACTCATCACCTTCGTTCTGTTTAGGCCAACAACCGACCCTGATATTGACCTCGAGTTCTGGCGGCACAAGAAGCATCCCTACCTTCTTCCCGCCGAGCAATAGGTCGACGGACTTGAATCCCTGGCCCGGAAGTTGCTTATTCTTCTCCGGCATGGATTCCTCGCCTTCGGCCACAAGGGACGTCACCGGGACCTCGAGGAGCTTGGCGATCCTTTTCAGCAGGGAGAGAGTGATGACGATCTCGTTCTTCATGAATGAATAGCCCCACGGCCGTGTGTAACCCAGGGCCTTGGCGAATGAGGATGGGTTGAACCGCTTTTCGTGAGCAAGGCGTTCGATCAGATCAATAGTCTCCTGCGGGTTCCTAGCCTCTTTCTCTCTCATCCCCTCTTCCCTTCCCCCCTGAGTAATGTGTCCTCGCTTACCTCGAGGGCCCGAGCGAACTCGGATACGTCATCGACCCTGAGCTTAATCCGGCCGGCCATGATCTTGCTTACCCAGGCCCCTTTTTTCCCCATCCGGGCCGCGAGGTCGATTTGCTTCCAGTTCTTGATAGCCATCTGGACGCGGATGTGCCGGAGGATGCGGCCGGATAGACTTTCGGCTGCCATGCCCCCTCACCTAATCAGAACGGCCAGGATCCCTCCGACCAGGCCCGCGGAGATCCGGTCCTTGATCTCGGGCGAGAACTTATTGTCCGGGTTGAGGATGTTCCTAACGAAGCGGTAGAGGCTGAGCAGCAGAACGCCGAAGAGGATCCCGGCGACGGCGAAGACGCCGAGGGCGTATCCGATTCCCGAAAGGAGATTGCCCTGCCTCCACGTTGCTACGCCGATTAGGCCGAGCATGAGGGCTACGTTAAGTCCGCTAAATACGCGCTTCATCTTACCACCCGACTTTTCCGGTGCTCGTGAGCTCGACCGGGAAGGCCATCCTCATGATACAGGTATTGTCCCTCATGACGATGCCCTTACACCCCGGGCCGATCCGGATCCCGCTGCCGGTCTCCCCGATGTTGGCTCGGTAGTACCGCTCGACCAAGGGCCTGAGAATCCCATAGCCGAGGATGCCGTTGAGCTCCTCCGGGTAGGAAACCTCGAGCGGGTCTTGGCTGAAATCCGCCCCCGGCGTCAGCTTGACGTCGGAGAAGAGTCCGGCGAGAGTCCCCGTAGGGGTTTCGAGGTCGTAGAACACACGGGAGACGAGGTGGTCGTCGTCCGTCCCGAGATCCTGGGAGTTCTGAAAGACCTTGACGAAGACGAGAGTGCCTTTGGCCATGCTGCCCTCCTTTGAGAAAAAATGGCGGGACCGCCCGTCTTTATCAATGAGGCGCAAAATTCGCTTCCCGTCGAGGAGCGGCTATCTGAAACAAGGCCCTGGGCTTCGGCCCTGGCCCTGGCGCCTCAACTACCCCTTCGGCGGGTACGGATCGTCCCCGTACGTGTGTTCTGTCTGGATAACTCCGTCCTTCCGGTGGATGATCAGTTGGCCTTTATCCTGCTTCCCAGCGATGTCCCGGCCGAAGTCGACGGCATCATCCTTGTTGTCGAAAGTTCTGGCCGGACGATCAGCGCCTTCTCGTTTGACGTTCCAGTGGTCATCCTGGTGAGTGATGTGATACTTGGTTCTTCCTGACATAGTGCGCCTCCCTTTCTTACTATTTAGTCAGCCGGCCGTCCTTATCGTTGAAGGAAAGGGTGTTGGATTCATCAGTTCATAAAAAGCTTCCACTCGCCCCCCCGCCAGTTGTAGGTCCTCCCGGTTATCCGGCTGGTTTTGATCAGTCCCTCCCCGCCATAATGCCATTGGCTCATCCACAGGAAGAGGAATAGCCATACAACGAGGACACTTACGATAAACTTCCAGAACAAATCCCTTTTCATATGTCAGTTTCTCCTCTGAGAAAATCCGCCTCTGCCATGCGTCTCCTCTTATGAGGCGCGATTCCGCTTCCCATCGTGGAGCGTCCTTATCATCTGGGGGCCCGCGGCCGCCGGCCCGGGCCCAGGCGCCTCACTCCCGTATGTTGCCAATTCTAAAATCCAGGGATAGCAATGACGTGCTATGAACCTCCTCAAAAAAGATGGGCATCTTCTCAACTCGCCCAAAATCCTCGATGATGGCTGCGGGATCGAAGATTAAGTAGAACTGCTTTCCCACGATTTCCGTGAAGAGGAATGGTAGAGCATTGAGCAATTGTAGACGGCCGGATCCTCCCCTTGCTCCCCCCAGAAGCGAGGCCTTCTGAATCTCGTAAATCGTACAGACAGCATTTCCGTCAATAATCTCATCACCGTAGGCGAGTTTACAGATCCGAGTGGCGGTCATTGGCATTCTCTCCTCTTAAAGAAAAGTCGTTTCGGACCTCCCATGTTCCGTTACGGGCAGAAGTTAGTCGCGCTGCGGCCACCGGCCCGGACCCAGTCGCCTCATTTCTAAAAGGGAATATCGTTGTCTGCCGGAGGTTCATCTTGTTTTGGACGAGATTCGATCCAGCGCTTAATGATGAAAAGATTAATTACGCCAGCGAGATGCACTGCGAATTCCGCAAGGCTGCGGTCCACGCTAGTAGGCTCGGCCCCCTGGCCGTGCGCCCGAGCTGGTTGATTTCGTTCCTTGACAGCGCCCAAGGCGAGCTTTTCAAAATGAATTAAAAAATCTTGGTAATATTCTGGAATAATGCCCGACTTTATAAGGTGCGTGAGCAGCGTCCCGAATTTTGCCCTCTCAATCCCTAAGCATTTCTTCATAACGCTTTCAACAGACTTGTGAGCGTTGATAATCGCTTCTTTTGGCTGGCCGCCTGTTAGGCAGGAAATTGCCTCTCCGAACTCCTCCAGCGCCCCGGAAGCCGAAGCTTCCTTTAGAAGATAGTGTGTCTTGGCGATTATCTCCTCTCGCACATATTGCGAATCAAGGAGAATCATCGTTTTATTCAGGAGTCTCCACGGTGAACCGTGGATATCTAAAATCGAATTGAGTTCGTGTTCGAACGATGCTGCTCTCGGCTCATCCACACTATCGCACCAGGCTTCGATGAAGTCGAAGACATGTTCAGGTAGCCCGCTCAAGATAACATCATGAATAGGAGACGAAACGAGTAGACCCTTATTGTCGAAAGCAACAAGGTAATCTCTCCCGTAATATTTCTTAAGTTTGTCTTCGGCCTTTATAAAGGACCAGTTATCTGAGCAATCAGGGGGGCCATCATAATCCGAAAAATCGCGCAGCACACGGAGGATGGCATTACGAAGAGGGATGTGTATGCTAGGTGTGAGCCTTTTATCCTTCAATGCGGCGGCTTGCCGCTTAGTGAAGTAGTATCGCATTCGATAGTCCCATAGACTACGCTGCTGAGTGGTCGGCGTAGTAAAGAATATTATCCATGATCAGCTCGGCTTGGGCTTCCCGGAACCCTCTACCTCAGGCCCCGGCACTCCGCCGTCCTTGGCTTCATCCGGCTTCTCTGGGTCCACGATCGGCGGGACATGGCCGTCGTCTGTGTAGATGAACGAGGTGATCCGGTCAGAACCCTTTTTCTTCCCGTCGATGATGGCAACGAACTTCAAGGGTGTTTCGTCTCCGGCGGCAAGACAAAGATCGCCACGGCCTTCCCTTTTCTGTCTGCTCCGCCGACGCCCAGGAATGCCGCCGCCACTTTCGCGCCGGCGCCCGGCTCGGACATAGCGTCGAGGATGATAGCGTTGGCCCCCATCTTCCCAGCCCGTTTCTTCATCGAATTCCACATCGCGGCCTCATTCGTCCAGAGGGCGTCTCCCGTCGAAACCAGCATGGCAACTTCCTCGTACTTGCCCGGCACCTGGTCTGCCGTCCTATAGACCGCGACTTGGGTCCACGGCACGGCTGCCCGACGCGGGGCTGTCCCGATCTGGACGGCATTCGTAGATACACAAGAGACACACAGCACAAGGAGCGCAAAGATCGCGAGTTGGCGTTTCACTAAAACCTCCTCCTGCCATTAATACAATCAATTCGCGTTATCAATTTTTACGGAAACAGCTTTTTGCTTGCCCTCTTGCGCACTCAATCGGTATCTTCACCGTTCCCTCGAAGCCCGGTTTGATGGGTGCATATTCGTGCGCGAAAAGAGACCGGGTATTCGTGTCCACCATCCTTTTTTGGGAATCATAGACGCTTGCCCGTATCGTGACATTCTTAGTGAATGTCCTTGGGTCGTATTTCTGTAGGTTACGATCGTATAGGAGCATGTGTAGTCGCCCACCGTTTTCTCCCAGAATCGTTCGATCTTGAAAGATCCGGCTTCCGTCTTCGTCCACTCCGCGTCTTGCCCCATCGCCAGGCCGCACACCACCAGCGTGACCGCAGCCGCTACGAGACGTTTCACCACTATTGCTCTGGCTCATTTTCCGGTTTCGTCTCTTCTCCGGGAGCTGCTAGGCCTGCTGTTTCTTTTGGCCTTCTGGGACCCCTCTTTACTTTTCGTTTCTTCCTGAGCTTGAGGTCAGCCAGTTCAGCGAGAATACTTTTATCCAGCACGTTCTTCAGTTCTCGCTCAATTTCCTGGATCCCGACCCGAACCTTCGCTCCCCTGTTTAATTCCCTAGCTATGGTCCTGCAAACGGACTCGGTGAATATGGCCTGAAGAAGGGACTGGGGAGTTAAGAGATTCAGCTTTTGCCAGTATTCATCAAGGGCGCCTTTGGCGTAGTTTTTCCGATGAAGGAGTGCGAACTTGGAAACGACTTCATCCGGGTTTTCCCCGAACTCGGCAACCAGGTCGGCCTGGAAGGCGACCGAGCTCTCTATCCCATCATCGGTCAACTGCATGTGGTAAAGGCGCCATTCACAGCCATTAGTGAGGATCGCCCATTCTGTGCCATTCCTCATAGCGTAGTTCTCAGCTTGTTCTATATGCTTGTCCGAAAGCTTAATCCCAGGCTGTTTTACCTCGATAAGGAATTCGACCTTCCCGTCGAGCTTTACGGCTATGTCGCAGTACTTGTCCTTGATTTGGTACTCTTTGCTGATTTCCTTGAAGACATCGTACTTAAGTGCGTCCTTGAGGAACTCCACGATATACATAACGATGTCTGCTTCCTTTTTCCCGAGCGTCTGGGCCTCCCTGAATATCCCAGCATAGGTAGACAACTTCTTCTTAAGTTCCTTTTCCACCGCGACCTCCTTAGCCTTTTTAGAGTTATTCAGGCAGGAAGATCCTCAATTGTGGCACTTGGCGCATATTGCATAACGGCTGCGATCCCGTTATCGCGTCCCTGCGGAGTGACATAAGCCTCGCTGGTTCCGATGATCTCATTGTTGCGGGCGCGAAGACGAAAACGATACATCCCCGCAGCATCCGTAAAGGACTCGTATTTATCCCGGGCTGGTGCGTTCGCTTTGACAGAAGCAATCCCATTCAGGCAACCCTGTTTTTGAACGTATCCTTCGCTGTGCAGAATCTTCTCATGGTTCGGTGCGCGTAAGTTGAACCTGAATTCGCCAGCACTGTCCTTGAAGATCTGGAAATAAGCTCCCATCTAGACCTCCTCGATCGGGTGATATGCTCAGCCCCTTGGTCCCTTGGGGCGTTGCTAGTCGAGTTTATTCCAGGTCCAGACAACCCTTCCGCAAATCGGGTTGTAGTTCAGTTCCTTTAGGCACAGAGCTCGCGGATATCCCGGGAAATCCCGGTTGTCCGCAAATAGGAGCAGATGGTCGTTATGCTGGAGAATCCGCTTGATCGTGACCCCTTCGTCGGGGATCTCGATCGCGTAGATCCTTTTGTTCCGGATCTCGACCTTGTCCTCGACGTCGATCGCGACGAGGCTCTTATCTTGAATGGTAGGGGACATGGAGTCGCCCGTCGCGAAGAGGCAGACGATTTTCTCGGCCGTCCTCTTCTGCTTGAGAGCCTTCCGCGGAAGGGCGCTGCGGTAGATCAGGGCGTAGCCGCCGGTGCGTTCCTGGGAGACGATCGCGCCGTGTCCGAGCGATGCGGCGTCCGCCAGGATCCGGATCGGAAGGAAATCGTCACGGCTGCTGAACTTAGCGAACTCGGATTGAGTCTCCTGGTCGGGGAAGATCTCGACGATTGCCGGCTCTTTATCAGCCTGGGATTTCGGGACGACGGGCTCGTCGATGAAGAGCTGGTAGATTGGAATGCCCAGGGCTTTTGCGATCTTGTTGAGCAGGTCTTCGTTGTACCGACGCTTCCCGTTTAGGAGCTGGTTCAGGTAGACGGTGGAAAGCCCTTTTTCCCGACAGAACTTGGTCAGATTTGTCCCATAGCCAAGTCTGGCGATTTCATTCCGGATGTTCTCTCGAATCCCCATATTCAGAGACATCCTAAATTAACAAATCGTTAAAAAACAAGGGGGATAGAAAAAAAATAGCAAATTGTATATGTTTTGCTTGACAGGACAATAGCAAATTGTTAATATCATGCCGGAGCACGAAAATGCGAATAGCTAACCTGGCTGAGTACAAAGAGAAGCGCGGACTCTCTGGGGCAGACCTGGCCAAGGAGTTCGGCATAACAACCGCCCATCTTTCGATGCTGATGTCGGGCAAGAGATCGCCTTCCAAGAAACTGGCGCAGCGCATCAGCGAGAAGACGGGCATCCCGGTCCTCAACCTGCTTTATCCCCAGGAGACGCACGATGGACGCCAGCAAGTCTGACCGCCTCACGATTCGCGAAGCGGCGGCCGAGCTCCGCCTCTCGAGGGATGTCGTCTATTCGATGGCGGCGGCTGGGGAGATCGATCACTACCGCATCCGCGGCAGGATCTTCATCTCGCGCGAGGGGATTGCCAAGCTTCTGAAGGCCAACTTTTACCCGGCGCATCGGAGCTTCTTTCACCGCAAGTCTGCCCTCCGCACTCAGACTAGCGCGAGAGTGTCATGAACCTCAACCTAAATTCCTCTCCGATTTCAGGATTCTCGGCCCTTCTCTACGTCAATTTCATCATCAAGAAGAAGTACCGTGTCGACGCCGTGGCTAAGGACATGCAAATCGCCACGGACACGCTCTACCGCTACGTCCGCGGCGAGAACGTCATCCCGCCGGACCGTGTCGTCGACCTGGTCAAAGCGACGGGGGATGTGGAGCTCCTCGAGTTCTTCTGTGAGCCCTGCGGCTTCATTCCCGTCCAGGCCGTCAACGGCAAGCCCTCCGTGGCGGAACGCGAGAAGGACCAGATCCGGTTGTCCATCCTGACCGGCGAGGCGCTCAAGGAAATCGAGGAAGCGTACGCGGACGGAAAGGTCGACAAGTCGGAGCTCCGCCGGATGGAGCGGGCCCTGGCCCGCCTTCAGCAGAAGTCGGCTGAGCTCCGCGAGAAGATCAAGAAAGAGGTCGGCAGATGACCTCTCAGCATTCATCAAGGGGAGGCCTCGAATGATCAACGTCTCGGTTCTGGCGAAGCTCATCGCCTTCAAGTTTGGTTACAGCCTCAGCGTAGCTCGGGCCGTGGCTGAGGACATGATTCACGACGACTTCCCGAAGAACGGGATCACCACGGCCGGCGGGGTGATCGTCTACCTCGACTACGTGAAGAGCCTTCTCCGGCCGAAGGAGGCTTGAAATGGTCCGCGCCGGCGATAGGGTAAGGGTCCGCGAACACGATGTAACGGGGACCATTGTTCGAGTGTATTCCGCCGTCAAGAGCGTTGTCCTTGACGATCCAGCCATCGTTGTCAGGTTCGATCGTCGCCTCCCAAACGGCGATGGTTACGACGTCGTCACGATGGCAGATATCGAGCCTGTGACTTCGATGGCGTCGATACGAGCCGACCGATGAGCCGCCAACTGCGCTTCGACGAGGACTTCATCGAGGACTGCCGAATGGCCGAGATCCCGGACGACATCCTGGAACTAGGCCGATGCTGCGGTTGCGGCCACCTGGCCGAGTTGAACGGAGGCTACTGCGCGGACTGCGCGGAGCCCATCAAGGAGGACGATGACGAAGATACGACTGTGATGGCAAAGGTTCCCCGCTTCGCGAGAGCGGGGAAGGAAAAAACTCATGACCGGCCTGAAGCCGGCTGACGGTCCAACCGTAGCGCGGACCGCGGTCGCTGTCAAGGCCTGAAAGGAAATCGAATGGCAGACTCCAAGCGCAAGAAAGTGGGAGTCGGGTGGGCCCGAACCTCCCAGGACGGGACGAAGAAGTACGTCTCGATCGTCATCAACGGAGGCCTCTCTCCGGACATCAACCTCGTGATGTTCCAGAACGGCTTCAAGGAGAAGGACGGTCAGCCGGACTTCATCCTCTACCTCAACGCGCCGAAGGAAGCCTCGGCCGAGGGCGCCACCGCAAAGGCCGGCCCGGCTGAGTTCCCCGGCGAAGAAGGGGCTGGGCCCGGGCCCGACGACGACATCCCGTTCTAGGTCCATGAGAAAGGAGCACTAACCATGACCTTTAAAAAGGCAGAACGCACTCAGGCCACGCTGAAGATCGCCCTGACCGGGCCCTCGGGCTCCGGCAAGACCTTCAGCGGGCTCATCCTCGCGGCCGCGCTCGGAAAGAAGATCGCGGTCGTGGACACCGAGAACAAGTCCGCCTCCCTCTATGCCGACATGGACAAGGGCCCGCTGGCCGGCATCGTCTTCGATGTCCTGGACCTCGAGCCGCCCTACACGATCGTCAAGTACGCCGAGGCGATCGAGGCCGCCGAGAAGGCCGGCTATGACGTCCTCCTGATCGATTCAATCTCCCACGCCTGGGCGGGGGAGGGCGGGCTGCTCGACAAGAAAGCGGCCCTCGACCAGCGGGGAGGCAACTCCTACACGAACTGGGCAACGATCACGCCCGAGCAGGAGCGCTTCAAGGCCCGGATCCTCCAGGCGGGCATCCACGTCATCTGCACGATGCGGAGCAAACAGGATTACGTCCTCGAGCAGAACGACAAGGGCAAATCCGTCCCGAAGAAAGTCGGCCTCGCGCCGATCCAGCGCGACGGCATGGAGTACGAGTTCACGACGGTATTCGACATCGCGATGGATCACAACGCCGCCGCCTCCAAGGACCGGACTTCGCTCTTCGACGGCCAGATCTTCAAAATCTCGAAGGATACAGGAGCGAAGCTCATGAAGTGGCTGAAGGGCGCGAAGGCCCCGGCGCCGAAGCCGGCCGCCGCTCTGAAGCCGCAGCCCCAGGCGCCCGCGCCGGCCGAGGAGTTCCCCGAGGCCGCGACGACGTCGCCGCAGCCCGGGCCGCAGATGATCACCGCGACGCAGCGGGAGAAGGTCCTGCGCGGCATCAAGGCCCTCCACGACCTCGGCCGCAAGGACGAGACGATCTGGCAGGGCATCACGGCCCACGTCATGAAAGCCAAGAACCGCGAGGTCACCGAGCTTGACGATCTGACCTCGGACGAGGCCGACCTGGTCGTCTCCTACCTCGATGCTTGGGCCGAACATCTGAAGGCCAAGCCCGCCCAGGATGCCGGCAACGGGAGGGCCTCGTGAGCACGCCTGCCTCCAACATGATATTCCCCGAGGAGTCCCCGGCGCCCGCGGCCGGGGCTCCTTTCCCGGCGAAGCCCGAGCCTAAGGCGATCACGGCGATCGTCGCCCGCTCGAGCTCGGCGCTCGATAAGGCCCGGGCCCTGGTCATCAAGACCCAGGAGGATCTGACGGCGGCCGACCTGTTCCGGCAGGACATTATGGGCCTCCTGAAGTCGATCGACGAAACGTTCGACCCTCAGATCTCCCGGGCCCACGCACTCCACAAGTCGCTCCTCGAGGAGAAGAAGAAGTTCGCCGATCTGCCGAACCAGGCCCTCGACATCATCAAGCCGAAGATCGCGGACTACCTCCAGGAGCAGGACCGGCTCAGATTCCAGGCCGAACGCGAGGCCGAGCTCAAGCGGCAGGAGGCGAAGCGGCTCACGGAGAAGGCGGTGGACAAGGCCTGGGAACTCGTCGACCAGGATAAGGCCGGCGAGGCCGAAGACATCGTCCAGAAGGCCGGCAAGGAGGCCGAGGCGATCCAGGCCACGGCGCCGGCCATCCCGGAGAAGCCGATGGCCAACGTCTCACTCCGGGAGCTCTGGGACTTCGAGATCGTGGACGTGGACAAGATCCCGCGGAAATACATGGTTCCGGATCTCGTCACGATCGGCAAGGTCGTCCGGGCAATGAAGCACCAGACTGACATCCCCGGGATCCGGGCCATCAAGAAGACCGCGATCGCGGACAAGGGATCGAGGAAGTAAGCATGAACGGCCAGGCCGGGGAGTCCATGATGCGGCGCGGTTCTCCTTTGCCGCGCGACTCCTTTCGCCGTATTCGAGGCGACTCTCGCATCGGGTCGGCGGGCTGGTCACCTGCGGACCCCGCCCCGGCCTGTCATCTATCCCAGGAGTTCATATGGCACGAGGCAGATTGATCGACAAGCGGATATCGAAGTCGGATAAGCTCGCGTCGCTGAAGCGGGACCGATCCCGCGTTCTCTATTTCATGATCTACCCGCACACCGATGTCGCCGGCAGGTACTCTGCCGATCCGCGCGACATCAAAGAGGACTGCTGCCCTCGGCTGAAGTATTCGGTCGCCCAGGTCGAGGAGTCGCTACGGGATCTCAATGAAGCTGGCCTGCTTATCCTCTACGAAGTCGAAGGCCAGAGATATCTGGAGATCACCAGGTTCGAGGACTTTCAGACCGGAATCCGCGCCGACAGGGAGGCTGAATCAAAAATCCCGGCGTACTCCGGACCTACTCCGGAGCACTCCGGGAGTACTCCCTCTTTAAGTTTAAGTCTAAGTTCAAGTCTAAGTTTAAAGAACAAGGGGCACTCTCCTGCCCAAATCCCGCCCCAAGTCGCCGAAGAGCTGACCGAAATCTGGAAGCGGGTTAAGAAGGGCGAGTCGCCGCCGGCGAGGCCCGTCGAGATCATCGCCGGTATCTGGAACGTGTTCGCTAAAGGACACAAGCTCTCGACGATCGAAAAGATTGAACCAGGGAGCGCCAGGGAAAAATCCCTCATCGCGCGATTGTGCACGCCTGACTTCGATATCGAAAACGTTCTGCGGGCCATCCACGAACAACCCTTTTTGTGCGGCGACAATGACCGGGGATGGTTGGTGACATTCGATTGGATTCTCAGCCCGAAGAACCTCACCAAGATCATGGAGCGGGCGTACGTCAAAAACCGGATCGGGGACGCTGCCCGACGGGCCCCCGAGGATCCGTACGTCGGGGGAAGGAGGGGTTGATGAGAAGGAGCAAGCGGGAGCCTGCCCTGGTCCTCGTCGGACTGGGCATCATCCTGGTCTTCGCCCTGGGCCTGGTCCTCGGGGCGAAGGTCGAGCGTGCGGCCGCGAATCTCAACGCGCGCCAGATCGCCGGGGAAAGGATCGTGCGATGAAGAACTACACGAGCCAGGTTCCCGTATCGCTGACGGTCAGCCGGATTGAGCAGATCCTGGCCAAGGCCGGGATCCGGAATATCCTCAAGGACTACAGCGATGGGGAAGTGGCTGCTCTCTATTTCACGCTCCCTCATCCGACGCTCCAAGGCTCATCCATCCCGGTCCGGCTGCCGGCCAATATCGGCGCCGTCATGCGGGTCCTATCGTCGGGCGTGAAGAGGAATTCCGCAGAACGGAACAAGCGTCTCTGGGAGCAATCTCGCCGGACGGCGTGGAAGTTAATGCAGGACTGGGTAGAAGTCCAACTGAGCCTCATCGAGCTTCAGCAGGTCGAAGCCCTGCAAGTCTTCCTGCCCTACGTTTGGACGGGGCAGGAAACCCTCTATGCCCGCATGAAGAGCAACGGCTTCAAGGCCCTCCCGGTCCACGAGATTCAGGTCCTCGGGACTGGCGCCGGCCAAAAGGAGAAACCATGAAAAAGTGCAGAGCGAACTACAGCTTTGAATACGCCGGCCCGGCCCGGGTCGTAATCCGCGACATCGGGCCCTGGGACGAACATCCGAGCGTGACCAATGACGTCGAGGCCGTCGTCCAGGAACTCGTCGCCGAGGGCCATCTGCGTGAGGGGCAGCAGCTCTACTACTTCGACTCGGACGGTCAGCTCGACGAGATCCTGGTCAAGGACGGGCGGTTCCTAGGCTTCGCGCCAGGGCCGGCCGATGGGAGGTTCGAACGATGAACGCTGACCTTCTCCGCACGCGCTTCATGGAGATCATGCAGCGGCACCGCGGCCGGGCCAATGCGATCGACCGCAAGCGGCTCCTCTACGAGCTCCAGTGCTACGAGCCTACGCTCG
Source organism: Acidobacteriota bacterium (assembly GCA_039683095.1). Classification (NCBI taxonomy): domain Bacteria; kingdom Pseudomonadati; phylum Acidobacteriota; species Acidobacteriota bacterium. The sequence goes on along the minus strand of JBDKSB010000012.1, from coordinate 237,648 downwards.
ATGATCGCCGTTTCCGGGACCTCTACGCGAACCTCCCAGTCTGCACGTGCCAGGGCGGGATGTTCCTTCCGAGGACGCCGGCTGAGGTCCAGGAGTTCCGGGAATACATCACCAGGGGATGGGGCCACGAGCTCGCGCACAAGAGGGTGAAGATCGTGCTGGCGTATTACCCGCATCTGACCCCGGCAAGCATGACGCAGCAGAACCTCTTCGAGAGGCGGAAGGAGGAATCAGCGGCCGCGATAGGGGGAGGAGACAGATGAGCCCGATGCTTCCGTTCTCCGATGTCATCATCAGCCGGGATGCCGACCCAGAGCTCCGCCCATTGGCCGATCGCCACTATTCGCGCAAGACGCCGGGAGCCCCGAAGTTCTCAGGCCCCGGCAAGATCATCGTTCTCCGGAATCCTGAGGGAACATGGCTCTTCGTCTGGCGCAATGCTAAGTACAGGCTCGACGGACAGGAGGGCTGGGAGTGTTCGATCTTCAGAAACGAGTCGGTCGAACTTTCATCGAAAATCATCCTCCGTTGCGAGGGGTTCGTGACGGGCCGGAAATTTACCTATGTAGACGCAAAGAAGATCCGCTCGACGAATCCGGGCTGCTGCTTTCTTCAGGCCGGCTGGGAGCGGGCCGGTAAGAGCAGGGACCGAGGCCTAGTGCTTCTAGTGAAGGACAGCGAATGAGCAGCCACTACCGCCGCGGCGCCGACTTCGAGCGGGCCGTCTGCGCCTACCTCGCCGGCAAGGGCGCGCTCTGCATCCGGTCCGCCGGCTCTCACGGCATCGTGGACATCATCGCGCTCTGGCCGGCCGGCCGGGCCTGGCTGGTCCAGGCTAAATCGAACGGGCGCATGGATCCGGCAGAGCGCCGGGCCCTGGCTGCGGCCGCGCACAGATACAGCAGCGTCCCCATCAAAGCATCCAGGCCGAAGCGCGGGGTCATTCTTTGCGAGAGGTATTACCCGACGAGCGGGATCTTCGGGGAGATCGAACTATGAAGACGCTCATCCTCATCACGCTCGTCGTCATGCTCATCGTCGCGCTCGGCCGCTACTGCCTGTGGCAGATCCGGCGGACACAGCGGAACAAGATGTACGTGAGCGAGGCTTATAGACGATGGCTTATCGAGCACGAGGAGCCGTGCTTTCCGGATATCGAAAGCAGTCTGGAATCTGAGCACCCGGATCGACGGGCCGCCGTGAGCCCTGACGCGGCGATCGACGGAGCGGAGGGCGGCGGTACAGGATCCAAGCAGCTCGCCGACGAACTCGTGACGGCCGAGGCCCAGGCGAAGCGGACGGCCAACGAAGTCTGGGCCCGGAAGCCCTGGCCGGTGCGCCTGTTTGTAAAAAAGCCGTTCCCGGACGTCGTATGAGGGAGGATTAATGAGCGACGCGGCACTCAAGAGGAGGCTGGCCCGGGCCGTGAAACGCGCAGCCGATGTCCTCATCAATAGCAATTACAGGATCACGCTGCTCCAAGGCGAGGTCTTCAACCTTGAAGCTCTCCGTGAACGAGAGATCCGGAAGATCCGCGTGGTCATAGATGCCGTCAAGCCAGAAGATGAGCAGAAGGTCCGTGTTTGCCGTCTGCCCGGAATCTGCACGAAGGAGATTTGGTGTAAGCGGCCGAATGAATCTGGGTTCAGAATTACTGAGGTCAGATAATCTATGCACGATGAATTGGGAAACGAATTCCTGAATTATGATCCCGTAAACAGGTCCTCAAGGCGTAGCATCGTCACTATAGAAAAACCTTGACAACACACCTTAGAATTCCTAATTTATTCCTATAAGGGGAAACAATATCACTGTTGGTACTGTTTTCCTTGGGGGGAGGAAAAATATGAAAGCTGATGATGAGATCGTTGTCGACATAGAGGAGTTGAACGCTGTAGAGCGAAATCTCAAGTTTGTTCTTCCAGCGAGCCATCCTTTTGCGACGGGCCTTTCGGGACTATTGGGCGGGAAGAAGGGAATTCCGCAAGATCTCAAAGATGACTTCTGGACCCTTTATGAAAAACACAAGTCTGTAATCTTATACAAGCCTAAGATTCTTTTTATTACGGTGAAGGTCTACGTTCATACGCTAAGACCATTATTTGTACTGATCTTCGGCAAACCGAAATAGAAACGCAAGCATCCCTGATATGTAATTAGCCCCCCTATCTAGATTTCTGTCAATAGCGCAATTTGCCCAGGTTTCCTGTCCCGTTAGGACAGGTTTCTTGTCCATTTTGGACAGGTTTCCTGGTTCGGCCAAAATCCTACCCCTTATCCTCCTAGGTGACATGTCGCCAGTCTATAGGAGGTCTCCATGAAAAAGTTCTTCGCCGCCCTGGCGGTCGTCTTCATCGCGGCCGCACTCGTTTTCTTCATGCCTCTGGCCGCCCTGGCCCAGGAGACGACCACCGTCTCTATCTTCGGCGTCGAAATCGATGTCTCGGTCGTCGATGCCGTCGTCTCGATCCTGGCCGGTGGAATCGTCACCCTGATCGTGCAGTTCCTGAAGAAGAAGATCAAGTTCATCGGCGAGGGAGTCGGTGCCTTCTTCTTCACGATCTTCACGACCGGTGCAGTGACCGCAATCTACTTCCTCCTACTCCACCCGATGCATCCTTGGGAGTGGCTGAAGTACGCCGTCTACGCCGGCGCGATCCTCGGCGAGTCGACCGGCTGGTTCCACCTCTACAAGAAGGCCACGGGGACGCCCAGCACGCCGGCGGTCTAGCCGCCGGCTCATGACAGCGATAGAGGCGCGCCAGTGACGCCCGCTAGCCTGGGGATGGCCCCGCTTATCAATCCCCGCCGGATCATCATCCATCATACCGGCTCAACGGACGGACCCGACTGCTCTGTCCCCGGGATTCGGCACTGGCACATGGGGACGCCGCCCAACGGGCCGGCCGACGGGCCCTATGCGGACATCGCCTATCACCTCCTTGTCGAGCGACTGGGCGATTCCTGCGAGCTCGTCCTCGGCCGGCCGTGGATCTTCCAGGGCGCGCACTGCAAGGGCCATAACCAGGATTCGCTCGGCTTCGCCTTCGTCGGTGACTTCAACCAGGGCGAGCCGCCTCTGAGCCAGCTAATCATCGGGGCCCGCGGCGTCGCGATGCTCGCGGACATCTTCCGGATCCCGCTCGAGAGCATCTGCCCGCACCGGAAATTCAACGATACCGATTGCCCGGGCAAGCTTTTCCCGTGGGAGAAGTTCCTCCAGGCCGTGAGAGTGGCGCTATGAAAAAGGTCCTGGCCTTCCTCATCACCCTGGCCGTCGGAATCCTCGCCGGCTACTTCCTGGCCAGGAAGACATCCGAGCCAGACCCGGCCTTCTGGGTCGCCAAGGCCGAATATGACAAGCTGGCCGCGGCCACCGAGGCGAGTCATGCCCAGGATCAGGCCGCGATGGCCATGCAGAACGAGGTGATCGCCGCGCAGACGGCCGAGATCTCCGGGCTCCTCGCTGCGGCCGGCAAGCCCAGCCCCGCCGAGCTCGAGAAGGACAAGCAGATCGCCACCCTCGAGGATCATCTCGCCGCCTATGAGGCTCAGGGCGATCTCGCAAGCGCGTTAACCGCGGCCAAAACGGAGAATTCAGCCTGGGCCGAGAAGTTCAGCCTCGCCGAGGATCGGCACAAAGCAGCCATCGCAGAGCTCGATAGCTCATGGCAGGTGAAGTTCGACGCCCAGGTTGACATATCCGAATCCTGGCAGCGGCAGTATGAGAACGAACGCGTCCTTCGGATCGCCGCCGAGGGCCTGGCCGAGGATGCCCTCCGGGTCGTCAGGGCCGCAAAGTTCGAACGCACCGCCCATGACGTCGAAGGTCTCGGCGTTGGCGTCTGGTCAGCCGTCAAGCACAAGGACCCCCTGCCGCTGGCCCTCTATGCGGCCGAGAAGCTGGCGGGGAAGGTCAAATCCCTATTCCACAGGTAGGAGACGCGGGCATGACGAACGGCAACTCCAAGTTCAACGTCGAGGCCCTAAAGACAATCGGCCTCATCGTCGCGCTGCTCACGATCATCGCCCAGGGCCTGTTCAGCGGCGGGGCGGGGAAGTCGAAGCTCGAGGAGAAGATCAACGCCCAGGGTGAGAAGATCGCCCGCCTTGAGGAGTGCGTCCTGTCGCTCAGGCCGTTGCCGGCCCAGGTCGCAGGGATCGAGGCCACGGTCAAGGCCATCGAACGGACCATTAATGCCCGCCAGGGAGAGAAGTAAGCAGGACATGGATATCCGCAAAGTCCCGATCTCCAAGGTCGTCCCCTGGGACAAGAATCCCCGGGGCATCAAGACCTTGGACTTTGAGCGCTTGAAACGCCAGATTCTGAAGCTCGGCGTCTACAAGCCGCTGGTCTGTTTCCGCGAGAAGGACAATTACATCGTCCTAGGCGGCAACATACGGATCCGGGCGCTCCAGGAGCTCGGGGTCAAAGAGGTCGAGATCTCGATCGTCCGGCCAAGGGACGAGGCGGAGAGGATCGAATTCGCCCTCTCCGACAACGATCGGGCCGGCTACTACGAGGACGAGAAACTCGCCGAGCTCCTGCAGCCCTATATGGCCAAGATCGAGCTCGGGGACTTCCGGGTCGATCTCGGGCCGGCCTTGGACCTGACTTCCCTCCTCGAGCGCTTCGGGCCTGATCTCGACGCGAAGGCCGACGCGGTTCCTCCTGTCGACGACTCGCCGGCGAAGTCCCGCCGCGGCCAGATCTTCCAGCTCGGCCGACATCGGCTCATGTGCGGTGATAGCCTTAATCCTGACGACGTCGCCCGGCTCATGGACGGGAAGAAGGCCGATCTCGTTTTCACGGATCCGCCCTACAACGTCGACTACGGAGCCTCGAAGAACCATCCGACCTGGAAGGTCCGCTCCATCGCCAACGATAGCATGGATGACGCCAGCTGGGCGAAGTTCAACCAGGCCCTGATCGAGGCCATCAAGGCTTACCTCCGGGGTGGCGACGTCTACATCTGGGGCGCCTCCGGGCCTGCCGGCATGCGGCAGCGTCTGGCCCTCGTCGAGGCCGGTCTCCACTGGTCCGCGACGATCATCTGGAAGAAGCAGCAACTTGTCCTCTCTCCGGCCCGCTATCAGCGGATCTATGAGCCTTGCTTCTATGGCTGGCTCAAGAAGAGCAGCTTCCGGGGCGATCGCAAGCAGACCGAGATCTGGGAGGTCAACCGGCCCACGGCCTCCGATCAGCACCCGACGATGAAGCCGGTCGAGCTCTGCGCCAAGGGCATCGTCAACTCGAGTAAACCCGGCCAGGTCGTCCTCGACCTCTTCCTCGGCTCTGGCTCCACCCTCATCGCAGCGGAGATCTCCGACCGCGCCTGCTACGGGATGGAGCTCGATCCCAAGTACTGCGACGTCATCATCCAGCGCTTCGCCAAGTACACCGGCGTCTCCGAGCGCGAGATCCGGAGGAGCGCGAAGTGAAGGTCCCCCTCGCAAAGCTCGGCCGGCCCACAAAGGCCGACCACGTGAGCCTCGACCAGGTCGAGGTTATCGCCAGCATGGGCCTCACCGACGAGGAGATAGCCGTCATCCTGGGGATTTCCGAGCGGACCCTCAATTACTGGAAGAAAACGAGCCCCGACTTTTTGCAGTCCCTAAAAAGGGGAAAGCTCAAAGCCGACTTCCAAGTCACGCAGAGCCTCTATAAGCGGGCCCTTGCCGGAAGCGACGCGGCAGCCATCTTCTGGCTCAAGAATCGCCGCCCGGATCTCTGGCGAGACCGGCAGCAGATAGACGGCAGTTTGACCCTCACAGGCAAGCTCTCGCTCGAAGCTATGAAGAAGTCCATGAAAGAAGCCGAGGATGCAGGCGCAGACGCTTGACCCGGAGACCCGCCAGGTGATGGCCGCCCTGCTGGTCAATTATCGGCGGGACCCGGTCTTCTTCGTCGAGCATGCCCTGGGGCACCTGACCTGGTCAAAGCAGCGCGCGATCCTGCACTCGGTCGCCGTGCACGAGAGGACGGCCGTCCGGGCCTCCCATAGCGTCTCGAAGACCTACACGGCCGCCGAGGTCGCGGTCTGGTTCCTGAACTGCTTCCCGAACTCCAGAGTCGTCACGACGGCCCCGACGTGGACGCAGATGGCCAAGCTCCTGTGGGCCGAGATCCGGTCCATCTATGTCCGCAGCCGGCTTACCCTCGAGGGCGAGTGCCTGATCACCGAGATCAAGACCGACGACCCGGACCACTACGCGATCGGCTTCTCGACAGACAGGCCGACCAGGGCCGAGGGCTGGCACGCGCCGGCCATCCTGTTCATCCTGGACGAGGCCAAGGGGATCCCGCAGTGGCTCTGGGACTCGGTCCGCGGCTCGATGACGGGCGGCTTCTGCCGCGAGCTCGTGATCTCGACGACGGACGGGGTCCAGGTCGGCGAGCAGTACTGGAAGATCTTTCAGTCCGAGCAGAAGCAGTGGAACAGGATCCACATCTCAGCCTTCGACTCGCCCTACGTGACGGGGGAGAAGTTCCGCGGGCTCGCCATGCCGGACCCTGCGCGGCCGGACCGCTTCAGCCGGCACCTGGTCGACCCGAAGGACCTCCAGGTCCAGATGGCCGGGCCGGCCTGGATCGCTGAGTGCCGGGACGAGTGGGGCGAGGAGTCGCCTCTCTTCCAGACCAAGGTCAAGGGCGAGATCGTGGACGCCGGCGCCGACTCGATCATCAAGCTCTCCCAGGTCGAGCAGATGGTCAAGAACGCCGCGGACGAGGCCTTCAATGCCGAGGGCCAGGAGGAGGGCGGCATCGACGTGGCCAGGGGCGGGACTGACGACACAGTCATGTACCGCCGCAAGGGCCTCAAGTTCCTTGAGGAGAAGGTCCTGGCCTCGCCCCAGCTGCCCGAGAAGGCGAAGCTCGTCTTCATCGCCACCGAGGTTGAGCGGTTCTTTGCCTTCAACAAGAAGACCCGGATCAAGGTCGACGACACGGGCGTCGGCGGCGGCCTGACCGACATCCTCCAGGCCCGCGGCTACAACATCGTCCCCGTTTGCTTCGGCGGCGAACCCTCGGAGCCGGACAAGTATCCGAGCGTCGCGGCCGAGATGTGGTTCGGGGCCGGGAAGATCCTCCACGAGGTCGCCTGGCCGGCGGACGATCGGCTCAAGGCCGAGCTCGTCAATCGGAAGTCCAAGTCTCTCGATAAGAAGGGGAGGCGGTGCGTCGAGTCCAAGGACGACTACAAGGCCCGCGGCTTCAGAAGCCCGGACAAGGCCGACGCTTTCCTGCTCACGCTTTACAACCCGAAAGAGAACGGTCCGAACATAAGGAGCCTCAAGTCGTGAACCTTATCGCCAGACTCAGGAAGGCGGTCTCGGGTATCGACAACCCTCTCGCCCGGATCATCCTCTTCGGCCTCGGGAAGACCGCGCTCTGGACCCCCGCGGATTACACTGCTCTCAGCAAAGCTGGGTACGAGAACTGCGTCACCCTCTATGCCTGCGTGAACTACATCTGCCGGGCTGCGGCCGGGATCGAGTGGACGGCCACCGTCGGCAAGAAGGACGCCCCGGATCACGCCATCCTCAAGCTCCTGGGCCGTCCGAACGACGCCGAGGGCCGGCGGGCCTTCATCTTCAGGAGCTTCGCCTCCCTCCTCATCAGCGGGAACCGCTACATCCTGGCCGGCCGGATCGGCAAGCAGCCGCCCCTGGCCCTGTGGTGCCCCAGGCCGGACCTCATGACGATCGTCCCGGGCGGGGGCCGCGGGCAGATCGTCGACCATTATGAGTTCGGGAAGACGAGCGACCCTCTGAAGATCGACCCGTCGCTCGTCCTGCACTCGAAGCTCTTCCATCCGACGGAGAACTTCTATGGCCTGTCGCCCCTGAGCGTCGCGAGCCACGCGGTCGACATCTCGAACATGGCGAACGAGTGGAATATGCGCCTCCTCCAGAACGACATGAGGCCGCCGGGGGCGCTGTCCACGGACGGCAAGCTGGACGACGCGCAGTTCATCCGCCTCAAGGACATGATGAAGTCGGAGTGGCAGGGTTACGAGAACGCCGGCCAGCCTATGCTCCTCGAGGGCGGGCTCAAGTGGGTCAACTTCATGCTGACCGCCAAGGAGATGGACTGGCTCAACACCACGAAGGTCACGAAGCGGGACATCTGCACTGTCTACAACCTGGACCCCTGCCTCGTCGGCGACTCGGAATACGCGACCTACTCGAACAAGATCGAGGCCCGGAAGGGCGCCTATGAGGACGTCATCATCCCTCTCATGGAAGAGTTCTGTGACGACCTCAATGCCTGGCTTGCGCCGATGTACTCGGACGGCCTGGTCCTCGGCATCAACAAGGACAAGATCGCGGCCCTCCAGGAAAGCCGGGAGAAGTTGTTCTCGTACCTCAACGGCGCCTGGTGGTTGAGGGTCGACGAGCTGCGCAAGCTCACCGGCCAGGATCCCGTCGGCGGGGTGGAGGGCGAGACGATCTTCGTCCCCCTCGGCAAGATCCCGCTCGAGCAGGCCGCGGCCGAGCCCGAGCCGGATCCCGAGCCGGCCCCTGCGGCCGAGCCGCCCGCGGACGACCCTAACGCCCAGGGCGATCCAGACGAGGATCCCGAGGACGTCGACGAGCCGGAAGCCGGCGACGAGGGCAAGGATTCCAAGGTCGGCGCCGGCAAGGCGGCCCCCCAGGTCAAGTCCTTCTGGGCGGCCCCGGAGCGCAAGGAGCGGCTCTGGAAGTCGTTCGAGGGCCGGGTCAAGACGAGGGAGAAGAGCTTCGAGCAGATCGCCAAGGCCTACATCAAGGCCCAGGCCGAGGCCGTGAGCCAGCGGGCCGGCCGCCTGGGGTCCCTTTCCGGGCTCTACGGTACGGACATCTTCAGCGTCAAGGACGAGGCCAAGCGGTACTCGAAGGCCTTCTCCGCCTGGTACGTCGACCACTTCATCCGGGCCGGGAACGCCGGCATGCGGGCATCGAAGGGCGAACTCTTCGACGACGCCGAGTTCAAGGCGCTCGCGTGGAAGGACGATCCCAAGAAGCCGACGTCTTGGGTCTTCACCATGACCCCTGAGCAGGACGCCGAGCTCAAGGACATGATCTTCAACTCGGGGACGAAGGTCGGGGAGACCACCCTCGAGGTCATCAACAAGCTCATCCGGAAGGCGAACGTCGAGAACTGGAGCGTCGGCAAGTTCGCCCAGGAGATCGGCGACAAGGTCGCGGACTTCGCGCCCTGGCGCTCCCGCCTGTGGGCCCGGACCGAGAGCGCGAAGGTCGACAACTACGGCCAGACCGAGGGTTACAAGCAGACCGAGTTCGTCGAGAAGAAGGCCTGGATGTGCTCGTTCGTCCCGGACAGCCGGGAGACCCACAAGGAAGCCGACGGCCAGGAGGTCGCGCTCGACGAGGACTTCATCGTCGGCGGCGAGGCGCTGGCCTATCCCGGGGATCCGAAGGGGTCGCCGGAGAACGTCTGCAACGAGCTCTGCACGACCTATCCCGTCGTGCCGGAGAGCTAAAGGAGACCGAACATGGCCGACAAGAAAGAGATCCCGATGGAGCATAAGCAGATCGAGTTCAAGTTCACGATGGCCGAAGGCGACGCGGAGCCCGGGTCGTTCACCGGTTACGGGTCGGTCTTCGATGCCATCGACTCCTACGGCGACGCCGTTCAGAAGGGGGCGTTCAAGAAGACCCTCCGGGAGAAGAAGAAGTTCCCGCTGCTGTGGTCGCACGATTCCTTCCTCGTCCCGATCGGCATCATCACGGGGGAGGAAGACGACCACGGCCTGAAGATCGCGGGGAGCCTGAACCTCGACATCGAGCTGGCGCGGGACGTCCGCTCGGCCATGAAGCAGGGCAGCGTCAACGGCCTGTCGATCGGCTACAACGTCGTCAAGGAGCTCATCGACCGCGAGACGGGGATCCGCACGCTCAAGGAGATCAACCTCTGGGAGATCTCGGCATGCGTCTTCCAGGCCTGCCCTGGGGCCGTCGTCGCTGAGATCAAGAGCAGACAGCCGGGCACGGAGCCGGGCGGAGAGCCCACTCCCGAGATCAAGCCGGAGCACATCCACTTGGTCGACGAATCGATCGCCCGGATCAAGTCATATCTCGATTCATAAGGAGACACACACATGGAAGAGAAGCTCAAAGCGCTTAACGAGCAGATCAACGGGCTCGTCGCGCAGCTCCAGCAGAAGGACCGGGAGGTCAAGGAGAACCTGATCTCCAAGGCGGCCTTCGAGGAGTACAAGACGAACCTCGAGGCGAAGTACGCGGAGCTGTCCGCGGAAGTCGTCAAGCTCAAGGCCCCCGGCCCCGGCGTCCCCGCCGAACCGGACAAGAAGGCCGCCTTCCACAAGAAAGCCTTCGAGAACTTCGTTCGCAAGGGCGCGGGCGCCCTCACGGCGGACGAGGTCAAGGTGATGACGATCTCCGATCTGACCACGGGCGGCTACCTGGCCACCCCCAACGAGATGGTCCGGGAGATCCTGGCCAACGTCACCGAGTACTCGCCGATCCGGTCCCTCGCCCGGGTCATCCCCACGGGCGCCCCCGGCCTCGATTGGCCGAAGAAGACCGGGACGTTCGCGGCCTACCGCACGTCCGAGATCGGCACGCGGACCGAGACCACGGGCCTGGCCTTCGGGCTCGAGAAGATCCCGGCGGACGAGATGTACGCCCTGGTCAAGGTCTCGAAGCAGAACATCGAGGACTCCGCGTTCCCGCTCGAGTCGTTCATCGTTTCCGAGGCGGCCGAGCAGTTCGGCGTCAAGGAAGGCACCGAAGGTATTTCGGGCACCGGCGCGGCCGGCCAGATGGAGGGCATCCTCATGAACAGCTCCATCACCGGCTTCACCGGCGTGACCACGAGCGGCAAGATCCTGGCCGACGACCTCAAGCAGCTCTTCTACTCGCTCAAGGACTTCTACGCCAAGAACGCCTCGTGGATCTGGCGGCGTTCCTCGACCCTGGCCATCTCCCTTCTCAAGAACACGACCACGACCGAGTACCTGTGGCAGCCCGGCCTCAAGGACGGATCCGCCGCGACGGTGCTGGGCCGCCCCTACACCGAGTGCCCGGACATGCCGGCCGAGGCCGCGAGCGCCAAGGCTGTCGCGTTCGGCGACTTCAAGAAGGGCTACGTCATCGTCGACCGCCTGGGCATGGAGACGCAGCGGCTCATCGAGAAGTACGCCGAGGTCGGCCAGGTGGGGCTGCTCTTCCGGCGCCGGGTCGGCGGCCAGGTGGTTTTGGCCGAAGCTATCAAGGTCCTCACGCTGAAGGCGTAGAGGCGAGTCTCTGAACTGAAAGGAAAGCGAGAGACACCATGAAAGATCTTTACCACGACCTCAAGGCCGAGTACTCCATCTACCCGGCCGCCCTCGGCGCGGCCGCCAAGACCGGGGACGCCATCATCGACCTCAAGGGTTTCGACGGCGCTCTCATCGTCTGCGGCTCAGGGGCCCTCACCGTGGACATGCCCTTCCAGCTCATGGAGGGGGACACGGCCAACCTGGCGGACGCCGCGGCGGTCGCCGACGCCGACCTCATCGGGACGGAGCCCACGCTCCTCCAGGCCACGGACAACGAGATCAAGACCTTCGGGTACAAGGGCTCCAAGCGGTACCTCCGGGTCGACACCACGGGCGGCACGGGCATCGGCTGGGCCGCCGTCATCAAGGGCGCTCCCCGGCACGCGCCGGCCGTCTAGCGCAGAGGGCAGGCAGCGGCATGAACGATTGGAGGGGGCTCGGAACCCGGGCCCCCTCCTCTTTTCAGTGAAACATGAGAAAGACAGCGCCGGCCGAAAAGGACTTCGATCCGTTCGACGGGAAGCCGCTGACGGTCCCCACGAGGGTCCGCCGCACGACCCTGGACGGGAGGGAGATCCCGGCCGAGCCGCAGGAGGAGACCATGAAGGTCAAGCTCAACATTGATTACACGGTCTGCCGGGACGGCATCCATCCGGAGTCGTTCAAGGCAAAGGAAACCGTGGAGCTGCCCGCCCACATCGCCACGGTCCTGGTCAAGGACAAGAGGGCCGTCCCCGTGGCCGAGGGAAAGATGGAGGGCGGAGCTCCGGCCAACAAGATGGACCCGGGCGCCCCCGAGAACAAAGGCGCCAAGGGCCAGGGGAAGTAGCATGTCCGTTGCCGCGTCCTCCCTGATCACAGCCGCCCAGTTCAAGACGTACCTGGGGCCGGAGTATTCCGGCACCGGGAACGACAGCCTCTTCGAGCTGCTCATCGATTCCGTCTCGGAGATGTTCAACAGCCGCATCGGGCGGACGCTGGCGAAGACGACCTACACGGACCAGTACTTCGACGGGAACGGGAAGACGGATCTCTTCCTACCGAATTACCCGGTCATCTCGATCACCTCGATCTACGAGGACGGGGTCCTGCTCACCGAGGGCGCGGCGGCCGACTACGTCGTCGACCACGCCTCGGGGATCGTCCACCGGGTCGGAGGGGTCTGGCTCCGCGGCAGGCAGACCGTCAAGATCACCTACGCGGCCGGCTACGTCGTCCAGGGCGCGAGCCCGGGGACGGGGGAGACGGCCCTGCCGGCCGACCTGAAGCTCGGCTGCATGATCCAGGTCGCCCGCGAGTGGAAGAAGTCCCAGGGCAGCGAGTGGGGCGAGACATCGCGCAGCTTCCCGGACGGGTCGACGAGCCACGTCGAGCGAGGCCTCCTCAAGGAGGTCGAAGAGATCCTCCAGAAGTACCGGAGGTACCGCGTATGACCCAGATCACCGCGGACTTCTCCGGGGCCATCCGGCAGACGGCGACCCTTCTCAAGCTCAACCGGGCTCACAAGTTCGTCGCGACGGAGTGGGCGTCCGACACCGTCCGGATCCTGAAGATGCGGGCCCGGGCGATGCAGAAGTCCATCAGCCCCTGGAAGAAGAAGACCGGCCAGCTCGCCCGGAACATCGACAAGCTCGTCGGTGCCGAGGAGGACCGCTGGACCGTCGTCGTCGGCACAGGGATCGGGGGGACGCAGAGCGTCCGGTACGCGAAGATCCAGGACGAGGGCGGGACGACGCACCCCCGGGTCACCAAGCGCATGAGGCGTTGGGCCTGGTTCATGTTCAAGGAGACCGGGAACGAGATGTACAGGGGGATCGCCCTGACCTCGAAGAAGAAGCTCGACGTCAAGATCCCGGAGACGAAGTGGTTTTCCGGGGTGCTCGAGTACCGGGAGCGGGACCTGAGCGAGATGATGGACCCGGACCACGTCCTCAAGGTGGCCCAGGGAATGGCCGGGGTGAAGTGACATGGCGCCCGTGAAGCCGCTCCGCCTCCAGGTCATCGACCGCATCATCGTCGTCCTCCAGGCGATCGTCGAAGGCGACTCGTTCTGGAAGACGACCGGCCAGGTCGCGAGGCGATGGATCGCCCCGAATGAGGCCATCGCCTTCCCGGTCTACGGCGTCCACGCGAGCGACGGCCAGGCCCCCGAAGAGGACGCCGGCGAGTACCGGGAAGAGTTCGCCGTGGTCGTCGAGGGCGTCGTCAAGTCCGCGACCGACACCGTGACGGAGATGGAGCATGCCCTGGCGGACGTCCGCAGGGCCGTCGACACGGACTCGAGGGACGGGGCCACGGCCGGCGCGCTCGGGACCCTGACCGTCTACGTGCGCGTCGGGCGCAGCTGGACGGACGAGGGCGAGAACGTTGCGAGCGGGCTCGGCTACTTCTGGCAGGAGTTCCTGGTCCAGATCGCCGGCGACCCCTTCGGAGCATAAAGGACAGGAGGCAACATGGTCATCAAGTGGAAGGGCCCGGCACAGCACCTGGACCGGGTTCTCGCGAAGCCGGGAGACGTGATCGACACGGCCGAGCTCGGGATTCCCGACGAAGCCGCGAAGGTCTGGGTCCGCGACGGCGACGCCGCGGAAGTCAAGCAGAAGAAGGCCGCGCACAGCGGCGAGGAGGTCTGACATGGGCGATATCGAAGCCAGGCTGAACAAGACAGCCATCAAGAAGGGCGTGACCTGGGACACCGAGGTCGACGTCAACGCCGCCGGCAACGGTATCTATGTCCTGAACCCGGGCGCCCCTAAGCTCGGGGTGGCCATGCTCGAGGACGAGTCGGCCACGGCGCACGCGAAGAACCTGGATGTCGGCAACATCAACCCCTCAGACTTTCAGCTCGACTTCGACGATCGCTATGACGGCCTGGAGAATGTCCTCCTCGCGCTTCTCATGGGGACCACCGCGGCCCCGGCGCAGCAGGCCGCGACGTCGGCCTATCTCCACGCGCTGTCCCTGAAGGACTCGGTCGCCGGCCTGTTCGCGACCTACGCGACGGAGAAGGGGACGAAGATCCACGTCGTGCCGTCGATCAAGGTCATGAAGGCCGCCTTCTCGTTCAACAACGGACTCATCCGGTCGAGCTATTCGGTCCGGGGCTCGCGGGTCATCGACAACTCCTCCGTGATCACGTCCATGTCCTCGGTCACGGTCCCGGCCAACGCCCACCATCGGGCGAAGGCCTACCAGGCCGTCTTTCGCATGAATGCCCAGGCGGGCGCCGGCCTCGCGACGCCGACTGACGTGCTCAAACCCAAGGCGTTCAATCTGGAGATCGAGCGCTCCTTCGACGGGGAGCATGTTGCCGGGAGCCAGGCCATCATCGAATCCCTCGAGAACGCGAAGCCGAAGGTGAAGCTCATGCTAGAGTTCGCCCGGATGGACGCGGTCAACGCCGCGTGGTTCGCCGCCTGGACCGCCGCGAGCGAGTACAAGGCCGACGTGGTCATCACCGGTCCCCTGATCGCCTCGACCTATTACTACTACAAGAAGTTCCAGCTGCCGCGGCTCGTCATCGAGGACGTCGAATTCGCCGACTCGAAGATCATTCCGGCCAAGGTCATCCTCCGCGGTCTCGAGGCGGACGCCGCTCCCACGGGCATGACCGGCCTGACGCTCCCCGTCTATGCCGACCTGATGAACACCCGGGCGACGTCCCTGCTGGCGTAAGGAGGAGCCGTGGAACTGAAAGAGATCAAACCCACGGCGGAGGTCACGTTCGAGACCGACGACGGGGAACTCCGGTTTGAGGTCGAGTACGTGGCCAAGGACCGGATCGCCCTCGACCACCGCTGGATGAAGCTGAGCGACAAGGTCCGTGTCTTTCTGGCCGAAGCGATCGTAGCCTGGAACCTTGCCCATGACGACGGGACGCCCTGGGAGTGCGACGCCGCGACGAAGGGCAAGCTCCTGCCGCAGCTCGTCGCACTCCCGATCAAGGCGAAGCGCGATGCGGCCGGCAAGGAGATTATCCCGGACGGCGTCTTGCTCGGGATCGCGCTCTTCGAGTTCGTCCAGAACGAGGGGAACTTCCTAAAAAACTGATCCGCTACCTCGAGCTCTACGAGGGATCCTGGCCGCGGCTCCTCCGGCCGGAGGATCACCGGCACGAGGTAGGGGAGGACACAGGGGGATGCGATAACTGCCGGATGGAGGCGGCTGGGGAGAAGATGAGCGCGTTCGAGATCGCATGCTGGAACTGGTACCAGGAGAACGTCAACGGCTTCACCCTGGCCGCCGGCGCGCTCGGCCCGTTCCTCCTCGAGGAAGGGCTGAAGGGGGCGGCCCGGGCGTTCTTTGTCCGGGCCGCGGGGCTCATCTATGAGACGTTCGAGCGCGTAGGCCTGGAGAAGGCCAAGGCAGCAAAGGGATCGTGACATGGCGGATATCAAGTATGTCATCACCGTCGACAGCGCCGGCGCGGTCAAGAACGTCGAGAACTTTGACAAGGCGGTCGAGGCCCTGGGGAAGCAGACGGAGGGCGCGCGGGGCAAGGGCCAGTCCTTCGGCCAGGAACTCTCCGGGCATCTGATTCCGTCCTTCACCGCGGCGAGCCTAGCTGCCGACGCCATCAAGAAGAGCCTCGCGTTCGTCAAGGATCAGATCGTCAGCGTGGCCGAGGCCGGGATGGAGGCCGAACGGGTTGACAGCGCGCTCAACTCCGCGCTCGCGATCACGGGCCGGACCGTCCCGGGCTTGGCCGAAGATCTCTCTGCCTATGCCTCGGAGCTTCAGCGGAAGACCATATACGACGACGAGGCAATCAAGAAGACTGAGACGCTCCTGGCGCAGATGACCGACCTCGATGAGGAGGGCATTAAAAAGGCGACCCGGAGCACGGTCGGGCTTGCCTCGGCCCTGGGGATCGATCTCGACTCCGCGGCGATGATGGTCACGAAAGCGATGGAGGGGAACTTCCAGGCCCTTCAGCGCTATGGCATCAAGGTCGATGAGACCCTGCCGCTCGAGGAGAAGCGGGCCGCGTTGATGGAGAAGCTCGAAGGGCTCTTCCAACGGGCCACGGCCCAGACCAATACGGCCGAGGGAAGCCTGGCCCAGATGAGGAACACGATCTCTGATGCCAAGGAGAAGCTCGGGAATGCCTTCCTTCCGGCGATCTCGGCCGGGGCACAGGCCGTCGGCAATCTGGTCGCCAAACTGGCCGGTCTCAACCAGCAGCTTGAGGACGTCGACGGACGGGCTGCCCGAAACGCGAAGACAAATGAAGTCTACGCGGACACTTTCTTCCTAATCACGGCCCGGGCCGGCCGGACACAGGAGTACGTCCGGAACCTGGCGACCCTCTACAACTACAACTACGAGACGCTCATTAAGCTTATCGGGGAGGGTGCCTACGGCAAGGAGCTCGAGGCGGAATGGAACAAGGAGCGGGCGGGGACCATCGCGAAACTGAAGGCCCTTAAGGATGGCTGGGCGGCGGCCGAGAAAGGGACACGATCGCACACGGAGGCAACCAAGGATCTGAACGCCAAGCTCTCCGAGTCAGACGAGGCCCTCGAGCGGGAGATCCGCTGGCTCCGGATGCTCGGCTCTGTGTCGATATCTGCCCCCGTCAACGACAACCTGGGCTCCCTCGGCGACATGATCGGCGGGATGACCGGCCAGGTCGTGAACTTCACCGAGAAGGTCCCGGGCCTCTTTGAAGGTATCAAGACTGGGACGGCCGACGCGAAGACCGAGGCAGAGGGGATGGCCTCGGTCTGGGACGCGGCCATGCAATCGATGACGGCCGGCCTTGTTTCTTTCGGGGACGCCAATGCGACGGTCGTGGACAACGTCGGTAAGGTCTTCTCCAACTTCGTTAAATCGGCCATCAGCGGGATCGAGGCGATGGTCCTCAAGTACATATGGGAATCGAAGGTCGTCAAGACAGCCAAGCAGGGCGAGGCCCAGTCGGGCGCCTTGGCTAGCATCTTCGGCTCGATGCCCTGGTTCGTAGCTTTGCCCGTCGCGGCTGGATCGTTCGCCATCATCAACGCCCTGTTCTCGAAGATCCTGAAGTTCGAGCAGGGCGGCGTCTTCACCAAGCCTACGATTGCCGAGATCGGCCACGGGACCGAGTATGTGCTGCCGGAGAAGAAGCTTATTCAGATCGTACAGATGGCCCAGCTGACGGCGCCGGCCGCGGCTAGGGAAGGCGTGGCGGCCAGGAGCGCGGAGGCGGCAACCCTCCCGGCCATCATCAACCTTTATATGGACGGCAAGCAGGTCGGCCGGGCCCTGCTCCCGAGCATCAACAAGCTCTCGAGCCGCGGCCGCGGCGGGATGAACGTCCGGACGCTCGTGAGGAGTGAGGCATGATCCGCTTCTGCTACACCAACCATTCGGATGCCGGCATTGTTTCGGCCTCCTCGGCGGTCGCGACCCTGCCGGCCGCGAACGTCCAGAGTGCCTGGCGCTCAAAGCCCTGGCGCGCGACTGGCTGCACGTCGGAGTGGCTGAAGTTCGACCTGGGCTCGGCCAAGGCGATCCTGGCTGTCATCATCACCGGCCACAACCTGACGTCGGGCGCGACGGTCCATGTCCAGGCCAATGCGACCGACGTCTGGACGGCGCCGAGCGTAGATGTCACGATGACCTGGAACGCCAGGGATATCCTCTATCTCTGGGCCGCGAACCAGTCCTACCGCTGGTGGAGGTTCACGTTTGCTGACCCCGCGAACCCGGACGGCTATGTCTCAATCGGCCGGGTCTACATCGGCACCGCCCCGTCTCCGGAACGGAACTTCTCCTCCCACACCCGACGCCTCGTCGACCCGACCGTCATCTCGGAATCGACAGACGGCGCCGAAGCCTTCGAGGATAAGTCCTCCTATCACATCTACACGTTCGGTTGGTCGAACGTACTCCCAGACGAGATCGAGAATTTGGTCAAGGCCGTGGGCCTCAAGGAATTCTTCTGGGTTATCGCAGACTACGGCAACGAGATCGAGACGGATGGCGCGCACGACCTCACCGCGTATGTCCGGCTCGAGGAGCTCCCCGAGTATGGCTATATCTACATGAAGCGGCGGAGTGCGGCCCTCACCATGAGGGAGGTCCTGTAGATGCCCGGGCCGAACCTTCTTGTCGACGGCGGCTTCGAAGTCTGGTCGTCGGCGACGAATCCTACCAACTGGACCAAGCTTCTTACCGGCGCGTCGTCCCTTAACCGCGAGGCGACCGTTGTCCATTCCGGGGTATATTGCATTCGCGGCGACGTCGACGCGTCGAATGGGTGGGCCGAGTTCTATCAGACCCGGGTCGTGAAGCCCTCGACCTGGTACCGGGCTACGATGTGGTATCGGACGGCCGCCGGCAAGACCGTCGCCGGCTTCGCGAGGATCATGATCGGCGGGTACAACAAGTACCTGCAGGACGATGGGACCTGGCAGCCAAACGGCGGCTCCTATGACTACGACTACTCGGGCGGCCTGGATAGCGCCGGGGCCTGGGCCCGGCACTCCTTCATCTTCAAGACGCCGGCCGCTCCCGACAATCTCAACATGCTCTGGGGCGCCTTCAATAGGGCAGCCGCCTCCTCGTCGTTCTATGTCGATGACGTCTACCTGGAGGAACTCGGCCCGGCGACGTATGAGGACCTGGTCGCCTCGCCGGCGTGCCAGCGCGACCTCCTCCTCCGGATTACCCCGAAAGAGCAGCTGCGGGGCTGGACGAAGACCTCGGGCCTCGTCTACACCTACGAAATCGACTGGAATGATCTGCCCTTGATGGGCTCCTATGGGGCGACCTACCGGGCGCTCACGGCCGTCGAGCACAACGGGACGGCGCTCACCCTCAAGACCTCGAGCGCGGCCGTCGACGGGGCGGCCGGCAGTTACTATTACGACGCGACGTCCAAGAAGCTCTACGTCCGCTGTACAGACGACCTCGCGGCCGACCGGGAGTCGGTCTACATTGTGGCCTTCTTCAGGCTTCACTTCGCCTCGGGCCTTGGGAAGAATGCCAAGGGGAAGATCTTCGACAACATCTACTACGAGCCGCTCCTGAACGCCTCCGCGCTCGGAGCCATCGAATCGGAGGAATCGGACTTCCTCACCGGCGGGGGGCTTGCCTGCGGAGACCTCGCGCTCGAGATCCTGAACTCAAAGAGGTTCTTCGATTACATCTGGACGACCTGGTCGTGGAAGAACGCAGCCGTCGAGATCCTCCACGGTGGAGAGGATCTGCCGCTCACGGAGTACGCCACGATCTACTCCGGCTATGTCAAGGACGAGAAATGGGCCGCATCCGCGGTCCGGTTCGACACCGTCAACTGGCTCGAGCTCCTGTCACGCCAGGTCCCGGTCAATCCCTGCTTCGGGGACGGGGTCTCTGAGAACGCGCGGGGGAAGCCGCTGCCGCTTCTCTTCGGCCGCGTGACGGGGATCCGGCCGCTTTGCACGAACACGGCGCCGGCCGACGGCACCGAGTGGACGATCGCCGATGCAGACTATCAGACGCTCAAGGCCGTGGAGGCCGTCTACGACGCCGGGATCCTGGTGAGTCCGTCGAGCTACATCGTGGACCTGGCTAACTGCAAGTTCACATTCGTATCCTATACGCCGACGGGCGAGATCTCCTGCACGGCCCAGGGTGCGGTTCTCTCCGATATTACTGGCGAGACATCGACCGACCTCATGACCAATGCCTCGGATATCATCCGGTTCCTTCTCCTCGAGGTCCTGGGCCTCGCCGCGACGCAGATCAACACAACGGCCTTCGCGGCGGCCAAGGCCTCGCTTGGAGAGTACGTCCTCGGCAAGTACATCCGGAACAGGAAGAACCTCTCGATCTACATCAACGAGATCGAGCGGTCGGTCCTCGGCATCGTCTATCAGGAGCTCGACGGGCGGATCTCGTTTGACGCGTTCTCTCCGCTCTACACCGAGGATGCCGTGATCGAGACGCAGGAGATCGCGGAGTTCGAGCAGAGGGCGCCGGCCGAGAAGCTTTTCGCCGGCGTCCAGGTCTACTTCAATCCCACGCCGGCGACGGCCGACCAGCAGGGCCTTGATACCGTAGGGGATGACGATGCCTTCGAGGTCGTCGAGGGCACGAATTCCCGGGCCCGCTATGTAGATGGCGAGGAAACCGCCTATAAGCGGCTCTATACGTGGCTGACTGACGAGGCCTCGGCGACCTACCTCAAGCAGCGCATCTTGTATCTTACGAATATCCCGATGGTCGAGCTGGGCCTGACAGTGAACGGGCTCAAGCTATTCGACCGGAAGCCCTCGGACATCCTCAAGATCAGCAAGGCCATCGCACCCGGCGCTGCGGGCTCAATCGTCGACCAGTTCTTCCAGATTATATCGATCTCGAAGGAGCTCGGGGCGGCCCGCTGTGCGATCGTCGTCGACAACTTCAAGGGCGGGGCGGCACAGGTTGGGATTTGGTGCTCTGACACGGCGGCGGCCTGGGCCTCCGCGACGGACGCGGAGAAGGGATCCCAGGGCTTCTGGTGCGATGACGACGGCCTGGTCGTCGCCGGCGACTGGACGACCGCGAATCGAAGCGTGTGGTGGTAGGAGAATATCATGGCGAAACCCGATGTCACGATCGGCAACGCGACCAAGCGATCCGATTTCCTTAACCTGGTCAAGTACGTCTCCCAGGGCGACTATCTCGATGGCTCGGCGGCCGACACGACGCTCACGACGGCGGACTTCGGCCGGACCGTCATCATCAACTCGGCGTCGGCCCGAACCGTCTACCTGCCGTCTGTCGATACCCCGCAGATCGGCGGCTGGTTCCGGATCGTAAAGCTCGGCGCCGGCAACGTCACGATCGACGCCGCCGACTCCGACACGATCAACGGCGGGGCGGCCGGCGGCACTCTCGTCAACAACGTGGCGGGGGAGACCTTCGCCTATGTCACCATGAGGCTCGTCAGCGCGACGGCCTGGATCATCGAGAGCGGCGTGGGGACCTGGGCGACATCCGCCAGGACGCACTTCCTGAGCCTCGAGTCCGACCGGACGAACCTCGTCCTGGCCGGCCAGGAGCTCACCGGGGCCTTGACGCTCCCAGAGATCGCGACGCCGGCGACCCCCGCGAGCGGCAAGGGGAAGGTCTATTTCAAGTCCGACAACCGCCTCTACGCACTCAACGACAACGGCCAGGAAGGGCGGCTCGTTCAGCTGATGGAGGTCCTCCCGGTCATGGCCGATAGGAGGTGGGCGGCGGCCCGGGCCACGGGTTCGGCCCTGCTCCAGACGCTCATTGATCTCCTGGCGTCGGGAACGGGCTCTATGACCTTCTCCTCGACCATCCCGCATTATGCCCGCTTGGTCACGAACACCACGGCCGGCAACACCGAGCAGCTTCTTTCCCAGAACTCCTCGCTCCTCGTGACCCCGGCGCAGCTCTTCGACATCACCTGCCGGATTCAGTTCGAGACGCTGACTAACGTCCGGACGTGGATCGGCCTCACCGACGCCGCGTTCACGACCGATACCGAGGATCCCGCGAGCCGGCACTTGGCCATGTTCCGTCATTCCTCGGCCGTAGGGTCGAACATCTATGCCCTGGTCAAGGATGGAACGACGCTCTCGGCATCCGACACCGGGATCGCCGCGGCGGCCTCCTGGTTCACCCTTCGGATCGTCGCCGTCTCGAGCGGCCAGGTCGACTTCTACATCAACGGGACGAAGGTCGTCTCGAAGACGGCGAACCTGCCGACGTCGAACCTCCTGCTGATGATCATGGTCATGACAACGTTGGATATGGTGGCTTATCTCCGGGTCGGATCGATCTCGGCTGCCTTCAACGGATAGCCGGCCCAGGCGATGGCTGATCAGGGAAACGAAGATTGACATCTTTTTCGTGCCCGGCTATAATGCCTCCAATCCTCCGGCCCGGTGGGCGCGGAGGAGAGAGCCTCTGGTCAAGATTTGGACAATGGTACCTGAGGCGATTAGCGTAAGCTACAGATAGAAAATCTGATAGCCGAACAGATACATGGCCCGCTAGCTCAATTGGTAGAGCAGCAGACTCTTAATCTGCGGGTTGTAGGTTCGAGTCCTACGCGGGTCATTTTTCATGCCTTGGCTAACGCAAACCCATCATACTAAAAGCAATGGATCTGATTTCGTGTTCCCGGCAAACTGAAGCATCGCCCTTTTTGCCGCCAATTTCTGCGATCTTAGCTTTGCGCTTTTCCCCCGCGAAAACCGCCGATTATAGCCCTTTTTAATCCCTTTTATTCTATCAATTTGTTTGTTATCATTCAATTGCGTTAGCCAAGGCGCAACGACAACGAGGAGAATCTCATGAGCCCAGAGCAGGTCCGCCGGCGGGAATTCCTCAAGAAGATGGCCGCCGCGGCGGCGGCCGGGACGGCGGCCACGACATTGATAGGGGCGGTTCCGTCCGGTGATACTCCCGTTCCTGACCCCCGAGGGACGACCCGCTCCGGAGCCGGTCCTGCTGCCGCCGGCTTCGATCCGAAAGGCCTGCCGACCGTGGCGCTCGGCAAGAGCGGGGCCCTCGTGCCGCGCATCGGCATCGGGCTCGGCAGCCGCTTCTGCGCCGTCCTCGACGAGGACAAGGCCGCCGGGATCCTCGAGGCGGCGCTCGACCACGGCTTCTATTACTGGGACACGGCCGGCGACTACACGAACAAGGCGATCGTCAGCGAGGAGCGGATCGGCCGGGTCCTGGAGCGCCGCCGCAAAGAGGTCTTCCTGGCCACCAAGTTCGAGGAGCGCTCCTACGACGGCGTCATGCGCCAGCTCGAGACGAGCCTGAAGCGCCTGCGGACCGACCACATCGACCTCTACCAGGTCCACCTGATCGAATCCATGGCCGACCTGGACACGCTCGGCCTCGCCGGCGGCGCCCTCGACGCCCTGTGCAAGATCAGGGACCAGAAGATCGCCCGGTTCATCGGCTTCAGCGGCCACGTCGACGCCGCGGCCATGGCCGAGGCGGCCCGCCGCCACGACTTCGACACCATGCTCATCGCCCTCAATCACTACGAGGAGCGGCACGGCGACTTCGAGAGCGGGGCCATCCCGGCCGCGGCCGCCCGGAAGATGGGCATCATGATCATAAAGTCCGTCCGGCCCCGCGAAACGGTCCCGGGGCTGGCCGCCACGGACCTCATCCGCTACGCGCTGACCCTGCCGCACGTGCACGCGGCGGTCATCGGCACGGACAGCGTTGACGTCGTCCGCAAGAACGCCGCGCTTCTGCGCGACTTCCAGCCCCTGTCGCCCGAGGAGATGAGCCGCCTGACGGTCAAGCTCGAGCCGTTCTTCGCCGGCGCGGCCCTGCCCTGGATGAAGCCGGGCTACCGAGACGGGGAGGCCTGTTGAACGGCCGGGCGGTCCCGGTCCTGGAGGCCGCGGCGGCCCTGGCGCTGCTCGCGGCCGTCGCGGTCGTCGCGGCCGGCTGCCGCGCGGCCGGAACGGGGCCGCGGCCCGTAGCCTCGAGCGACTTCGAGGACGGCCGCGCCGACGGCTGGGCCCCGAACGACCCCTCGCATTGGCGCGTCGCGGACGAAAAAGGCTCAAAGGTCTACGAGCTGACCGCCCCGGGAAGCCCGGGTCTGATCCGGGCGCCGACCTCGGTTTCCGTGCTCTCGGGACACGACGCCGGGTCCTTCGAGTTCAGCGGCCGGCTGCGCTGCTCGACAGACCCCGCCGTCGCCGTCCGCGACATGGACGTCATCTTTCACTACCAGGATCTGGCCCATTTCTATTATGTCCATTTCGCCGGGACGAGCGACGCCGTCCACAACATCATCGGCCTGGTCAACGGCGCCGACCGGATCAAGATCAACCTCGAACCGGCGGGGAAGTCGGTCTTCCGGCTGACCGACCTGGCCTGGCACGCCTTCAAGGTGGTTTGCGACGCGCGGACCGGGGAGATCCGGGCCTATCTCGACGATATGACGGCTCCCATCCTGACCGCCCGAGACCGGACCCTGACCCACGGCCTCGTCGGCGTCGGCTCGTTCGACGACACCGGCGCCTTCGACGACCTGATGCTGTTCACGCCTGCCTTGGCTAACGCAACCATCTCATATTAAATCAATTAGCGAAGATATCTGGTTTCCGCCAAACTGATGCCTCGCCCTTTTTGCCGCCAATATCGGCGATCCGGGTTATGAGCTTTTCCCTGGAAAAAATCGCCTGAAAGAGCCCTTTTGGACCCCGTGATTGACTTAAATATTTTTATATCAGATATATACGTTAGCCAAGGCACAAGACGCCAAGACGCGATGGTGGGTTTTACCGATCCGGCCGTTCCTGATAAGATGGAGGCCGGAGCCGCCCGGATGATCTCGCCTCGAACGGAGCCCGACCCATGTCCATCCGCAACATCTTGAAAAAGCCGGACGACCATCCTCGGCCGGCCGCCGCGGAAGACGCCTGCGTCTTGCTCGAGAGCCCCGAGGATTTCGACGCCGCCGTCGCCTCCCGCGACCGGCTCATGATCATGCTCTACGCCTCCTGGTGCCCGTTCTCGCAGGAGTTCCTGCCGATCTACCTGGCCCACGCGGCCACCGGCGACCCCTGTTACGCGCGGATCATCGTCGACGACGACGACCCGCTCGTCGAGAGATACGGCGTCTCCGTCTTTCCAACCCTCCTTTTCTTCGAGAAGGGACAGCTCGTCCGCCGCCTGGACGGGACCTATCACCGCGGCCTGACCCACGGCCAGCTCCGGGATTTCGCCCGCCGCTGCGCCGTCCGCTGAGCCCGGCCCCGGCGCTCTCCCGCCCGGGCCGGGGAGCCAGCCGCGGATCCGGCCGGGACGGTCTCCCGGGTGGGGGCCGCCCGCGGCGCCGCCAGCCTCCGGATTGACAGGCAACGCGGATTCTGTAATTGTAGTTCGGTATCCCGGAAGCGACAAAAGGCTGAAAGGCTGGACCCATGAAGAACCATCCCGCCCTGACCGTCCTCCTGGCCGCGGCGATCGCCTTGGCCCTCAACGGCTGCTCCGCGAACGACGACGGCGGAGGCGACGACAACGTCCAGACCTACAAGCAGATCCTGAAGCTTGCGGCCAGCAATATCGCCGACAGCGACAGCTTCGGCTACTCGGTGGCCATGGACAGCAACTTCGCCATCGTCGGCGCTCCGGGCGCCAACGGGAACGGCACGGACCGCGGCAAGGCCTATATCTTCTCCAAGTCCTCCGACGCCTGGACCGAGGTCAAGATCCTCTCCGCCTCGGACGACAGCGACTACGATTATTTCGGCGTCTCGGTCGACATCTCCGGCGATTACGCCGTTGTCGGCGCCGGCGGCGAGAACGGTACCGGGACCGACATGGGCGCCGCCTACGTCTTTTACCGCAACCAGGGCGGCACGGATAACTGGGGCCAGGTCAAGAAGCTGACCGCCAGCGACCGGGCGGACGACGACAACTTCGGGTACGGCGTGGCCATCAGCGGGGACACCGTCCTCGTCGGCGCCGACGCCGAGGACGGGGCCGGCACCGACCGGGGCGCGGCCTACGTCTTCCTCAAGGACGAGGGCGGGGCGGACAACTGGGGCCAGGCCAACAAGATCACGGCCAGCGACGGCGTGGACGTCGATCAATTCGGCTACTCCGTCGCCCTCGACGGGGACCTGGCCTTCGTCGGCGCGCCCCGGGTGAACGGTGACGGCACGGCCCGCGGCGCCGTCTACATCTTCTCCCGCGACCTCGGCGGCGCCGGGGTATGGGGCCAGGTCAGGAAGCTCACGCCGGCGAGCCCCACCGACAACTCCTGGTTCGGCAACTCCGTGTCCATCCGGGGGGCCCTGGCGGTCGTCGGCGAAGCTTGGTACGACGGCGACGGCACCAACCGTGGCGCGGCCTACGTCTTCGGCAAGGACAGCGGCGGGACGGATAACTGGGGCCAGATCAAGAAGCTGACGGCGAAAGACAAGCACGACAACGACTTTTTCGGCTACAGCGTCGCCGTGAACGGCACGAACGTCGCCATCGGCGCGCCCTGGGCCCCGGGCGGCGGCACGGAGCGCGGCCAGGTCTATGTCTTTTCCGAGGACGAAGGCGGCACCGACAACTGGGGCCAGGTCCAGTATCTGAGGTCGAGCGACGCCTCCAACCAGGATTGGCTCGGATTCTCGGTCGACATCTACGGCCTGTATATCCTGAGCGGCTCCGTCGGCGAGGACGGGGCCGGCACCGACCGGGGCGCGGCCTACGTCTTCAAGAAATCCTAGTCCCGCCCGCGTCCGGGCCGGCCGGGGCCGAGACCGAAAGCGATGCCGATGCCGAGATACGATCTGGCCGTCGCCTACGATTGGGAATACGACGCGGACTTCGTCCGTCTCGTCGCCTCGGCGGCCCGCAACCGCGGACTGAGCGTCCTTATCGTCCGGCCGGCCGAGGCCGGCCGGGCCCTCGCGGACTTCCGTTCCGGGGCCCTGGACTTCAGCCTCCTGGTCGACCGCGCTTCCGGGTCCTCGCCGGAGTTCATCGAGCTGCAAGCCCTGGCCCTGGCCCGCGGCCGGGACGTCCTGGAGGGGTTGGACAAGCTGCGCTGGGCCTCGGACAAGGCGACCATGCACCTGGAGTTCCTTTCGGCGGGCATCCCGGCGCCCTATACGGTCATCCTGCCGTCGTACGCCGCCCGGCCCCATATCGCCCTGGCGCCCGGCGACCTTGCGCCTCTCGGCCTGCCGTTCGTAATCAAGCCGGCCAACACGACCGGCGGCAGCCTCGGCGTCGTCATCGACGCTTCCGGCCCGGCCGAGGTCCTGGCGGCGCGCCGGACCTACCCGGCCGACAAGTACCTGCTCCAGGAACGGATCGTGCCCGAGGTGCGGGACGGGCGCCGGTTCTGGTTCCGCGGCTTCTACGTCCTGGGCCAGGTGCATCTGGCCTGGTGGGACGACCGGACCCATGTTTACGCCGAACTCGGCTACGACCAGGCCGCGGCCGCGGGCCTCGAGGCGATGTACGCCATGGTCCGGTCGATCGCCCGCGTCTCGAGGCTGCGGTTCTTCTCGACCGAGCTGGCCCGCGACGTCCGCGGCCGCCTCGTCGCCGTCGATTACGTCAACGAGATCTGCGACATGAGGCTCCGTTCGGCCCACGCCGACGGAGTGCCGGACGCCGTCGTCGAGCGGATCGCCGACCGCATCGCCGCCCACGCCGCCGAGGTCGCGGCCCGGCGGGACGAGGCCGGCGAAGAGGGGGAGGCCTGACATGAAGATGCGGGGACTCATTCTCGGCCTGCTGCTGGCGACGGTCGCCGTCGCCTTCATATTCTTCGCCAAGGTCGGGAAGGACGGCCAGGGCGGGCTTCAGACCATGACCGGCAAATACGCCGAGTCAAGGATCAGCCTGACCAAGGTCAACCTGGAGACCCTGTCGCGGGAGATCCAGTCTTATGCGGCCGAGTCGGACGGCCGCCTGCCGGAGACGCTCGAGGAGATGCGGCGCCTGCACCCGGCGGCCGCCGCCGTGACCGACGCCTGGGGCAGGAAGATCCGCTATGAGCGGCTCTCGGATTCGGGCTTCCGGCTCCGTTCGGCCGGCCCGGACGGCGCCTTCGGCACCGGCGACGATATCACCGGCGATTTCTGACGAACAGCCGCCTCAGCCGCTCCCTGAGCGTCGGCTTGGCCGGCGCCTCGCCGATCTCGAGCTTGCCGATCGACTTGCGGAAGGCGGCCTTGGGCGGGAAATAGGGGGCCTGCCGGAGCAGGGCCAGGTCGTATTCCCGCCGCCGGGCCGGGTCGCGCAGGGTTCGGAAAGCCTCCTGGACGCGCTCGAGGACGAGCTGCCGCTCGGCTTCCGATACCAGGCCGTAAAGGGCCAGCGATCCATCCTTATAGGTGGCCAGGGCGGCCTGGTAGCCCTCCCAGATCTCGTCCTGGGAGGCCGTCCGCTCCACGGAGAGGAGCTCGTAGTAGTTCCAGTCCTCGATTCTCTTCAGCATCATGCTTCGGGCAGGCGGATCTCGGGCGGCGTCCGCAGGGTGAATTCGATCGAATAGGCCAGCTCCTCGGACATCCGCCGGATGGCCCTGGCCGCGGCCGAGTCCCGGTGGTCGGGGTAGTACGGCCGGAGGCCGCGGAGCGACTTCTGGACGTCCTCGTCGTAGGGCACGGCGCCGAGGTACTTCATGTCGATGAGCAGGTAGCGGCGGGCCACGTCGGCCACGGACCGGCCCAGCAGCACGTCGCGCTCGTCGCGTGCCTTGTTCATGACCAGGCAGGGCCGGAAGCCTCGCAGGGCCCGGTAGAGGATGGTCCCGTAGGACCGGTCGCTCTCCATGAGCGACTTGAAGAACCCGTAGAGCGACTGGGAATTCTTCTCGATCTGGTCGAGCATCTTCTGGTGCAGGTCCCGGATCTTGTAGTGGTCCATGTAGAGCTTGAGGACCCGCATGATGCAGGACTTCAGGAACAGGTAGGTGTTCTCGATGGCCGTCGGCTCGGGCGTGGCCACCACCACGCCGGGATTGGCGCTGAGGAAGAAATCGAGCGTGTTGTAGCTGCTGCCGGTGCCCAGGTCGAGGATGACGTTCTTCGTCGGGAGCTGCCGGATCTGGCGGAGCAGCCGGAGTTTCCGGAAGTGGGCCAGGTTGGCGATGAACAGGATGTTCTCGGAGCCCTTGATCAGGCGCAGGTTCCTGTAGGGGGTCTCGACGGCCGCCTCCTCGAGGTTGGCCGCGGCGCCCGTCAGGAAGTCCCCTAGATCCGGATGGGAGGGCTTCATCCCCAGGAGGGTGTGCAGGTTGGGGGCGCCTAGATCGGCGTCGATCAGGACGACCTCGCGGTCGAGGGAAGCCAGGTGCAGGCCGAGATTCGCGGCGACGAAGCTCTTGCCAGTGCCGCCCTTGCCGCCTCCGATGGCCCAGATCCGCTTATCCATGCTCCATCAAGCCTTAGCCCCGACGGTCATTTCTACCATAGATGCCGTCACATTTCAACGCGGCCAGGGCGAGCGGGCCCGGGCCGGGACTCCCGCGGACGCCTCCCCGGCCCGCTATGGTCCACGGTCCTGAAGCGGCGGACAAGGCACGGCATCCGATCGACCGCCCCGAACGTCAGGCGGGCCGGGCCTCTTCGCCCTCGGCCGCAGGTCCCTTCTTTTTCTGCCAGGCCTTGCGGATGAGGATCAAAACGGCCAGAAGGATGAGCGCGATCATGGCCCGGGCGCCCCAGAGATAGGGGCGGTTGGCCGGGTCCTTGCCCGTCATCAGGAACTCCTTGACCGCGTCCTGCCAGGTCCAGACGCCCAGCATGATCAGCAAGTAGAGGGGCGTGATCCAGGTCAGGACGAACTTGAAGAACCCGGGGACCTTGAGGTCGGCGCCCTTATGCATCTCGGTCCAGCCCTTCTTGAGCCCGAAGACCCAGGAGAAGAGGATGATCTCGATGGCCGCGAAGACGACCAGGCCGAACGTGCCGGCCCAGAAGTCGAGCTCGTCGAGGAAGCCGAACCGGAAGAAGGCTATTACGATCGCCGACATGACGACGAGCACGGAGAAGACGGCGATGACCGCCTTCTCCCGCTTCCACTTGAACTCGTCCTCGAGGAAGGCGATGGCCGGCTGGGTCAGGGCCACCGACGAGGTGATGCCGGCGATGAAGAGGAGGAAGAACCACATGCCGCCGAAGATCTGGCCGAACGGGATCTTCTGGAAGATGACCGGCAGGGCCTGGAAGCCGAGGTTGAAGGCCCCGCCCTGGGCGATGACCTGCGTCTCCGCCCGCCCGAAGAAGGCCACGGCGATGGGGATGGCCACCGTGCCGCCGAGGATGACCTCGGCGAACTCGTTGGTGGAGGCCGTTGTCACGCCGTTCAGGGTGATGTCCTGGTTCTCCCGGACGTAGGAGGCGTAGGTGTTGATGATGCCCTGGCCCAGGCTCAGGGTGAAGAAGATCTGGCCCGCGGCGACGAGCCAGACCGAGGCCGAACCCAGGCGGCTGAAGTCAGGGTTCCACATGTAGCCCATGCCGCTCGCGATGTTCATCTCCGGATGCGTCGGGTCGGGCGTGCCCATGGTCAGGACCCGGACGACCAGGACGATGCCGAAGATGAAGAGCAGCGGCATGCCGTACTTGGCCAGGACCTCGATGCCCTTGGAGATGCCCTTGTAGAGGAAGTAGAAATTCAGGGCGATGGTGATGCCCCAGAAGATCAGGACCGGCGCCAGGCCCTGGAAGAACTGGTTCGATTCGATCCCCTGGAAGCCGCGCAGGAACTGGCCCATGGCCTCGCGGTTGGCGTGCCCGAAGTACCGCCCCGTCACCGAGAACCAGGAATAGCCCAGGCACCACGATTCGATGAAGTTGTAGTAGATGACGATGATGAAGGGGATGACGATGCCCAGGGCCCCGAGGTACTTCGACGGCGCCTTCTTCCAGAGCAGGGCGAGCATGCCCGGGGTCGTGCCGTGGCCGTGGGCGCCGCCCATGCGGCCGATCGTCCACTCGACCCACATCATCGGGATGCCGAGGAGGAGGAAAGCCACGAAATAGGGGACCATGAAGGCGCCGCCGCCGTTGGCCGCGGCCTTGACCGGGAAGCGGAGGAAGTTGCCCAGGCCGATGGCGTTGCCGGCCACGGCCAGGATGAGGCCGATGCGCGAACCCCACTGCTCGCGGCCCCCGGCCTCGACGACAACATCGGGCTTCTTGGCGAACAGGACCCGGGAGAAGCAATAGACGGTCAGGGTCAGGATGAAACCCCAGCCGAAGACCAGGAACGACCAGCCGCTGGCGCTAATGCCTTGAGTCATGGGACCTCCTCGAGGGATCGCGAAGGGGTTTGATACCACAGGAAGCCGCGCCTGTCAAAACAATTGCCCCGGCCTTGCGTTTCCGGGCGCTTTCTGCTATCCTTAACGTCCGTATCTGCCTAATTATCCACAGGAGCCGACCGACTTTGGACGCATTCGGGAATATCGACAGCAAGTACCGTTTCATCATCCTGGCGGCCAAGCGCGCCAAGCAGCTCCTCAAGGGCGCCAAGCCCAAGATCGAGACCAGGTCCAAGAACCCGATCCGCATCGCCCAGGCCGAGGTCCGGAACGGTCTCGTCGAATACGAGATCATCCCGACCAGGATGGACGACGTCCCCGAGCGCGAAGACCGCATTTTCGTGGGCGGCGGCGTCCCCGAGGAGGCCGTTGAATCCGACGGCCTGGCCGGCAAGGATGTCGCCGATGAAGCGACCGATCTCGGAGGCGAAGAAGAAACGCCGGAAGCCGGGGAAGAGTCCGAGGACGAGAACGAGGACGTCGAGGGCGAGGAAGACCTCGGCAAGGAAGACAAGGAAGAGTAGCGCCGGTCCGCCGGCGGCTTAGTCCGCTCCGGCCGGTTCCACCCGGCCGCTCAGCAGATCCACATAGCTCCGGGTGATGAAGTCCGCCCGGCCGAACCCCAGGGAACGGGCGAAGCGGGTGATCTCGTGGCGCTCCCCCTCGAGCTCGATGAAGTCGCCCGCCGCCGTCTCGTCGATGCAGACGGTCAGCCGGCTGGTCCGGAGCACGGTCCGGCGCTTCCGGTAGGAAAACGTCTCGCGCAGTCCCAGGGCCCGGAGGATCCGCCGCGTCTCCTTCGGATCGCGGACCTGGGTCTCGAACTCCTCCCGGACCTTGAAGGACCGGGACCCCCGCCTTTCCCCCTTGAAGGTCAGGGCGGCCCGCCGTCCCGCCGTCCGCAGCCGCAGCGCCCGGCCCGCCTGCCGGAGCGCTCCGGAGGCGAAATCGAACAGGATGTTGGTCTCGAGGTGCCGGTCCCGGGCCACCACGGCGCCCAGGGCCAGGACCTTCGCCCGCCAAACCTTCGGATCGTCGATCCGGATCTTGACTTCTATCTCGGTCATGGGCCCCTCGCGTCACCTCATCGCTTGCGCAGGAGGCCGAAAACGGCCAGCCGGACCAGCGTCTCCTTGGGCGTGGTGTCCGGGAAGGGCGCCATGGCCTCGAGCGACTTTTCGGCGAACTCCCGGGCCCGGCCGGCGGCGTAGTCGAAGGCGCCGGCGGCGGCCAGGCCGTCGAGGAGCCCGCGCCGGTCCCCGGCGGAGATGTCCTTCCGTCCCGCGAGGGCCTCGATGCGCTGCCGCCCGGCCCGGTCCCCGGACGAGAGCGCCCTGATCAGGGGCAGGGTGATCCGGCCCTCGCCAAGGTCGGACAGGACCGGCTTGCCGAGGATCCCGGGATCGCCCCTGAGATCGAGCAGGTCGTCGACGATCTGGAAGGTCATGCCCAGGTTCAGGCCGTAGCCGGCGACGGCCTCCTCCTCTTCGGGCGAAGCCAGCCCGAGGATGGCGCCGATGCGGCAGCAGACGCCGAACAGGGCCGCCGTCTTGTTCCGGATGATCTCCAGGTATTGCCCTTCCGTGATATCCAGGTCGCACGACCGGGAGTACTCGTCGAGCTCGCCCTCGATCATCCGGGCCGAGACGTCGGCGATGAGGCGGATGACCCGCTCGTGGCGGGACTGCAGCGACAGGCCGATGGACTTGATGTAGAGGTAGTCCCCTAGCAGGACGGTGATGTTCGGGCCCCACTTGGCGTGGACGGACTCTTTGCCGCGGCGGACCCCGGCGTTGTCGACGATGTCGTCGTGGATGAGGCTGGCCGTATGCAGGAGCTCGACGAGAGAGGCCAGGAAGACGGACTCCTCGCTGCCCGGGCTGAACAGGCGGGAGGTCAGCAGGACGACGGCCGGGCGCAGGCGCTTGCCCTTCTTGCGCAGGACGTAGCGGCTGATCTCGGCCGTCAGGGGGTTGGCCGACCGGGACCAGGACTCGAGACGGTCCTCGACCCGGTCGAGGTCCGGCCGGATCTCCTGGTAGAGCGAGGACATGTCCTTCCACTCGGGGACGGCGGACCAGCGGTCGACGAGCGGGGTGGCGGACGTCATCGGTAGTTCGTGAACTGCATGTGAATGCCGAGGTCCCGGCCGCGGAGGAAGGCCAGGACCTCCTGGAGGACGTCGATCTTGGCCGAGGAGACCCGGACCTCGTCGCCCTGGATGGCGACCTGGGCCTTGAACTTCTCCGCCTTGACCAGCCTGACGATCTCGCGTGCCTTCTCGATCGGGATGCCGGCCTGGAAGAGGACCTCCTGCTTGACCGTGCGGTTGGCGCCGTCCTCGACGCGGCCGTACTGGAGGGCCTTCAGGGAGACCTTGCGCTTGACCAGCTTCTCCTCGAGGGCCGTCCGCAGAGCCTTGATCTTGAAATCGTCCTCGGCGACGAGGCTCATCTTCTCCTTGTCGAGGACGATGTCGACCCGGCTGTTCCGGAAGTCGAAGCGGTTCCGGATCTCCTTCAGGGTGATGTTGACGGCGTTCGCCACTTCCTGCATGTCGAGGCGGGAGACGATGTCGAACGAATGGTCCAGGCCCATGGCGGGGCTATCTTAGCATCGGCCTCAGGCTTTTTCAAACGGGAACAGGCGGGCGAAATTCCTGGTCGTGGCCTCGGCCAGGTCCTCGAGGGCGAGGCCCCGGAGCCCGGCCAGGACCCGGGCCGTCTCGACGACGAAGGCCGGCTCGTTGCGCCGCCCCGCGCCGCGGTAGGGGACGGGCGCGAGGTAGGGCGAATCGGTCTCGACGAGCAGGCGGTCGAGCGGGACCCGGGCGGCGACCTCGCGGAGAGCGCCGGCCTTGGGGAAGGTCAGGATGCCGGAGAACGAGATGAGGAAGCCGCGGTCGAGCATGGCCGAGGCGACCGTCCAGTCCTCCGTGAAGCAGTGGAGGATGCCGCCGCGCCCGAAGCGCTCGCCGTCGACGGAGGCGATGATGTCCGCCCCGGCCAGGCGGCTGTGGAGGATGACCGGCAGACCGGCCGAACCGGCGAAGGCCAGCTGGGTCCGGAGGGCCTGGAGCTGCGACTCCCGCGGCGAGAAGTCGTAGTGATAATCGAGCCCGATCTCGCCGATCGCCCGGATGGCCGAGCGGCCGGCCAGGGCCCCGAGCTCCCGGACATGGTCTGAGGTCAGGTCCTTGGCCTGGTGGGGATGGACGCCGGCCGCGGCCAGGATGGGGCCGAACTCGGCGGCCAGGGCCTCGATCGCGGCCAGGCTGGCCGGGCGGGTCAGGTCGGCCGGGCAGAGGATGGCCGCCAGGCCGGCCGCGAAGGCCCGGCGGACGACTTCGGGCCGGTCGGCGTCGAACTCGGGCATGTCGAGGTGGGCGTGGGAATCGACGAGACGGGGCGGATCGGCCATGGGAGGAAAGAAAAAGGGGGCGCGCGCCTAGGCGGCGCGCGCCCCCCAGGAGCTTACTGGGCTATCTTGGTTTTCAGCTTGGTGAGCGGGATCGCGCCGTAGCTGACCAGCTTCTGCAGGAACTCCTTGGCGTTGAAGGACTGGCCCTTGAGCTTGCGATAGTCCTTCTCCATGTCCAGGATCTCCTGGTAGCCGATGTAGGACTGGGCGCCCACGCCGGGGTTGAGCACGATCTGGTTCCAGCGGCGCTCGGCCTCGGTCCTGGTCATGAAGCCGCGGACGGTCATGTAATCGAGGACCTTGTCCTTGGTCCAGGTGCCCTCGTTGACGTTGATGTCCATCTGGAAGTCGATGACGGTCTTGAGCATGAGCTTGAGCTGGTTGAGGCGCATCCGGAGGTCATAGTTGCCGTAGCCGGATTCCATGAACACGTCCTCGAGGAAGATCGGCCAGCCCTTGAGCAGGCCCTGGTTGGCGGCTATCCGTCGGATGACGGAGGGGTCCTTCCGGGTCATGGCCAGCGGCACGAACTGACCGGGGAAGATGTTCTGGACGATCATGAAGTCGACGTAGTAGTTGTTGTGCTCCTCCAGGAACGACGTCGCCGCGTCCGCCGGCCAGTCGGCGGGAACGGGCCTGACGTAGAGGGTGTAGGGCCCGGAGGCTTCGAAGGCGCCGGGGTGCGACAGGACGGTCCATCTGCCCGGCAGGCCATAGGCCGGCATGGGCTCGATGGCCAGCGCGTCGGCCGGCAGCTCGATCACGTTCTGCTGCTGGATGAAGGTCTTGAGGCTGGCCGCGCCGGCGTTGATGCGGCCGACGAACTCGTCGCGGCCGACGTGATCGCCCTTGATCTTGTCGAGCACGCCCTGGATGACGATGTTCTTGGTCTGCTCCTCGCCCTTGGTCCGGCCGAGCTGCTCGATGTCGACGTTGGGGTACATGATCTTGTAGAAGGGGATGCAGACGAGGAACATCTCCCGGCGGATGTTGTTGAAGTCGGCCAGAGAGCGCTGGACCACTTCCTCGAGGATGGGCAGGTTGCCCTGGGTCGTCCGGCGCAGCAGGCGGAGGTGAGGATCGGGCATGCGGAAGTTGCCGGTCGACTTGGCCAGGAGCTCGCCCTTCAGCCAGCGCTGGTAGTCCTCGAGGGCCGCGACGGCCTTGCCGGCCTCGGCCTGGAGGGCCGCGGCGCCGCCGGAGAGCTTGGGGATATCCACGCGGTAGAAGTCGAGGATGGCCGGCATCTGGTCGATGGCCGCCTGGGTGTATTCCTGGGGCGGGTTCTTCAGGCTGTCCTTGGCCCGCTTGACCAGGCCGGGGATGAGCTTGGCCCGGGCCGTGGCCGCGGCGACGTTGGCGCCGCCGTTCCTGACGAGCAGGCTCTGCAGGCTCTGGACGAACAGGTCGTTGTAAAGGAGCGGATTGTCCTGCCAGGGGAGGGTGTACTGGAGCTTGAGGAACTCGAGGTCGAGGAAGTCGAGGAACATCCCGTGGTCGATCTGGTTCTCGGCGGAGAGCTTGGTCATGTCGATCTTGGTGACCAGCTCCTGGTTGAAGCCGTCCAGGATCTCGTTGAACTTGTCGAGGGCCCCTTCGCTCGGGTCTTCGAGCTTATCGTTGTACTTCGCGTAGCCCTGGATGGTCCCGGCGGTCGGGTAGAACTTGAAATAGGCGTCCCAGAACGTGTCCTGGAACTTCTTGAACTTGGCGTCCTCGGCCGACTGGGCCAGCAGGGCGCCGGTCGCGCAGGCGAACAGGGCCAGCGCGGCGACGACGACGGCTGTCTTTTTCATGCGCTCCTCCTCAAAAGGTCTGGCAAATCCTAGCACAGTTGTCCTTTGCCTGACAAACCCTTTTATAACCCTGTATATGAATGGGAGCCAGGCCTACCAGCGGAGGAAGGCCGACGCCCACGTATACCCGGAGCCGAACGAGGCCATGGCGACCAGGTCCCCCCGCTTGATCCGGCCGCCCCGGACGGCCTCGTCGAGGGCGATGGGGATGGACGCGGCGGTCGTGTTGCCGTAACGGTCGATGTTCCGGATGACCTTCTCGAGAGGGATCTTGAGGGCCTTGGCGACCTGGAGAGAGATCCGGTCGTTGGCCTGGTGGGGGATGAGGGCGTCGATGTCCTCGATGGCCAGGCCGTTGCGCTCCAGGCCGGTCCGCACCGCCTCGGGCATGCGCTGGCAGGCGTTGACGAAGACGTTGCGGCCCTCCATCTTGGGGAAGAACCGGCCCTCGTCGAAGAGCCGCTGCTGGAACGTCGGATGGTCCGAGGAGCTGGGCTTCTCCATCCAGAGGTGGTTGGCGAAGTTGCCGTCGGCGTAGAGGTGGGTGGACAGGAGGCCCCGGCCGTCGTCGCCGGGGTTGGGCTCGAGAATGATCGCTCCGGCCCCGTCGCCGAACAGGACCGACATGTCGCGGCCCTTGTCCGAGTAGTCGAGGACGCCGGACTGGACCTCGGCGGCGACGAGGAGGATGCGCTTGTAGGTCCCCGTCCGGATGAACTGGTCGGCGACCGACAGGGCGTAGATGAAGCCGCTGCACTGGTTGCGGACGTCCAGGGCGCCGGTCGTGCCCAGGCCCAGCTTGGCCTGGACGAGGACGCCGATGCCGGGGAAATAGTGGTCGGGGGACAGGGTCGCGGCGACGACGAAATCGATGGTCGCCGGATCGATCCCGGCGTTCTCGATGGCCCGGCGGGCGGCCTCGACGGCCAGGTCGGACGTGTTGACCCCGGGTTCGACGTGGTGGCGCTCGACGATGCCGCTCCGTTCGCGGATCCACTCGTCGGACGTATCCATCAGCTTTTCGAGGTCGTGATTGGTGACCACGCGGGGCGGCACGTAGTGGCCGGTGCCGGTGACGATGGTCCGCGGTGCGCTCATTCTAATTTTCATTATAAAGGATGCCTCCCGAAAAATAAACTCCGGACCGCGGCGGCCCGGGTCACAACAGGCCTTTCCAGAGGTACCAGGCGATCGTCTCGCCCAGGCCCTGCTCCAGCGTGAAGATCGTCTCGAAGCCCAGCTCGCGGCGGGCCAGGGCCGCGTCGGCCACCCAGCCGTCGGGCTTCATCTGCCTGATCTTGCTGACGTTGATCAGGCTCTGGTCGACACCGATGAGGCGCCCGATGCCTTCCGAGGCGACCGAAGCCAGGTAGGCCGACCAGAACGGCACGTAGACCGGCACCGTCCTCTTTCCGAGGAGGCGGGCGGCGATCCGTCCGACGTCCTCCCAGCCGCAGGGCCGGGGATCGGCCAGGTTGAAGGTCCGCCCGCTCGGCAGCCTGTCCCTTCCCGCCAGGAGGCAGGCCCGGACGGCGTCCCTGACGTAGATCAGGCTCATGACCTTGCGGCCGCCCAGGATGGGCCGGATGCCGCGCCTGATCCAGCGGAAGAA
This sequence comes from Acidobacteriota bacterium, assembly GCA_039683095.1. Classification (NCBI taxonomy): domain Bacteria; kingdom Pseudomonadati; phylum Acidobacteriota; species Acidobacteriota bacterium. Next base: position 199,785 of record JBDKSB010000012.1, on the reverse strand, counting down.
CTCGAGGAAGTCCTCGTCCCGGGGGCCATAGATGGCCGCCGCCCGGAGCAGGACCACGGAGAAGCGGTCCCTGCGCTTCAGGACCTCCTCCTCGGCCTGGAGCTTGCTCTCGCCGTAAGGGGAGATCGGGTGAGGCGGCTCGTCCTCTGTCACCCCACGGCCGGGGGAGGAGGGGCCGACGGCGGCCAGGCTGCTCAAGTGGACGAAGCGCAGGCGCTCCGACTGACCCTCGAGGGCCCGGAGGAGATTTGCCGTGCCGTCGCGGTTTACGGTATAATAATTGGCCGGTCTGAGGGTTTTGGTCACTCCGGCCAGGTGGTAGACGCAGGTCAGCCCGGCCGGCAGGCGGGGCGGGCTCCCGAGATCGCCGGCGATGAAGCGGACCCCCTCGACCCCCTGGAGCCAGCGCGGCTTCGACGGGTCGCGGACGAGGGCATAGACCTCGGCGCCGGGTTCTTCGAGGAGGGCCTCGACGAGATGACTCCCGAGGAAACCTGTTCCTCCGGTGACCAGCACTCGCATCGGCGGCATTCTATGAGATTCGGCCGCCGCGGTCAACGGGGCCGCGGCGGGCCGGCCCGGAAGGGAGGAGTTGCGGTGGAACATCTGAAAGCCCGGCGCGCTCCGCTCATCGTCCTGGCCTTGCTCGCCGCCGTCCTGGCGGCCGAGGCGGCCACCATCACCATGCCGCTGTCCCAGGTCAAACCGGGCATGAAGGGGCGCGGCAAGAGCGTCTTCCAGGGCCGGACGATCGAGGATTTCGACGTCGAGATCCTCGGCGTCCTGCAGAACTCGTCGCCCAAGCGCAGCATCATCCTGGCCCGGCTCAAGGGCCGTGGCCTGGAGACGACCGGCATCATCGCCGGCATGAGCGGCAGCCCCGTTTACATCGACGGCAAGCTCATCGGCGCCGTGGCCTCGGGCTTCACCTTCTCCAAGGATTCGATCGCCGGGATCACGCCGATCGAGGAGATGCTGGCCCTCGGGCAGCCGGCCCCGGCCTCCGCGCCCGGCGCCGCTCCGTCCCTCGCCTTGCGCGAGGACCTGAGCCAGGACGAGCTGGCCGGGCAATATCTGAAGACCCTGGCCGCGAAGCCCGCGGCGGGGGACCGCGCCGCCCAGACCTTCGCCCCCCTCGAGCTGCCGCTCGTCCTGAGCGGCTTCTCCGCCGGGGCCTTCGCCCGGGCCCGGTCGTACTTCGCGCCCCTGGGCTTCATGGCCGTCCGCGGCGGGACCTCCGGCCAGGCGGCGCAGCCCCTGGGGAGCCCGGCCGGGCCGGCAATCCAGGAAGGGGACGCCGTGGGCGTCCAGCTCATCGGGGGCGACCTCGACGTCTCGGCGGTCGGGACGGTGACCTACGTCGACGGCGACAGGATACTGGCCTTCGGCCACCCGGTTTACAACCTCGGCCCCGTCGACTACGCCATGACCCGGGCCGACGTCATCACGGTCATGCCCAGCCTGGAGAGCTCTTTCAAGCTGTCCTCGACGGGCCCCGTCATCGGCCGCTTCAGCCAGGACCGGACCGCCGGCGCCGCGGGCCAGGTCGGGGCCCTGCCCCATCTCATCCCGCTCAACGTCGGGCTGCAGACCGGGCCCGGCGTCCGCAAGGACTTCAAGCTCCGGCTCGTCGCCGACAGGTTCCTGACCCCCGCCCTCGTCAACATGGCCGTGTCCGGCCTGGTGACGGGCGAGGAGCGGAGCTACGGCGACCTGGCCCTTGAGTTCAGCGCCGACGTCTTCCTCGACCAGGGCGGCCTTTCGGTCCACCTCGAGGACCTCTACTCCGGCGCCTACGACACCTCGTCGACGAGCCTGTCCGGGCTCCTGGCCGCGGTCACCTATGTCCTTATGAACAACGAGTTCAGGGATGTCGGCATCTACCGCATCGACCTGTCGGTCAAGGCCGCCGAGGAGGCCCGGACGGCGACCCTGGAGAAGGTCCTGTTGGACAAGTACGAGGTCTCGCCGGGCGAGGCCATCAAGCTGCAGGCCTTTTTCCGGACCCAGAAGGACGATAGGCGGATGGAGGAGGTCAGCGTCCTCGCCCCGGCCCTGCCGGCGGGCACCGAGTTCCAGATCCTCGTCGGCGACGCCGCGACCATGCAGCAGATCGAGCGGACCCAGTACCGCATCCAGGAGTTCGTGCCCCGGAGCCTCGACCAGCTCGTCCGGCTGCTCAGCAACCTCCGCAAGAACAACCGGATCTATTTCCGCCTGATGGCCACCAAACCGGGGCTGTTCCTGAAGGGCGAGGAGCTGCCCAACCTGCCGCCGACCCTGAAGATGATGTTCGCCTCGCCCCGGTCCTCGGCCGCCGGCCCGACCGAGATCACCCGGTCCACGCTGGGCGAATACCAGCTGCCCGTTCCCTATGTTTTCAAGGGCGGGGCGACCATCCCCGTCCGCATCCGGAAGTAGGAGCCCCCGCCATGCGCAAATACGCTTTGCCCGCCGTGTTCGGCCTGCTCGTCCTGGCCTCGTCCCTCCAGGCGGTCGTGCCCCAGAAGTGGGAGCTTCGGACCCGGGACGACTATCTGCGGGGCAAGTTCGAAGGCGTTTCGGTTTCGTACGACGGCGCCCTGGCCCTGGCCCCCAAGGAAGAGAAGATCGCCGCCCCCCAGGAGGAATTCTACCTCTCGGTCCTGGCGACCGCGGACGGCCTCACTTACCTGGGCACCGGCCACGGCGGCCGGGTCTACCGCATCGACAAGGCGGGCAAGGCCGATCTCTGGTTCCAGGCGGCGGAGATGGACGTGACGGCGCTCGCCCAGGACCGCAAGGGGACCCTTTACGCCGCGACCTCGCCGAACGGCAAGATCTACAAGATCACGGACAAGGGCAAGGGCGAGGAGTTCTTCAACCCGGCCGAAAAGTACATCTGGGACCTGCTCTTCTTCGACTCCGGCGAGCTCTGGGCGGCCGTCGGCGAGAGCGGCGGCATCTACCGGATCTCGCCGCTCGGCGAGGGCGGGATGTTCTTCAAGGCCGCGGAGAACCACATCCTCTGCCTGGAGCGGACGGCCCGCGGCGATGTCGTCGCCGGCAGCGGCGGCAACGGGCTCGTCTACCGGATCTCGGCCGAGGGCCGCGCCTCGGTCCTGTTCGAGACGCCTTACGAGGAGGTGCGGAGCCTGGCCGTCGACCGCGACGGCCAGATCTACGCCGGGGCCTCGGGCACGCCGGCCCGGGCCAGGAAGGACGAGTCCTCCGACGAGCCCGTGCGCCTGGGTTCCGAGGTCGTCCTGACCGTCAGCGCCGGCGGGGCCGTGAGCGCCGGGAGCGGAGGGGCGGCGGTCCGCCCGGCCGCGACGCCGGCCGCGGCCGCGGGGGCCAGGGAGGGCGGCGCGCTCTTCCGGATCACCCCGGACGGGCTGGCCCAGCGGCTGTGGAGCTCGGATGACGAGATGATCTACACCCTGCTCTGGCGCGAGGACGAGAAGAAGGTCATCTTCGGCACGGGCGGCCAGGGCCGGATCTATTCCGCGGACCGGAACGGTCAGGTCGCCCTGCTTCTGCAGCAGAGCTCCGAGCAGGTCTACCAGCTCGCGCCGCTCGATTCCAAGATCTATGTCCTCTCGAACAATCCCTGCTACTTCGGGCTCCTGCTGCCCGAGCAGAGGTTCTCCGGCGAGTACACCAGCCCGGTTCTCGACGCCCGCACGCAGGCGTCGTGGGGGCGGATCGCCTGGGACGCGGCCGCGGCGGCCGGGGCCTCGGTCCAGCTCCAGAGCCGGAGCGGCAACACCGGCGAGCCCAACGCCACCTGGACGGATTGGTCGCCGTTCTACGGCAAGGGCGACGAGCAGCTGCTCAGCCCCAAGGCGCGCTATCTCCAGGTCAAGGTCCTGCTGCGGACCCAGACCGGGAAGGTTTCGCCGGCCTTCAACCGTTTGAGAGTGTTTTACCTGCAGGCCAACATCGCCCCCGCCGTGACCCGTCTCGAGCTCTTGAAGCCCAACGAGGTCTATCTCAAGCTGCCCGAACAGGACGACGCCATTCTCGGCCTCGAGCGGAACCCGGCCGACGATCCTGCCAAGAAGGACGACGCGCTCCGCATCGGGATGCCGGCGCGGAAGAGCGAGCGCAAGGGCTACCAGACGATCACCTGGGACGCTTCCGACGAGAACGGCGACACGCTGCGCTACGCCCTGGCCCTCAAGAAGGACGGCGAGCAGGCCTGGCGGGTCCTGGCCGCGGACCTGACCGAGACGATCTACGCCTTCGACACGATGGCCTATCCGGACGGGACGTACCAGGTCCGGCTGACGGCCTCCGACGACCCGTCGAACCCGGACGGCCTGGAGCTCCGGACCGACAAGACCGGGCCGCCGCTGGTCATCGACAATTCCCTGCCGGTCGTCAAGGGCCTGACGGCGGCCCGCAACGGCGCCGCGCTCGACGTCGCCTTCCAGGCCGAGGACGCCTACTCCTACATCGAGGAGGCCAAGGTGCTCGTCCGGCCGGGGGAGTGGCGGGTCGTCTTCCCCCTCGACGGCATCGCGGATTCCCGCAGCGAATCGTTCAAGGTCTCGCTGAAGCTCCCCGCGGGCGCGGAGAATCAGGTCACGGTCAGGGTCCGGGACAGCTACGGGAACGTCGGGGTGGCCCGGCTGGACTTCTGAACGGGGGGGCCGGCTCAGGCCCGGCCGAGGTACTTGTCGTCCTGCGTGTCGATGCGGATGACGTCGCCTTCCTTGATGAACTCCGGCACCTGGACGGTCGCGCCGGTCTCGATGACGGCCGGCTTGTAGAGGGCCGTCTTGGTCGCGCCCTGCAACCGGGGCTCGGTGCTGAGGACCTTGAAGTCCATGGTCCGGGGCAGGTTGAGTCCGACCGGCTTGCCCTCGTACATCTCGACCTCGATGACCGTGTTCGCCTTGAGGTACTTGACGGCCTCGCCGATGGTCTCGGCGCCGAGCGAGACCTGCTCGTAGTTCTCCAGGTTCATGAAGACGTACTCGCCGCCCTGCTCGTAGAGGAACTCCATCTCCAGCTCGTCGAGGCGGGCCTGTTCGAGCCGCTCCTCGGAGCGGAAGCGGTGCTCGGTCTGGGAGCCGTTGAGGATGTTGCGCAGCTTCGTCTGGACCATGGCCTTCCACCGGCCGGGCGTGATGAGCTGCATCTCCATCACCCGCCAGAGGGTGCCGTCCATGATGATGATCATTCCTTTGCGGATCTGGGTCGCATCGATCATTGAATCCTCCGAAGGATCGGGCGAAGGATCGCCCGTCGAATCCGTTATTTTACCACAGTCGTCAAAGTCATGCATGGCCGCCGCCGGCGGGCCGTATCGCTTCCCATCTTCACGAATAATATCGACGAGGGACTGAAGAGGGAGTTGCTTTCGACGGGGGATTCTTTTATATAAGGTGAACGAGAGAAGAACATGAAGAGAACGAGCTGCGTGGCAGCGATGATCCTGGCCCTGGCGGCCGCGACGGCCTGCGCCAAGGCACCGGAGGCGAACATGGTGGACCTGGTTCTGATCAACGGCAAGGTCTGGACCGGCGAGGCGTCCCGGCCCTGGGCCCAGGCCGTGGCCGTCCGCGGCGGTACGATCGTCGACGTCGGCACGACGGCGGCATTGAAGGGCCTGGCTGCCGGGGCCAAGGTCGTCGATCTCGGCGGGGCGCTGGTCCTGCCCGGCTTCATCGACAGCCATACCCACTTCCTGGAGGGCGGCTTCGCCCTGCGGCGCATCCAGCTCCGCGAAGCCCGGAGCCGCGAGGACTTCGTCGCCCGCATCGCCGCCAAGGCGAAGGAGCTCGGGCCGGGCCGCTGGATCCTGAACGGCGACTGGGACCATCAGCAGTTCAGCCCGGTGGAGCTGCCGCGCAGGGACTGGATCGACGCCGTGACCCCCGACAACCCCGTCTGCGTCTGCCGCCTCGACGAGCACATGATCCTGGCCAACAGCCTGGCCCTCAAGCTGGCTGGCGTCACGAAGGACACGCCGGCGCCGCCGGGCGGGGAGATCCTCAAGGACCCGGCGACCGGCGAGCCGACCGGCATCCTCAAGGACACGGCCATGGACCTGGTTTACGCCAAGGTGCCCGAGCCGACCCCGGACGAGCGGCTCGAGGCCGCCGAGACCGCCGTGCGCCACGCGGCCCAAAACGGCGTCACCTCGGTCTGCGAGATGGCCGACGCGCGGAGCTTCGAGACCTTCCGGGAGCTGGAGCGGCGCGGGCGTCTCTCGACCCGCGTCAGCGTCTATATCCCCATCACCGAGGTCGACGTCCTGGCCCGGCTGAAGATCAAGCCGCCGCTCGGCGACGCCTATCTCCAGCTGGCCGGGCTCAAGGGTTTCGTGGACGGCTCCCTGGGCTCGTCCACGGCCTATTTCTTCGAGCCCTATGCGGACGACCCGAAGACCTCGGGCCTGCTCAACGGCCAGATGTTCCCGCCGGGCGTCATGGAGCGGCGCATCCTCGAGGCCGACCGCGCCGGGCTGCAGCTGGCCGTCCACGCCATCGGCGACCGGGCCGTCAGCATGCTCCTCGACATGGTCGAGAAGGCGGTTGCCGTCAATGGCCCGCGGGACCGGCGCTGGCGGGTCGAGCACGCCCAGCACCAGCGGCCGGCCGATATCGCCCGGTTCGGGCGGCTCGGGCTCGCGGCCTCCGTGCAGCCCTATCACGCCATCGACGACGGCCGCTGGGCCGAGAGCAAGATCGGGCCCGAACGGGTCAAGACGGCCTACCCCTTCGAGTCCCTGCGCCGGGCCGGGGCGGTCCTGGCCTTCGGCTCCGACTGGACGGTCGCGCCGCTGAGCCCCATCCTGGGCATCTACGCCGCGGCGACGCGCCGCACGCTCGACGGCAAGAACCCGGGCGGCTGGGTCCCGGCCGAGAAGGTCTCCGTCGAGGAGGCCGTCCGGGCCTACACCGTGAACGGCGCCTGGGCCCAGTTCGCCGAGGCGGCGAAGGGCACGATCGCGCCGGGGAAGGCCGCCGACCTGGTCGTCCTCGACCGCGACATCTTCACCATCCCGGCCGAGGAGATCGAGCGGACCTCGGTCCGGATGACCATTTTCGACGGCCGCGTCGTCTACGGGAAGGACTGATGGGCGCCGGGCTCTTCTCTCCCGAGCCCGGGCGCGTCGGTTCGGACGAATCGGGCAAGGGCGACTTCTTCGGGCCGCTGGTCATCGCCGCCTTCTTCCTGCCCGAAGGCCAGGACGGGGTCCTGCGCGAGCTCGGGGTCAAGGACTCCAAGCGGACCTCGGACGCCCGCTGCCGCGAGATCGCCGCGGAGCTCAAGCGGGGCTACCCCTTCCATTCGGTCGTGACCGTCGGTCCGGAGAAATACAACGAGCTCTGGGGCAAGATGCATAACCTCAACCGGCTGCTGGCCTGGGGCCATGCCCGGGCCATCGAGAACGTCCTCGAGCGCGTGCCGGCGGGCAAGGCCATCACCGACCAGTTCGGCGACGAGCGCTTCGTCCGCAACGCCCTGCTCCAGAAGGGCCGCGAGATCGAGCTCGTCCAGATGCCGCGGGCCGAGGAGGACCTGGCCGTCGCGGCCGCCTCCATCCTGGCCCGGGCCGAGTTCCTGGCCCGGCTCGGCGCCCTGTCGCGGGAGGCCGGGATCGAGCTGCCGAAGGGCGCGTCCGACCAGGTCGAGGCCGCGGCCGTGAAGCTCGTTCGGGCGAAAGGGCCGGACATCCTGGCCAGGTTCGCCAAGACCCATTTCAAGACGACCGTCCGCGTCCTGGCCGCGGCAGGCGCCGACCGGCTCGTCTGACCCGAAGGAGCGCATCATGAGCGAAACGAGAAGGCTGTACTTCGACGACGCCTGTCTTCTGGAGTTCGACGCCGAGGTCGTCGAGCGGCGCGAGCACGAGGGCCGGCCGGCCGTCGTGCTCGACCGGACCGCCTTCTACCCCGAGTCCGGCGGCCAGCCCTGGGACCGCGGCACGCTCGGCGGCGTCCCCGTCCTCCAGGTCCTCGATCTCGAGGGCGCCATCCTTCATGTCCTCGACGGCCCCGCTCCCGAGGGCCGCGTCCACGGCGCCGTCGACCGGGCCGTCCGCTTCGACCACATGCAGCAGCACACCGGCCAGCACGTCCTGTCCCAGGCCTTCTGGGAGCTGCTCAAGGGCGAAACGCGCTCCTTCCATATGGGCCCCGACCTCTCCACGCTGGAGATCGGCCTGCCGAAGATCGGCGACGCCGACTGCGACCGGGTCGAGGACCGGGCCAACGCCGTCGTCTGGGAGGACCGCCAGGTCAAGACCTATTTCGTCCCGGAGGAGCGGATCGGCGAGGTGCCCCTGCGGCGGCCCCCGAAGAAGCAGGGCCTTCTCCGGGTCGTCGAGGTCGACGGCTTCGATTATTCGGCCTGCGGCGGCACCCACGTCCGGCGGACGGGCGAGATCGGCCTGATCAGGCTCGGCGGCGTCGAGAAGATCCGGGGCAACCTCCGCTTCGAGTTCCTCTGCGGCGGCCGGGCCCTCTGCGACTACCGGGCCAAGGACCGGACGGTCCGGAAGCTGGCGGCGTCGTTCTCCTGCGCCGCGGCGGACGTCGGCGGGCAGGTCGAGAGGAACTCCGCCGAGAGCAAGGCCCTCAAGAAACGGGCCCGCCGGCTGGAGGAGCGCCTGGCGGCTTTCGAGGCCGCCGAGATCGTCCGGGCCGCTCCGGGGCGCGTCGTCGCCGGGGTCCTCGAGGACAAGACCCCCGAGGAAGCCCGCTTCCTGGCCCTCAACATCGTCAGGAGGGGCGATTTCGCCGTGGCCTACGGCGCCTCGGGCGAGAGCCAGGGGCATGTCATCCTGGCCCGGGCCGAGTCCCTGAAGGCGGACCTGCGCCAGGCCGTGCCGGCCGTGGCCGCCGTCGTCCCGGTCAAAGGCGGGGGAGGCCCGTCGCTCGTCGAGCTCGTCACCGCGGACAAGAGCCGGCTCGGCGCGGCCGTCGAGGCCGCGGCCCGCTGGCTGGCGGAAAACGCCTGATCCGGGAGGCGGCCGCCGGCCATCCCGACGAGACTATCTTTCTTTGTCTCGTGCTTTAATTCTTTCGATCGCTTTCCTGGCCGCATTTCTGACGGGATACCTGATGATCTTGGCGCCGGGAGGCATCTCTTCGTCGATCCCGAGCACAGCTTCGGTCCTGAAGTGATAGGGGTCGTCTGCGGCGATCCTCTCCAAAAGAGGCAGAACGCTTCGGTCTCCTACGTCCCCGAGAAACTCAACGGCGCCTGACCGATTGGGCCCATCCTTGTCATGTCCCGCGAATTTAATTGCGGCCGCCACGATGCGTGCTTTCGCCTCTGGGTTTGGGGCATAGGCCTCGCCCTTATATGTGTAGAATTGCCGGAGAGTTACAAAAGCAACCAGTCGCCTGAACTCGTTGCCGGAGCTTTCCATCTCCCGTATCACGGGGTCAATGGCCAGATCTCCATAGGGGATCAGGACATCGGTTTCCAACATGGTTCTTATTAGCAGCGGCAGGATCGCAGGGTCTCTTGTCTGAGCGATTAGCCTGGCCAACATGCCTAAATACTCATGGAATTCCTCCGTATTCGTGTATTGAATTTCTTTAGGGACTTTATCTTCGAACATGCCCGGCTTATCGGCATATTCCATCCTTTTCGCGTCTCGTTCGACCTCCATCTTATAGAGCAGGATGAGCTCACGATTGAGGAATTCGGAACGATCTTCCTTCCTGAGCGTGCCGATGGATCGGACCGCCTCCTCGCGGTCGTTGAAGGCTTCGCTTTTCAGCTTCAGCCGAAATTCCTCGAGTTTGGCCGCCTGCGCATTTTGCTCTTTTGTCCGGGCACCGGCCACAGAAGTCAGGAGCATCATGACGCAGAGAAAGGCAAGTGCCTGTTTCATTTCGTCCCTCGTTCGGAAACCGGCGGGGATCATTCCCATTGTGCATGGCCCCGATCATATACGACGGTTGCGCTCGGAAACGGTATTGGGTTGGTTGTGCCGAAAACTACAATTCCATCACTTCTGTGCAAATAGCTGCTTCCCGTCATACACCCTGTATACATGGTGGCGAAAAAGGAATAAAAGCAAGTTATGCTCGAGCCCGCGAAATCAAGTGCCTTGCCGTACTGATGACTTGACTCAGGCTCAGCGCCTGCTACCAACTGATTCCCCGATGGACAACGATAGCCGCTGGAAAAGGGAATAGCAACAGGGGGGCTATGCCCATCGATTGCTCTCGAAGGATTTTCGGGTGGTCTTTCTCGGATATACGACGTTGACAATCCCTTTCCCCGACAGAAACGCCAAGGGAATTAAGAACCTACCCCTTTGCTAACCTTCTTTAGTTTATCCTTCTCTCCGCGGATATCAATCGATTTATAGACCAGGATTCGCCCATTTTATTTCTGCGGATAGGGGAGCCTCGTCCGTAATAGCGGCCAATCTTGAAGCCTGAAGGAGCGCTTCAGCTCCTGGGCCCGATCGCCGGAATGCCGCTCCCGGACGGGGGCTACTCGTAGCGGAGGGAAACTATCGGGTCCATGCGGGCGGCCTTGCGGGCCGGGACCAGGCCGAAGAACAGGCCGATCGCGGCCGAGACCGAGAGGCCGAGCGCGACCGACCAGGGCGAGACCGTCGCCGGCAGCGGCGTCGCGGCCTTGACCGTCAGGGCGATCGCGAACCCGGCCAGGACGCCGATCAGGCCGCCGGCCCCGGTCAGGACGATGGCCTCGATCAGGAACTGCTTCAGGATGTCGCCCGAGCGGGCCCCGATGGCCTTGCGGATGCCGATCTCGCGGGTCCGCTCCTTGACCGAGACGAGCATGATATTCATGACCCCGATGCCGCCGACGAGCAGGCCGATCGAGGAGATGACGATCATGACCAGGTAGGCCGCGCCGGTCAGCTGGTTGTAGAGATCGACCATCGAATCCTGGGTCATGACGGAGAAGTCGTTGGGCTTGCCGTAGGGCACCTTGCGCCGCTGGCGGAGGACCCCGCTGATCTGCTCGATCGTCTCCTGGAGGGTGTCCGGCTGGCGCGGCGCGGCGATGATCTCGAGGGCCTCCTTGTCGTAGCTGAAATGCTTCATCAGCGTCGTGATGGGCAGCCCGACGAAGTTGTCCCGGCTCTGGCCGAACATCTGGCCCCGCTTGGCCAGGACGCCGACGACGGTGAAGGCCGCCGGCCCGACCCGGATCTCCTTGCCGACCGGGTTCGTCGTCGGGAACAGGACGTCGGCCAGCTCGGAGCCCAGGACGCAGACCGGGGCGCTGCGGGCGACCTCGCCCTCGGTGATGAACCGGCCCAGGCGCGGCAGGTAGAGCGACATGACCGCGGGCCACTTGTCGTTCATGCCGATGACGATGGCCGAGTCGCTCTTGGCGTTCCGGTACTTGATCTCGACCTGGTCGAACGGGCTGACGTTGACGCTGACCGCGACGGCCCTGGCCAGCGTCGCGTCCTGCTGGAGGGCCCGGACGTCGTCGAAGGTCAGGTCCTTGCGCGTCCGCTCCTCCTCGGAGCGGCGGCCCATCTGGACGGCCTCGTTCTTGGTGATGATGATGATATCCGAGCCGGCCGACTGGAGCTCCGAGAGGAAGCTCTTGTTGAGCCCCTGGATGACGGAGACCATGCCGATGACGGTCATGACCCCGATGACTATGCCGAGGATGGTCAGGAGCGAGCGGAGCTTGTTGGTCCGCAGGGAGTCCAGGGCCATGCGGAAGGTCTCGCGGACGATCTGGAGCTTCATAGCTCGGCCCTCAGGGCCTCGACCGGGTCGAGCTTAGCCGCCCGGTTGGCCGGATAGATGCCGAAGAACAGGCCGATCGACCAGGACATAATCATGGCCAGGACGATCGAGACGGGCTCGACGCTCGAGGGCATCGAGGTCGCCGCGGAGACGATCCTGGCGACCAGGAAGCCGAGGACGATGCCGATGAAGCCGCCGACGCCGGAGATGACCGCCGATTCGATGAGGAACTGGAACAGGATATCACGCCGCCGCGCCCCCACGGCCATGCGCACGCCGATCTCCTTCTTCCGCTCGGACACGGAGACGAACATGATGTTCATGATGACGATGCCGCCGACGATGAGGGCGATCGAGGAGACGGCGATCATGGCGAAGTAGATGCCCGAGGTGGCCGTCTTGTAGAACTGGATGAAGGTCTCCGAGGTGGCGAAGGAGAAGTCGTCCGGGTCGTTGTAGCCGCGCTTGCGCCAGGAGCGGAGCACGGTCCGGACCTCTTCCTGGGCCCGGGCCATCGCCTCCTGCGAATCCGTGTGGATGTTGATGCTGATGGAGCGCCGCGATCCGTAGACCTTCATGAAGGTCGTGATCGGGACGCGGACGAAGTTGTCCTGGCTGTAGCCCAGGATCTTGCCCTTCTTCTTGGCCACGCCGATGACCTGGAAATCGCGGCTGCCGACCTTGAGCCAGCGGCCGAGGGGATCGAGCCCGCCGAAGACCTTCTCGGCGATGTCGGCGCCGATGACGCAGACGGACCGGGAGTTGGTCTCGTCCATGCTCTGCAGGTGGCGGCCCGAGGTGAGCTCGACGACCGAGCCGATCTCGTGGTCCAGGTAGGTCACGCCGCGGACCTCGGTCCCCTTGAGGGACTGGCTGCCGTACTTGACCGTCGCGCTCGAAGAGTCCGAGGCGCCGACGAGCCCGCAGGACGGGCAGTTGGCCCGGATGAGGTCGCGCTCGACCAGGGTTATGTCCTTCCGCTTCAGCTGCTCCTTGAATTCCTTGAGCGATGTCCCGATCATCGAGAACTTCTGGACGGAGAAGTCGTTGGCCCCGTAGAAGGACATCTTCGTGTAGACGTAGTTGTTGAGGCCCTGGATGACCGAGACGACGGCGATGATGGTCAGGACGCCGATGATGATGCCGAGCAGGGTCAGGAAGCTGCGCAGCTTGTTGGCCCACAGGGAATCGAGGGCCATCCCGAGCGATTCGCCGACCTGCAGCTTGGCCATGGATGTTCCTTCTATATTCTACCCTATGTATACGAATCCCCGGCGCATTCGTTCTTCTCGAGGCCTCCTCATGCCGGATTCGCCCCGCCGCCCGGCCTGTCTTGACACTTCCCGACCCGGCCAGGATAATGGGGCCGGATCAACATGGAGACGCGTCTCAACAAGTTCCTGGCCCACGCCGGGGTCTGCTCGCGGCGCGAGGCCGACCGCTGGATCGCCGAGGGGCGGGTCCGCGTCAACGGACGGGTCGTCCAGGAGCTCGGGGAGAAGATCGATCCGGCCCGGGACCGGGTCGTGGCCGGCGGGAAGCCGGTCCGGGCCGAGGAGGAGAAGCTCGTCTATATCCTGCTCAACAAGCCGGCCGGCCGGGTCGTCAGCGTCAAGGACCCGTTCGGGCGGCCGACGGTCCTCGATCTCCTCGGCCGCCTGGCGGTCCGGGTCTATCCCGTCGGCCGGCTCGACCTCGACACCGAGGGGGCCCTGCTTCTGACCAACGACGGCGACCTGGCCCTGAAGCTGACCCATCCCCGCTACGGCGTGACGAAGACCTACGAGGCGCGGGTCGAAGGCGAGCCCCGCGAGGAGGACCTCGACAAGGTCCGGCACGGTCTCTTCCTGGAAGGGCGGCGGACGGCCCCGGCGCGGGTGACGCTCCTCCGGCGCGGCCACCGCGCCGCGACGCTGAAGGTCGACATCCATGAGGGCCGGAAGCGGGAGATCCGGAAGCTGTTCGAGGCCGTCGGCTATCCCGTCGAAAGCCTGGTGCGCGTCGATTTCGCCGGCCTGACCCTTGATGGGCTCAAGACCGGCGAGTGGCGCTATCTGCGCGCCGCCGAGGTCCAGCGGCTGAAACGGCTCGCCGGGACGGCGCCGGCCCGCTAGCTACTTCCTGGCCTCCGGGCCGCTTTCCCCCTTCTCGGCCGGGGCCGCGAATTCCTTCATTCCCCTGGCCAGCCTCTGCAGCTCCAGGTCGACCAGGCCGTGGACCGTCCCGTCCGGATAGTTCCCGTCCGCGTCGGCCGCGCCCGCCTCGACGCCGGTCAGGATCTCGATCCCCTCGTCGATCGTCCCGACCGCGTGGACGTGGAACTTGCCCTCGCGGACCGCGGCGACGACGTCGGACCGGAGCATCAGGTTCTCGACGTTCTGGCGGGGGATGACGACCCCCTGGGTCCCGGTCAGGCCCTTGGCCCGGCAGACGTCGAAGAAGCCCTCGATCTTCTCGTTGACCCCGCCGATCGGCTGGATCTCGCCCCGCTGGTTGAGCGAGCCGGTGACGGCGATGTCCTGGCGCAGGGGCAGGCCCGAGAGGCTCGAGAGGATGGCGTAGACCTCGGTCGAAGATGCGCTGTCGCCGTCGACGCCGCCGTAGGACTGCTCGAAGGCCAAGGAGGCCGTCAGCGACATCGGCCGCTTGCGGGCGTACTTGCCCCGCAGGTATCCGCCCAGGATGAGGACGCCCTTGTTGTGCGTCGGGCCGCTCAGGTCGGCCTCCCGATCGATGTTGATGACGCCGCCGCGGCCCATGCCCGTCCGGGCCGTGATGCGGGCCGGCTTGCCGAACATGAACTGGCCCATGTCGTAGACCGACAGGCCGTTGACCTGGCCGACCACGGCGCCCCCGGTGTCGATGAGGATCGTGCCCTCCTCGATCATCTCCTGGATCTTGTCCTCGATCAGGCTGACCCGTTCGAAGCGCTCGTCGACGGCCTGCTCGATGTCCTCCCGCCCGACGGAGTCCTTCTTCCGCCGGCGGGCCCAGTAGCTCGACTCCCGGACGACGTCGGCGATGACATGGAACCGCGTCGACAGCTTCTTCTGGCGGCCGGCGATGCGGGTGGAGTACTCGATGAGGGCCGCGAGGCCGTCCTGGTCGATGGGCAGAAGGCCGTCCTCGTCGCAGATCTTCTTGACGAAGCGGACGTAATCGGCGAAGGACCTCTCGTCCTTGGGCATCTCCGAGTCGAACTCGGCCTTGATCTTGAAGATCTTCTTGAAGTCCTCGTCCTGGGCGTAGAGAAGGTTGTAGATATAGGAGTCGCCGATCATGATCACCTTGACGTCGGCCCGGATGGGCTCCGGCTTCAGGCGGGGGCTGGAGAACAGGTACATCTGGAGGTAGTTCTGGATCTCGAAGACCTGGTTGCGCAGGGTCCGCTTGAGGGTCGTCCAGACGCCGGACTCGACCAGGGCGTCGAGGGCGTTGACGACGAGGTAGCCGCCGTTGGCCTTGAGAAAGGAGCCGGCCTTGATCATGGTGAAGTCGGTCTGGCTCAGGCCGATGCGGGTCATGGCCGATTCGATCGAGCCGAAGAGGTTGACGTAGCTCGGGTTGGTCTCGATGACCACCGGAGCGCCCTTCTGGTCCGAGTTGTCGACCAGCAGGTTGACCCGGTATTCGGTGAAGCCGTCCACGGGCTCCTTGTCGTCGTCGCCCTTCTTCTGGGCCTTGAGGGACTCCAGGGACTTGACCAGGGCCTTCTCGACCTCCTCGAGGTAGGCCGAGATCTTCGGCCCGTCGAACTTGGCCCGGATGTCGTCGATGGCGCCGCGGACGACCGGCGAGATGCATTCCTCGTCCCAGCTCCGGAGCAGGTCCCGGGTCTCCTCGTCGATCTCCTTGAGGCGCTCGAAGACGGCCTCGAGCTCGGACGTCAGCTCCTGGTACTTCGCCCGCAGCGTCTCGAGGGTCTCCTTGGGGAGCTTCTTCTCCTTGACCAGGCTCTCGATCTTGGCGAAGGGGATGGGCTGGCCCTCGATGACGGGGATGAGGTCGGGCCGGGTGAACAGGCCCATCTGGACCTGGATGACGGAGAAGCCCTGCGCGGCGACCTTCTCCTCGAACCCCTGCAGCAGGTCCCGCTGCTTCTTCTGCTGGGACTCGATGATGGCGTCCCGCTTCTCGGAATAGTAGGGGCTCTTCAGGAGGTGGGGGATGTTCGTCCGCAGCATGTCGATGAGCTTGGTCATGGCCTCGCCGAAGGCCTTGCCCCGGCCGGCCGGCAGCGTGACGAGGACGGGCTCGTCGGGGTACTTGAAATTGTTGACGTAGAGGATGTCCTCGGGCGTCCGGTCGCCCTTCTCGAGCTGGTCGAGCAGCTGCTTGACCGTGGTCGTCCGGCCGGTGCCGACCATGCCGGTGATGAAGATGTTGTAGCCGAGGCTCTTAATGTCGAGGCCCGTCTGGATGGCCCGCAGGGCCCGCTCCTGGCCGATGATCTTCTTGCAGGCCAGGGCCTCGTCGCTCGATCGGACCGGGACGAGATCGGGGCAGCAGGTCCAGCGCAGCTGGTCGGCGGCGAGCTCGGGGAATCCGTTCTTGGTTCTCATCGCTTTCTCCTGATGCCAAGGTAGCACAATCTCTTCACCCGCTCAAGGCGGCCCGGGCCCGGCTGCCGGGCGGCATTTTTGGTGAAAAACCGCCGGACATCTGCTAGAATAGGGCCGCTCCCGGTTCCCCGGGAAGCGATTCGTGTCGGAGGGCGTGACACCATGAAGATCCATCAAGGCAAGCTCCAGGCCAAGGGGTTCCGGATCGCGATCGTGGTCAGCCGCTTCAACAGCTTCATCTCCGAGCGCCTGCTCGAAGGGGCCCTGGAGGCCCTCCAGAAGACGGGGGCCCAGGAGGCCGACCTGACGGTCTACAAGGTGCCGGGCTCGTTCGAGGTCCCGCTCCTGGCCAAGAAGATCGCCAAGGCCAAGGCCGCCGACGGCATCCTCTGCATCGGCGCCCTCATCCGCGGCGACACGCCCCACTTCGACTTCCTCAGCGCCGAGGTGACCAAGGGCCTGGCCCAGATCGCCATGGACGACGGCGTGCCCGTCGCCTTCGGCATCCTGACGGTCGACACGGTCGAGCAGGGCATCGAGCGGGCCGGGACCAAGGCCGGCAACAAGGGCTATGACGCGGCCTTCTCGCTCGTCGAGACCCTGAACGTGATCAAGGAGGCGGGCCTCCGCTGAGCGGTCGGCCGGTCCACGCCATGGGAGAACGCCGCAAGGCCCGGGAGTGCGCCCTCCAGATCCTGTTCCAGCTTGAATTCAACGCCGGCGACGAGCCGGCCCTCATCCGGGCCTACTGGCAGCGCCAGAAAGCCTCCAAGCCCGTCCGGGAATACGGCGCCTGGCTCGTCCAGAAGATCCTCGATAACGGCGCCGCGATCGACGACGCCATCCAGGCGGCCTCGACGAACTGGCGCCTGGCCCGCATGGCCGTGGTCGACAGGAACATCCTGAGGATCGCCGTCTGCGAGCTCCTCTACGAGCCGGCGCTCGTCCCGGCCATCGTCATGAACGAGGCCATCGAGATCGCCAAGCGCTTCAGCGGCGAGGAATCGGCCGTGTTCGTCAACGGCGTCCTCGACGCGGTCGTCCGGCGCCTCGGGGCCGCCGCGGCCCCGGCCGGGGAGGCGGACAAAAAAGAAGGTGAGCATGAGCCCAAAGAACGAGCCCGCTGAGCTCGACCAGGACGTCGCCCGGCGCGACAAGTACCGCAAGCTGGCCGAGGCGGGCGTGCCGCTCTTCCCCTACACGGCGGCCCTGACGCACGAGGTCTCCCAGGCCGTCGAAGCCTTCGCCGGCCTGCCGGCCGGGGAGCTCGAGGCGCGGCAGGCGGCCGTCGTCGTGCCCGGCCGGATCATGTCCGTCCGCAAGATGGGCAAGGCGACCTTCTTCCATCTCTCCGACGGGCGGCGCCGGCTCCAGGCCTACATCCGCGCCGACAGGGTCGGGCCCGAGGCCTACGAGCGCTTCGGCCTCCTCGACGTGGGGGACATCGTCGCCGTCTCCGGGACGCTGTTCAAGACCAAGACGGGCGAGCTGACCGTCCTCTGCGACGCCGTCACCTTCCTGGCCAAGTGCCTCCACCCGCTGCCGGAGAAGTGGCACGGCCTGCAGGACGTCGAGATGCGCTACCGCCAGCGCTACCTCGACCTGATCATGAACCCCGAGGTCGGCGAGGTCTTCCGCCTGCGCGGGGCCGTCATCGCCTACATCCGGAAGTTCTTCGACGGCCGCGGCTACCTCGAGGTCGAGACGCCGATGATGCACCCGATCCCCGGCGGCGCCCTGGCCCGGCCGTTCGTGACCCATCACAACGCCCTCAACGTCGACCTCTACCTCCGCATCGCCCCCGAGCTCTATCTCAAGCGGCTCGTCGTCGGCGGCCTGGACAAGGTCTACGAGATCAACCGGAGCTTCCGCAACGAGGGCATCGACGCCCAGCACAACCCCGAGTTCACCATGCTCGAGTTCTACGAGGCCTACAAGGACTACTTCGACATGATGAACATGACCGAAGAGCTCCTGAGCGGCCTGGCCGTCGACCTCCTCGGCAAGGAGGAGATCCCCTTCGGCGAGCGGACGATCTCCCTCAAGCGGCCCTTCCGGCGGCTCAAGTTCCACGAGGCCTGCATCGAGTACAGCGGCCTGCCGGCCAGCCGCTTCGAGGACCGCCCGGGCCTCATCGCCTATGCCGCCGAGCTGGCCCCGGACAAGAAGCCCGAGACCTACGGCAAGGCCCTCGACGTCATCTTCGACCGCTTCGTCAAGGACCACATCGTCCAGCCGACCTTCATCACCAACCCGCCCCGCGAGATCTCGCCCCTGGCCAAGACCTCGCGCGACAACCCCGAGGAGTCCGAGCGCTTCGAGCTTGTCGTCGCCGGCATGGAGATCGCCAACGCCTTCTCCGAGCTGACCGATCCGGCCGAGCAGCGGGCCCGCTTCGAGGAGCAGGCCCGGGAGCGGAAGCGCGGCGACGAGGAGACCATGGGCGTCGACCTGGACTACGTCGAGGCCCTGGAATACGGCCTGCCGCCGGCCGGCGGGGAAGGCATCGGCATCGACCGGCTGACCATGCTCCTGGCCAACCGGAGGACGATCCGGGAGGTCGTGCTCTTCCCCCTCCTGAAGCCGAAAACAGCGCCATGAGCTTCGAGCTGTTCGTCGCCCGGCGTTACCTCACGGCGCGGAGGAAAGAGGCCTTCGTCTCGGTCATCACCCTGATCTCCGTCATCGGCGTGGCCATCGGCGTGGCCGCCCTGGTCATCGCCATCGCCCTCATCACCGGCTTCCAGGGCGACGTCCAGGCCAAGATCCTCGGCGCGACCTCGCACGTCATGGTCTCCGACCTCAGCGGCCGGGGCCTCGAGAGCTACGAGGACATGGCCCGCAAGATCCGGGCCCTGCCCGGCGTCGAATCGGCCTCGGCCGTCGTCTACAACACCGTCCTCATCACCGGGCGGGGCGAGAACTCGGGGGCCCTGGTCAAGGGCATCGACTTCGAGCGCGAGCGGCCGGGCTCGGCCTGGCTCCAGAAGCTCGAGGCGGGCCGGATCCCGGAGGCCCGCAGCGGCGGCCGGGAGGGGCTCCTGCTCGGGCGCGAGCTGGCCCTGCGCATAGGCGCCCAGGTGGGCGACGTCGTCAGTGTCATCTCGGCCTCGTCGACCCTGTCGCCCATGGGCCTCCTGCCGAAGCGGAAGACCTTCGAGGTGACCGGCATCTTCAACACCGGCCTCTACGAGTTCGACAGCTCGACGGCCCTGACGGCCATGGCCACGGCCCAGCGGCTCTTCGGCCTCGAGGGGCGGGCCAGCTACATCCAGGTCAAGCTCCGGGACATCTTCGCCGCGCCCGAGATCGGCCGGAAGATCATGGCCGTCCTGCCGCCGGTCGTTTACATCACGACCTGGATGGAGCTCAACAAGTCGCTGTTCTCGGCCCTGAAGCTCGAGAAGAACATCCTCTTCCTGACGATCACCCTGATCGTCGTCGTGGCCGCCCTGAACATCATCGCCACGCTCATCCTCATGGTCATGGAGAAAACACGCGACATCGGCATCCTCATGGCCATCGGGGCCACCCCGGCGATGATCAACCGCATCTTCTTCTTCCAGGGCGCGCTCATCGGCGTCGTCGGAACGGCCCTCGGCGCCGGGCTCGGCCTGGGCTGGTGCGCCCTGGCCAACGCCTTCAAGCTCATCCGCATCCCCGTCGACATCTACCAGATCTCCTACGTCCCTTTCCGGATGCATCCGCTCGACCTGGCCGCGATCGTCGGCGTCACCCTGCTCATCAGCTTCGTCTCGACCCTCTTCCCGGCCCGCCGCGCGGCCAAGGTGGACCCCGTGGTGGCGTTGAAGTATGAGTGACCCGGTCCTTGTCGCCGAAGGCCTGGGCAAGACCTACCCCCTGCCGAAGGGGGACCTGCGCGTCTTCGAGGGCCTCGATTTCGCGCTCGGCCGCGGCGAGCTCGTGGCCGTCATGGGCGCGTCGGGCGTGGGCAAGACGACCCTTCTCAACCTGCTCGGCGGGCTCGACCGGCCGACCGAGGGCCGGGTCCGGCTCGACGGCGAGGACCTCTTCGCCGGCGCCGAGCGGGACGTGGCCTCGATCCGCAACCGCAAGATCGGGTTCGTCTTCCAGGTCTACCACCTCCTGCCCGAGTTCAGCGCCCTGGAGAACGTCGCCTTCCCGCCCATGATCGGCGGGATGCCGCGCCGGGAGGCCTTCGGGCGGGCCCTGGAGATGCTCCGGGAGGTCGGGCTCGAGGACAAGACCGAGGCCCGGCCGGGCCAGCTCTCGGGCGGCGAACAACAGCGGGTGGCCATCGCCCGCTCCCTCGTCAACGGCCCCTGCCTGCTGCTGGCCGACGAGCCGACGGGCAATCTCGACTGGAAGACGGGGGAGAAGGTCCTCCGCCTCATCCTCGACCTCCATGCCGGCAAGGGACTGTCCTCGATCCTGGTCACGCACAACGAGAAGATCGCCCGCTTCTGCGACAAGGTCTATGTCATGGAAGCCGGGGCGATGAAACTACAGGCCGGGATCCCGAGTTAAGTGAAGGGAGCGTCGTGCCCCCGCGGCCGGGCCGGGGTTTTTGACCATTCCGGGCCGATATGGTATATGAGAGAAGGATTTTCGACATGAGAAAGCGCGTCACCGTCCTCCTCGGACTCCTGGCCCTGCTCGTCCTCCCCGCCGTCCTGGCCGCCCAGGACGTCATCGAGAAGATCGAGATCTCCGGCAACGACCGGGTCGGGCAGGAGACCATCGAGTATTACCTGTCTTTCCGGGCGGGGGACGTCTACAGCGCCGACCAGCTCCGCCGCGATTTCCGCGTCCTCTGGTCGACGGGCTTTTTCGCCAACGTCCGCTTCGAGGAGGCGGCCGGCGCCCGGGGCCGGATCGTCCGGATCATCGTCGAGGAGAACCCGGTCGTCCGGGCCGTCACCTACAAGACGGGCAAGAAGGTCAAGGAAAAGGACATCACCGACAAGCTCAAGGAGAAGGACCAGGCCATCCTGCCGTATTCCTATTACAGCCCCTATAAGCTCCAGCGCATCAAGGACACCATCACCGACCTCCTCTACGAGAAGGGCCTGCTGGCCTCGAAGATCGAAGTCGAGTCCGTCCGGCAGGGCAAGAACGAGGTCGACGTCCTGTTCAAGATCGACGAGGGCCCCAAGCTCCGCGTCGGGGCGGTCGTCTTCGAGGGCGGCACCAAGATCCCGGCCAGCACCCTCGAGTGGTCGATGAAGAACAACCGGCCCCACTCGCTGTTCAACTGGGTCGCCGGCAAGGACGTCTACAAGCAGAACAAGATCGAGGAAGAGATCGAGGCCATCAAGACGAAATACCAGGAGCTCGGCTACATGGAGGCCTCGGTCGGCCAGCCCCGGACCGAGGAGTTCGTCCGGCGCTCGGTCTTGTTCAAGAAGCAGAAGATGATGCGGCTGGTCTTCCCGATCAACCCCGGCTACCGCTACCGCACCGGCGAGATCAAGATCGAGGGCAGCAAGGCCCTCAACCCCAAGTACCTGCGCAGCCTGGTCAAGCTCCAGCCCGGGGAGGTTTACAGCACCAAGGTCCGGGAGAAGACCGTCACCGACATCGGCGAGACCTACCGCGACGGCGGCTACGTTTACGCCCAGACCATCCCGGTCGAGAACCTCGACCCCAAGAACAAGATCGTCAACGTGACGTTCAACATCGTCGAGGGGGAGGTGGCCTACCTCAACCGGCTCGAGTTCCGGGGCAACACCTTCACCAAGGACAAGGTCATCCGCCGGGAGATGATCATCCGCGAGGGGGACCGCTTCAGCTTCGGCCTGTTCAAGAACAGCATTCTGCGGATCAAGCAGCTCGGCATCGTCGACCTGGAGAAAGACCCCGACATCAAGCCGGACCCCGAAGACCCGACCAAGATGAACGTCCAGGTCAACGTCAAGGAGATGCAGCGCAACAACATCCAGTTCACGGCCGGCTACAGCGGCTACGAGGGGACCTTCCTGGCGTTCAGCTACTCGACGGTCAACTTCCTCGGCGCCGGCGAGACCCTGGACTTGGGCCTCCAGCAGGGCAAGCTGGTCAAGAACTATTCGTTCGGCTTCTCCGAGCCGTACGTGTTCGACAAGCCCATCACCGCCGGCTTCAACGTCTACAGCCGGAAGATCGACTACACGACCTACTCCCTCTACAAGCAGAACACCCAGGGCGTCGACTTCACCCTGGGCACGCGGCTCTTCGGCATGTGGCGGGCGAACCTGACCTACACCGTCCAGAGGATCGAGATCTCCTATCCGTCCGGGTCCTACTACGCGTCCTATTACGGGGCGACCTCCGGCAAGTACTGGGAGAACTCGATCACGCCCCAGATCTGGCGGTCGACCATCGACAGCCCCCTGACGCCGACGCGCGGCACCTCGTATTCGGCCAGCGTCAAGTACGCGGGCAGCTTCCTCGGCGGCGCGGTCGACATGATCCGGCCCACGTTCTCGTTCACCTACTATCACCCGGTCCTGGGGGGCGGGCCCAAGGCCCACGTCTTCGGCTTCCACGCCGAATACCAGTTCATGCATACCCTCCACGGCACGAAGGTGCCGTACTGGGAGAAATTCTTCCTCGGCGGCGAGCGGTCCATCCGCGGCTACGAGGTCTACTCGATCGGCCCCCGCGACGACAACGGCTACATGGTCGGCGGCGACAAGGCCTTGACCATCAACGCGGAGTACATCATCCCCGTCGGCGGCCCGCTCTACGCGATCTTCTTCTACGACCGGGGCTCCGCCGTCGCCTGGGGGAATCCCATCACCTGGAAGGGCATGTATTCCTCGGCCGGCCTCGAAGCCCGGCTCTTCATCCCCGCCCTGCGCGTCCCCTTCCGGCTCATCTTCGCCTACAACAACAAGAAGATCTACGCGGACGACTCCAACTTCGCCTTCCGCTTCGCCGTCGGCACGACGTTCTAGGAGGTTTTCGACCATGAAACGACCCATTCGAATCTGCGCTCTCATCACCGCGGCCCTGGCCGGCCTGGCCGGGCTTGCTCTGGCCCAGACCAAGCTGGCGACCATCAACTCGCAGGAGGTCCTGGAGCGGTCCGCCGAGGGCAAGAAGGCGATCGCCGCGCTCCAGGCGGCCGATAAGAGGTACACCGACCAGATCGCCGGCCTGGACGACCAGATCAAGCAGCTGCAGAACCGCCTGCAGACCCAGCGCCTGACCCTGACCGCCGAGGCGGCCGCGGGCATCCAGGCCGACATCCAGAACAAGCAGACCTTGCGTCAGCGGGCCGCCGAGGACGCTACCAAGGCCATGCAGGAACTCCAGGCCTCCACGCTCTCGAAGATCCAGGACGCGCTCATCCCCCTCATCGAGCAGCTCCGCAAGGACAAGGGCCTCGACATCATCTTCGACCTGGCCAAGAGCGGGACGGTCTATTTCAACCCGGCCGTCGACCTGACCGGCGAGGTCATCAGCCGCTACGACGCGATGAAGGCGGCCCCGCCCGTCAAGAAGTAGCCTCCCGGGAGCCGGACCATGATCCCGACCGAACAGATCATGCGCATCCTGCCGCACCGGTTCCCGCTCCTGCTCGTCGACCGCGTTCTCGAGATGGTGCCCCACAAGACCATCGTCGCCATCAAGAACGTCACCTGCAACGAGCAGTTCTTCCAGGGCCACTTCCCGGACTGGAAGATCATGCCCGGCGTGCTGATCATCGAGGCCATGGCCCAGGCCGGGGCCGTGCTCCTCTTCAGCTCCATCCCCGACCCGGAGACCAAGGTCGTCGTCCTGAGCAAGGTCGACAAGGCCAAGTTCAAGAGGATGGTCGTCCCCGGCGACCAACTCCGGATGGAAGTCGAATGGACCAGGGAGAAGGGCCGGATCTGCCAGATGAAGGGCCGGGCCCTCGTCGGGAGCGACCTGGCCGCCGAGGCGGAGATCTTCGCCAGCGTCCTCGACGTCGCCGACGTCCGGTCGCCGCTTACCTGACGGTCTTGATCAGCTTGCCGGCCGCCGGCACGGCCGAGAGCTCGAGGCCGTTCATGACCGCGAACTGAGGCCCCAGCTTCTCCGTCAGCCCCGCCTTTTTCAGGATGGCCTGGAGCGTGTCCGCCCCGTTGGCCCTGACCAGGGCCAGGCGCCTGGGCGAGCGGTTGATCTTCGCGGCGTCGACGAGGTCCCGGAACGAGGCGACGACCCTCCTGAATTCCGCATCGTACCCGGGGTAGGCGCTGGCGGCGCTCATGGCCTGGAAGGCGTAGACCCAGTCCCCCTTCTTCAGGCAGGACAGCCTCATCTGGACCGGGGCCTCGTTCTGCTCGGTGATCGTGTAGGCCTGCTCGTAGCAGGCCAGGCCGTTGACCGTCGTCCGGTTCTCGTTCAGGAGCTTGCCCCCGGAACTCGTGATCTGGGCGGCCTGCTTCTTGAGGAACTCCTCGGCGCTGTCGGCCGACTTCCCGCCCTGCAGGATCAGGCCGGCGTTCCGGTCGGACGACACCAGCGTGACCTGGGTCGGCATGTTCTCGACGGTCCAGCCCGAAGGAACGGCGAACTGGAAGCGGAGGGCCGGATGATAGAACACGCCGTTCTCGACGTAACCCTGCCGGGGGTCCTCGCCGTAGACGACGCTCTCGACCCTCCTGAGGTAGGCGTCCGGGTTGCGGGCCAGCGGCTTGTCGGCCGGCCGCAGGAGGCTCTGGACGTGGGTGACGCGGTCGGCCGTCAGCGGGTGCGTCGAAAGGAACCCGGGCAGGGAGCTGCCGCCGCCCGAAAGGTCGCCCATCTTCTGCAGTGCGGCGAAGGTGACGGCCATGTCGGCCGGGTTGTAGCCGGCGGCCCGCGCGTAGTCGACGCCCAGTCCGTCGGCCTGGTTCTCGTTGTCGCGGCTGAATTTCAGGAAGAGGACCTGGAGTCCGGCGCCGGCCAGGCCGGCGTACTTGGCGAACTGCCTGCTGACGACGCTGCCGACGGCCAACCCGATCTGGGCCGCCTGGGCCTTGCTCATCTGGCTCATGGAGTGGCGGGCGTTGACATGGCCGATCTCATGGCCGAGGACCGCGGCCAGCTCCGCCTCCGAGCCCATCAGGGCCAGGATGCCCCGGGTGACGTAGACCGAGCCTCCCGGAACGGCGAAGGCGTTGATGACCGGGCTGTCGAGCACGGTGAAGCGCCAGGGCAGGCCCGGCCGCTGTCCCCTGGCCGCCAGGGACTTGCCCACCTGGTCGATGTAGGCCGCAAGGGCCGGATCGTCGTAGACCCCGTAAGTGGCCGCGACCTCGGTGTCCGTCTGCCGTCCGAGCTGGATCTCCTGGCTCTCGGAATAGAGCATGAACTCCTTCTGGCCGGTGACGGGGTTGACCGCGCAGGCGGCCGCCGCGAGAAGAAGAAGGACGAGGGCCGCTGATCTGGTTCTGGTCATCGGGACCTCCTTGTCATTTCAAAGTGAAGAGGCCGTCGTCGAGATTCGTGTTGCGGGTGACGGCCGTGATGGTGATGCGCTGGGCCTCGGCGCCGTTGTGGAGCGCGCGCAGGGCGTAGGGGATCATGATGCCGCCGGTCCTCTCGTAGCGGGTCGAATACGTCTCGGTCTCCACCTCGATCCCGCTCTGGTCGAAGGCCCGCGTCCGGGTCAGGTAGGGGAGATAGGTCTCGGGATCGAGGTAATAGACGGTCTTGTGCCCGTCCGCCTCCGTCTGCTCGAGGACGACGTAGTCCTTGCCCTCGAGGGCCGCCTTGGGCTTGAGGGCGTACTTGACCCCGGCGCGCCGCGGATCGAGCCAGGCCAGGGTCCCGGCCGCCTGCCGGGCGAGTTGCCTGGCCATGAAATCGGGCAGCTCTTCGACCGCGCCGGACCGCGGGTCCGTGACCCAGGCCTTGCGGCCGTCGTAGGCCCTGACGACGGTCATGTTCGCTTCGGGGATGGTCAGCTCCACGCGCAGCTTGTCCGTCCCTTTCTGGTAGACCGTGATGGGCACGGTGATGCCGTACTGGACCATCTCGGCCGTGCCGGAGACGGTCGTGTCCTTGATCGAAGCGAGGGCCTTGCGCCCGCCCATGGCCGAGACGAGCTTTTCGACCACGGCCAGGGCTTCCTTGCTGCCCGCCGCGGCCGGGCCGCTTTGGGCCCGGAGGGGCCGCGCGGCCGTTATGGCCGACAGGACGGCGGCCAGGATCCAGATCGTCGATTTCTTCATCGGTCCCTCCGTGATGGGGTCAAAGCGATTTTAAACCAAAGAGCAGTGACTTGCCAGCCCGGAGGCCGGACCGGAGCGGCGAGGCGGCTGAGCCGGCGCGCGGGCGGCAGAGAGCCGAAGAGCCCGGGATTAGCCATCCAAGCTCGCTCAGTTTAGCCAATATCTCAAAATTTCGGCTAATCACGTAATATGAAGATATATAAGCAAATACACGATGCAACGCTAATAAATGTGTTCATAATTAGAACGTTGAAATGTGCTCAACTTGATTATAATGCTTGACTTACGAAATATTTATGTGCTATTATTATAATGTACCGAAATAGGACATACTATGTCTCCCAGGCTGGAACTGATCACTTGTGCGAGCTTCGGCCGCGAGATCCAGGCCGTCCAATCTTGTCCCGACCTCGCCTCTGTCCGGTTCCTTCCCCAGCCCGTCAGCTGCGACCTGGCCGAAGCCGAATGGTCCGGTCTCGGCGCGGCCGCGGCGTCCTGCGCCAAGAAGGGCTGCTCGTTCGGCGTTATCGGCGGATACTGCCTGACCAGGCCGGCCCGGGAGCTGGGGCTCGACGGGGCCTGCCGCCTCTACCAGGAAAGCCAGTGCTTCGAGTGGGTCGCCGACAAGGGCCTCCTGGACCGGGTGCTTCAGGACGGGGCGCTCCCCGTGCTGCCTGGCTGGCTCAAGGATTGGGAAGCCCATGTCGAGGCCCGCTGGGCCTCCGACCGCAGGGCGGCCCAGGCCTTTTTCCGCGACGTGGCCCGCAAGGTCGTCCTGGTCGACACGGGCGCCTATCCGGGCATCGACCGCGAGCTCCGGTCCTTCGGCCGTTTCCTCCGGCTGCCGTGCGAGGTCCATCCGGCCGGGCTGGAACATTTCCGCCTGGCCTTGAGCCGGATCGGCCTGGCCTGGCGCGTGGACGGGCTCGAAACGGAGATCGCCGACCGCCTGTCCCGGGGCGGGGAGAGCGGCATCGATCATGCCCGGGCCGGACGGCTCCTCGATGCCGTGACCTCCGCCGGGAGCATGGACGAGGCCCAGGCCGGCGTCCTCGAGCTCGTCCGGACCGTCCTGGCCCCCCGGGAAGCGGCCTATTATCCGTTGGAGTCGTTCGCCGGCCGGCCCCTGGTCGAAGGGACGCCCGTGGACCGGATCATCGCCCTCAACGCGGACTGCGTCCGGTCGGAGGACGGCACGAAGGCTTTTTTCAAGATCGCCCACGGCCGCGAGATCCTCGGCGTTCTCGAGCTCTCCGGGTCCGGGCCGGCCGGACGTGACGGCCGCGAGGCCGACCTGGCCCTGACCCTGGCCAAGCTCGCCGGCGTGGCCCTGGCCAACGTCCGGGCCGGCCTGGCCGCCGAGGACGCGCGCGAACGGGCCGACGCCGCCGAGGCCATCCTGGCCTCCGGCGAAGAGATGATGGCCCGGACCTTCCATTATCCCCTGGGCACCTACCGCACGACGCCGCAGGGCAAGATCGTCGAGGCGGCGCCGCAGCTGGCCCGCATGCTCGGCTATCCCGACGTCGCCGCCCTCAAGGCCGTCGGTTTCTGGGACCTTCATAAGGACCCCCGGGACCGGGACAACAAGCAGGCCTACCTCGACTCGACCTCCATGATCGGCCTGTTCGAATGCCAGCTCAAGCGGGCCAACGGGACCACGATCTGGGTCGAGGACTCCTGCCGCGCGGCCAAGGACCCCCAGGGCCGCGTCCTGTTCTATGACGGCGTCATCGAGGACATCAGCGAAAAGAAGAGGATCAAGGAAGAGCACGCCTGGGTCGTGCATCTGCAGGCGGCGGTCGGAGAGGTGTCCGAGCGGCTCCTGTCCCCGACGCCGATCGAGGAGGTCTCCGCGCTCGTCCTCGACCAGGCCCGCCGGCTGACCGCCAGCCTGTCCGGGTTCGTCGGCCACGTCGACCAGAAGACGGGCGCCCTGGTGCCGGCGGCCATGACCGCCGACGCCCGGGAGATGCTGGACGGGCACCCCGACGCCGCCGACCGCTTCCACGAGAACTCGGGCATGTGGCGCTGGGTGCTCGAGGAGCAGCGGGCCATCGTGACCTCGATGCCGAGCCTGGACCCGCGCTATCGCGGCCTGCCGGACTGGCACCTGCCGGTCGGCCCGTTCCTGGCCGTCCCGGCCATCATGTCGGGGGACATCGTCGGGCTCATCGTCATCGCCAACGCGGAGAACCCCTACCTCGAACGCGATCTGAAGGCCGTCGAGCGGCTGGCCCAGCTCTACGCGATCGCCGTCCAGCGGACGCGCACGGAGAACGCCCTGCGCGAGCTCTCCCTCGTCGACGAGCTGACCAAGGTCTACAACCGCCGCGGCTTCTGGACCCTGGCCGAGCAGCAGGTCAAGGTCGCCCACCGGACGCGCAAGGAGATGACCCTCTTCTACGCCGACCTCGACGATCTCAAGAGGATCAACGACACGCTCGGCCACGACGCGGGCGACCGGGCCCTGGTCGAGGCGGCCGACCTGCTCCGGGAAGTCTTCCGCGATTCCGATATCATCGCCCGGATCGGCGGGGACGAATTCGTCGTCCTGGCCATCGATATCGCCGAGGGCAAGGCGTCCGCCCTGGCCCGCCGCCTCGGCGAGCGGATCGGGGCCCGCAACGCCCAGGCCGAGCGGGCCTTCGAGCTGACCTTCAGCGTCGGGATCTGCCGCTACAATCCCGACCGGCCCTGCTCCCTCCAGGAGCTTTTAACGCAGGCCGACCGGAGGATGTACCAGGACAAGACGTCGAAGAAGGCCGCGGCCGCGCGGGCCTGAGGGCGGCCCCGCCCGTCAGTGGCGGATCCCGTACTTGGCCAGCTTGTTGTAGAGCGTCGTCCGCGAGATCGCCAGGATCTTGGCCGTCTGGCGCAGGTTCCCCTTGGTCACCTTCAGGAGATAGGCGATGTAGTCCCGCTCGAGGTCGCTCAGGGTCGACAGCCGGCCGTGGCCGGTCAGGGCCAGCGTCCCCTCGGGCGGCACGTAATCGCGGAGATACTTGGGCAGGTTGGCGACGTCGACGAAATCCTTCTTGCAGAGCATGGCCGCGCTCTCCAGGACGTTGGCCAGCTCGCGGACGTTGCCCGGCCAGGCGTACTTGAGGAAGAGCTTCTGGACCTCGCGCGAAACGCCGTGCACGTCCTTGGCGAAGCTCCGGCTGGCCGCCTGCAGGAAGTGGCGGACGAGGAGCGGGATGTCCTCGGGCCGCTCCCGCAGCGGGGGCAGCTCGAGGACGACCTTGTTCAGGCGGTGGAGAAGGTCCTCGCGGAAGGAGCCGGCCCGGACCATCTCGCCCAGGTCGCGGTTCGTCGCCGCCAGGACCCGGACATCGACCGCGGTGCTGTCGTTGCTCCCGAGCGGGCGGAACTCGCGGTTCTCGAGGACGCGCAGGAGCTTGGCCTGGACGGCGACCGGGATCTCGGCGATCTCGTCGAGGAAGATCGTCCCGCCGTCGGCCTCTTCGAACAGGCCGCGCTTGTCCTTGTCGGCCCCGGTGAAGGCCCCCTTCTTGTAGCCGAAGAGCTCGGATTCGAAGAGGTTCTCGGGGACCGAAGCGCAGTCGCAGACGACGAGGGGCTGGTCCTTGAGCGGGCTCAGGCCATGGATGGCCCGGGCCACGACCTCCTTGCCGGTGCCGGTCTCGCCGACGATGAGGACGCTCGAGAAGTACCGGGCGATGTTCTCGATCAGGCCGAAGATCTCGAGCATGGTCGGGTTGCGGCTGATCAGGCCCTCGAAGGCGTATTTCCGCTCCAGCCGCTTCTCGAGGTGCAGGGTCTCGCGCCGGAGGTCGCGCTTGCGGGAGATGCGCCGCAGGATGTCGCCGAGGATGTCGCGCTCATAGGGCTTGGGCACGAAGTCGGTCGCCCCGGCGTGGACGAGGTCGAGGACGGCCTCGCGGCCGAGGGGCTCGCCGCCGACGAGCACGTCGACGAGGGCGTCGGCCTTCTTGATCTTCTTCATGATCAGGACCGCGGCGGCGGGCGAGTCGCCGGCGTCGACCAGGACGACCCGGATGCCGTTCTCCCGGATGATATCCAGGCAGGCGTCGCCCGTCTGGGCGAAGAAGACGTTGAAGTCGGCGGCGACCGGGGCCTTCTTGACGGTCTCGTAGAGCGAGAAATCGTCGGAGATGATCAGCAGGTTGGTCTGCGCTTCCATCTGGCCCCGCCCCGCTTCCGCGGCGGTGGGCTTATATTATCAAGTCTTCGGGACGGGGTCAAACCCAAACTCCGGCGTTTTTCGGCCTCGACAGCGATCAGGTCCGGCTCCTTCCCGGCCGCTCGCGGACCAGCGTGACGCGGGTCCGGCCGCGGATCTCCTCCTCGATGCGAACGACCGGGGCCGCCGCCTGCGCGAGGTACTTCACATGGGCCCGGAGGTAGGCCAGGCCCTGGGAGCAGAGGAACTCGAGCCAATCGCCGGTCGCCGTCTCGTCCATGAGCTCGGGGTTCTGCTCGTTGAAGGTCGTCCTGGCCCGGGGGGTCATCCGGCCCTCGACCGGGCCCCGGCGCCTGGCGTAGATGTTGACCCCGTCGGCGACCTCGAGCGCATCCATGTGCGGCTCCCAGCGGGCCGCCCAGCGCTCGTAGCGGTCGTAGAGCCTCCGGTTCGAGGCGGCGATGGCCGGGTCGGCGTTGAGCTCGGCCGCGATGAGCTTCCTCAGCGCCCCGGCCTCCTCCCGCTGCCTTTCGTAGATCGGCAGGCGCAGCGACTCGAAGTAGGTGAACCAGCCCCTGGGGATCCAGTAATCGCGGAAGAGATAGGGCGTGTAGTTCGAGAAGGGCTGGACCCATTCGTGGGAAGGATAGCCGTGGAGGTTCAGGACCAGGTCCGGCGCCCAGCGGTCGTAGAGGCGGGCCCGGACGGCGGCCTCGGGCAGGATCGGCTTCGTCCCGGTCTGGTAGCCCATGTCGACGCCGAGGGCCCCGTAGCGGCCGGCGTGGAGGCTATGCCCGGGCTCGTTCTTTTCCATGACCCAGGCCAGCGCCGCCCCGTCCGGATTCTCCACGGGCTCGAAGACGAAGCTCATGGTCTTGAGGGCCTCGCGCGCGGCCGCGTCCCGGGCCAGGATCTCGGCGAAGCGGAGCAGGTAGTTCGTCGACGAGACTTCGTTGGCGTGCTGCCGGGCGACGGCCTGCAGGGTCGGCTTGGCCGTGACCAGCCGAGGCATCGAGACGTAAGGCCCAAGCGGCAGGAAGAGCTCGAGGACCGGGACCTCGCGGCCTTCGTAGGACCGGCCCCCGGTGTAGCCGCGCACGCCCGGCAGCGCGGCCAGGCGGCGGACGAGGTCCGCGGCCTGGTCCGGCGGGATGATCTCGCGCGTGGTGACGATGGCCCGGCCGTCCTGCGCCGGGGCCGGGACGGCCACGGCCCCGGACGGCGCCGGGCCGGGCAGGACCGGCAGCCGCTCGTCCTTCTTCAGGGCCTGCCAGCGGGCCCGCAGGGTGACGCCGTCGAGCCCGGGGAAGCGGAACGGGTCGGCCACGAGCCCGGCCCCGGAGATCCGGCGCCAGGACCCGGCGATGTCGACGAAGGCCAGGTAGTCGGCCTCCTTCTCCCATTCGGATTCGAAGAAGACGTTGGCGACGCGCCCCGCCCGGCCATCGTAGACGAGCGTCGAGGCCCGGGTCTCCTTCGGCTTGAGTGCGGGGAAGACCGACTTGCGCGAGACCTCCTCGCGGCCCTTCTCCTTCCAGCGGAGGACGAGCTGGGGCGAGGGGGCCGGCCAATCCTCGAGGACGATGCGGACCGCGGCCGGGCCGCCTTCGAGCGAAGGGTGGAGGGACGGGAAGACGTTGCCCGGCGCCGAGGACCGGGAGGTGTCGTCCGCCGCGTCGCTCGCCTCGGGATCGAAGCGGGTGATGCCCCGCAGCAGGTCGAGCGTGTCGAAGTAGACCTCGTCGTGGATGGCCTCGAGCGACGAGATCATCTCCTGGTCCAGCCCGATCCGATAATCCGGCTCGCTCGCCCGGAGGTCGACGAGCAGGCGCTTGAAGTAGGGCTGTTTCGAGAACGTCGGCTGGCCGCCGGTCTTCTTCCGGATGTGGGCGACGACGGCCGTCAGGACGTCCGCCTGGTAGAAATCCCAGAACTTCTCGAGGTCGGTGGCCAGCGGCTGGTCGCAGACCACCGTGCCGCCGGCGACGACGCGCAGCCAGCCCGTCGTCGCTTCGGCCGTTCCCCATTCCGGCAGGACCGCCGACAGCGGGATCGCCCGCGTCCGCGGCGTGAAGCTGTCGGCGAATACGACCCGGCCCCCGGCGTCCGCCGCCTCGACGGCGTAGACCGGGCCGCCGGGGCCGGCCTTCTCGAAGACGATGCGGTCGACCGGCAGGCCCAGGTCCCGGGCCAGGATCTCGTCAACGGGATAGAGCTCCTGGAGCCAGCGGTTCGGCTCGGCATAGGCGCGCCGGGGCCGGGCGAAATCCGGCCGGACTCCGGCGAAGCGAACGGTCAGGCGATCGACGCCCCGGCCCCGGAGGGCCGGGAGGACCTTTTCGACCAGCCAGGAATAGCCGGGCTTGTAGGCGGACAGGACCTCGACCCGGGCCGCCGGGAAGCCTGAGGCGGCGAGGAACGCCAGGACCTCGCCCCGGACCTTCTCCCGCACGGCGGGGGATTCGCTGACGCCGATGCTGACCTCGACCGCGCCGCCCTTGCCGGCCGCGTTGACCAGAGCCTTGAGCCGGTCCTTGAGCGCGGCCTTGGCGTCATCGACCTCCCAGGTGAACGACCGCTCCTTTTCGAAGACCGTCCGGCCGGTCCGGAGCGGCGAGACGGCGACCGAGACCGGCGCGCCGCCGGCCGCGCCGCGCAGGGCGGCCCTGACGGCCTCCTCGAACGGGGCGTTGGCCGCCGGCAGGACGAGCTCGGCGTCGACCGACTCGAGGTCGCGTCCCTTGATCTCGGCGGCGGCCTGGTCCACGGCGTTCATCAGGAAGGCCTCGGCCGCGCCTTTCTCGCCGGCCAGGAACCGCTCCAGATCGGCGGCCAGGTCGGCGAGCTGCGGGTTCCCTTCGCCGTAGGCTGCGAAATAGGGAAACGTCCGGGCAAGATAGGACAGCGTCCCGTCGAGACCGGCCGGATCGGCGCCGCTGACCACGGCGGCCGACGACTTGCCGAAGGCCTTGGGCACGATCTGGACCGCGCCTGCCCCGGCGGCGAGATCCGGCCGCTCGAGCTTGCCGCTCCGGGCCAGATCGTCCGTCATCGCGTTGGCGCCGACGAGGATAGGGCAGGGCAGGGCCTTGCGGCTTTCGATCTCCGCCTCCGATTGGACGATCGGAAAGGAGGCGCCGGCCGTGCCCAGGACGAGGCGGCTGGCCAGCTCGGCCAGGCCCGGGCCCGCCGCGTCCCTGGGCGCGACGATCACGGCGTCGAGGGCGTCCGGGATGCCGTCCTTGTCCTGGTCGCCGTAGGCGGCCCTGGTGGAATAGAGGCTGAGCAGGTCGAACTCCTTGCCGGCCGGGTCCACGGGCGGGCGTTCCTTGAACCGGGGCGTGAGGAGCCGCTTCGTGGCTCCTGTCCGGGGCAGGACGGCCTTGGAGCCGGCGGCGCCGCCGCGAAGCTCGACGGTCAGGGCGGCGCAGCCGGGGTAGGACAGGACGGACGTCCGCTCTCCCCGCCGCTGGGCGGCGGCCAGGGCCAGGAAGGCGTCCTCGGCTTTCCGGCAGTCCGCCGCGGCGGCGAAGCGGACCTCGACCGCGAGATCGATGATCTGGCCCTGGTCGAAGGACAGGGCCTCGAGGCCGTCCGCGACGGGCGCGGCCGCGGGGAATTCGTAGAGGGCCTCGCGGACGACCGTCGACCGGCTTTCCAGTCCGGCAGCGGCCAGGAAGGCGGCCAGGTCCTTTTCGAGCGCTTCGTAGGTCGCCCCGGCCTCGCGCCCCCAGATCTCCCAGAAATACGGCCAGCGGAGGAAGAAGGCGCGGCCGGTCCGGAGCAGCGCCTCTTCGGACCCGCCCAGACAGGCGATGCCCTTCCGGCCTTCGCGGCCGAACAGGACGACCCGCCCCTGGTTCGGCGCGAGCGGCGCGGGCGCGATCGACCCGTCCTTCAGGGCCTCGCGGACCGAGGCGAGGTTGCCGCCGACGAAAACGGAGAAGGCCGGGGCCGGAGCCCCGGCGAGATCGGATTCGCGCCGGACCAGGCCGAGATCGACGGCCAGGCTCTCGAAGTTCGTCCGGGCGGCGATATCGGCGGCCAGGGCCAGCTCGGCCGCCGACGGCCTGTCGGGCACGACGATGGTCAGGGCCGGCTTTTCGGGGAAACCGTCGCCGTCGAGATCGAGAACGGCCTGGCCCGGCCGGAAGAGGCGGGACAGGCTGTCCGTCCCGGCCAGGACGCCGGGAACGAGGGCGAGGGCGGCGCAGGCGGCGAGCAGGGCTTTCTTCATGGAACGGCTCCTCCGTGGGCGATTCGTCGAAATTCTATCATACTCCGCGTCCCCCGGCGTTGCGGCCGGCCGTCAATAAAATTAGAATAGGGCGGATATCGAACCGACGCGCGAGGAGCCGCCGATGGACAAGTTGAGGAGACAGCGACGCAGGATCCTGGCATCGGTCGCCGCGGCCGTGATGGCGGCCGCCGTCGCGGTCTCGTGCGGCCGGAAGGGGCCGGCCCCGGCGGCGCCGGAGAACGGTCCGGCCCGGATCAGGATCAGGAAAGAACGCCTGACCGTCGAGTACGACGGCCGGACCGTCTTCGACGGCAGGATCACGTCCGGGGCGACGGGCTTCGAGGCCCAGGTCAACGTCTTCACGAAAGGCGGCGCGGTCAGCCAGACCGTTTGCCTGGCGCCGCGGGACCGACGGGGCCGGGTCGGGCTCGCGGGGACGCTGGCGGCCGGACCGGAGTCCTTCCCCTGCCAGGCCGACCGCCCGGACCGGGGCCTGGCCATGGTCCGCCACGTCTCGGGGACGAGCCGGAGCCTCCTCAACCGGGCCGTCTACGACCGCGGCCGGGACTGGGCCCTCTCGGTCGACGAGGGGCCCCGGGCCGGCGTCCGTCCGCTCGCGGCCGGCCCGGACGGCAAGTCCTACGAGCTCAGCGCCGAGGGCGGCGAGATCGTCCTGCGCTTCCGGCCCCGCTTCTACCAGGTCCACCGCGGGCTCGAGTTCTTCGAGCCCTGGACGTACAAGGTCTGGCCCGATCCGGTCTCCGGCTGGATCTCCTGGTTCGCCTTCGGCGACGCGGTCACCGAGCGGGACATCATCGAGGCGGCCGACGCGCTGGCCGGGACGCTCCTGCCCTTCGGCTATGACCACCTGCAGATCGACGACGGCTATCAGAGCGGGGAGGGGCGCCCCGACCTCTGGCTGACGGCCAACGCCAAGTTCCCGGGCGGCCTGGATTTCCTGCCGCGCTACATCAAGAGCAAGGGCCTGAAGCCGGGCATCTGGACCAACGTCGCCTTCAAGCAGCCCGAATACGCCGCGGCCCATAAGGATTGGTTCGTGACCGACGAGGCGGGCCGGCCGGCCCGCGGCAACTGGGTCGGGTTCAGCCTCGACGCGTCCGTGGCCGCCGCCGTCGACGCGGTCGTCCGGCCGGTTTACCGGGAGCTCGTCGGCCAGGGCTGGGAGTATTTCAAGGTCGACGCCCTCCGCCACCTGCGCTACGAGGGCTACAACGCCCATGCGTCCTACTTCCGGAAAAAGAGGAAGAGCCTCGTCGCCGCCTATCGCGCCTATGTCGAGGCCGTCCGGAACGAGGTCGGCCGGGACCATTTCGTCCTCGGCTGCTGGGGGATCAGGCCCGAGCTAATCGGCCTCATCGACGGCTGCCGCATCGGCAACGACGGCTTCTCCTATGCCGGGCTGGCCCAGTTCAACTCCTGGAACAACGTTGTCTGGCGGAACGATCCCGACCACATCGAGCTCAACGAGGACCGCTTCCGGTCGACGCTGGTGACCTCGCTCACCGGCTCGATCCTGCTGCTCACGGACAAGCCGGCGGTCTACCGGACGGCGGAGGCCGAGGCGGCCCGCCGGGCCGCCCCCGTGCTCTGGACCGTGCCGGGGCAGCTCTTTGACGTCGATCCGTCGCGCTCCTCCGAGCTCGGCCGGGTCGGGGCCGAGGTCAGCGGCTCGGGGCCGCGCGTCTTCGACGCGTCGCTGCGGCCGGCCTGCGATCTGTTCCTGCTCGAGATCGAGCGGCCCTTCGGATCGTGGTCCGTCCTCGGCCGGACGGGAGAGTCCGCGGCCGAGATCGCCTTCGCCGACCTGGGCCTGGACCCGGCCAGGGAGTACTACGTCTTCGAGTTCTGGACGAAACGGCTGCTCGGCAGCTTCTCCGGCGGGTTCGCCCCGGGACCGTTCGACCCGCTCTACCGGTCCCAGGCCCTGGCCATCCGGGAAAGGCTGTCCCGCCCCCAGGTGCTGGCGACGAGCCGGCATGTCACCTGCGGCGGCCCCGATCTCGAGGACGTCCGCTGGTCCGGCGGGACCCTGTCCGGGACGAGCCGGGTGGTGGCCGGCGATCCCTACGAGATCTACCTGACCGAGCCCCAGGGCTGGCGGCTGGTCCGCTTCGAAGCCCCCGGCGCGGCCGCCGCGACGGTCGGGAGGACCGGGGCCCTGGTCAAGGCCGGCTGGGTGCCGGCGGCCGGGGGGACGGCCGGCTGGCTGGCCGTCTACGAAAAACGATAGCCCCTTAAGCACTACATCTTGTGCGGGTTAGACTGGCCATGCCCCATGGCTAGAATCCCCGCTTGACAAGTCCGGCTCCATCCGCTAGCATGAATCCGCAGCCAAGCGGGTTCCTCTCATGAAGTTCGATAGATTTAAGTACGTCTTTATTCTGTTCGTCGGGTTCTTTTTCTTCGGGGGGATCCCTGTCGAATTCGGCACCGAGGGGGCCTTCTTCCACGGCTTCATGATCCCCAAGCCGGTCATCAGGGTCGGGCTGGGCACCAATCTCAAGGACATCCGCATCCGGTCCTCCTCGGGCATGAAGATCTACGAGGTCAACACCGGCTACCGGGTCATCCACGACGACGCCGACGAGGCCGAGATCAAGGGCGCCGGCGAGAAGCTGACCGAGAAATACGTCATCCTGCTGGCCCACGCCAAAGAACGCGAGGAGGCCGACCAGCTGGCCGCCAGCGCCCGGTCCAGGATCGGGGCCGAGGTCACCGTGGCCCAGGACATCGAGGCCGACGCCGCCGGCGTCTTCGAGGTCAAGCTCGGCGAGTTCCTGACCCGCGGCGACGCCCTGGCCAAGGTCGCCGAGCTCAACGCGGCCGGATTCAAGGACGTCTGGATCGAGCGCGAGGAGATCGTCGAGGAGCCGTCGCGGCCGATCTGGATGCTGGTCGCGAGCGAGCTCAAATCGCTCGACCGCGACTCCGAGCTCTACTTCATCCCGGCCAACCCGCAGAGCTTCCTGATGCTCAACGGCAGGGGTTACCGCGGCTTCCTGGTGATGAAGGGCACCCCGCGCGGGCTGGTGATCGTCAATTACGTCAACCTCGAGGACTACCTGAAGAGCGTCGTCCCCGGCGAGCTCTCGCCCGGCCAGTTCAACGCCATCGAGGCCCTCAAGGCCCAGGCCGTGGCCGCCCGGACCTACGCGCTCAAGAACATCGGCCAGTTCGATCATTTCGGCTACGACCTCGTCGACACGCCGCGCTCCCAGCTCTACACGGGCATGGCCTCCGAGAACCCTCTG
Organism: Acidobacteriota bacterium; assembly: GCA_039683095.1. NCBI lineage: Bacteria > Pseudomonadati > Acidobacteriota > Acidobacteriota bacterium. Next base: position 161,696 of record JBDKSB010000012.1, on the reverse strand, counting down.
AGCACGCGGGCGGTCGAGGAGACCAAGGGCGAGGTCGTGCTCTACCGGGGCGAGCTGATCAACGCCCTCTACACCAGCACCTGCGGCGGCCGGACCGAGGACGCCGATAAGGTTTTCTTCGGCCGGCCCGTGCCGTATCTCAAGAGCGTCGAGTGCGCCTCGGAGAAGCAGAAGGAGTGGCAGATCGAGGCCCGCACCCACGTCGCCCCGATCGTCATCGACGGCCGGGACGCCAGCCTCGACGTCGCCCTGCTCGTCGGGCTGGGCATCGTCCCGATGGGCGCCGAGCCCCTGGACTTCCGCAAGGAGGCGACCTTCGACGAGGCCGTCGACTGGGTCCGCGACGCGCGGCGGCTGGTCGGGATCCGGGACCAGGGGTTCGTGCCCGATTCCGCGGCCCTCGATTTCGTCAGCCTGGCCCGGCTCCTGGTCGAGGCCTTCGGCTGGCAGGACCGGACCGGGGAGCTGCTCCTCGACGGGGAAGTGGACTTCCTGCTCAGGGACCTGCCCGAGGTCCAGGGCCCGGACCGCCGGCCTCTCGCGTACTGTTTCCAGTCCGGGCTCTTCCCGGCCTCGGTCCGGACGGGCGACCCGCGGCGGCCGGTCAGCCGGGCCGAGCTGGCCCTGGCCCTGGCCCGCATCGTCAAGGATCAGAAGGACTTCTTCAAGACCGGGACGTTCCGCGCCGCGGGCAAGGGGACGATCGAGGTCGGCCAGGATTTCGACCGCCGCACCCTCTCCCTGTCCAATCACGTCCGCCTGCTGCGGACGGTCGAGGGCGAGACGAGCTTCGCCACCAAGCTCGTCCTGCTCGGCGGCGAGAACATCCGCTGGCTCGAGCGGGAGGGCCAGATCGCCTACCTCGAGGTGTTCTACCCGCCGAATTCGAACGTCCTCGACCGGTCCTCGCGCTTCAACCGCTGGCAGGTCCGGAAATCGCGGCTGGAGCTCGACAGGCTGCTCAACCAGTCCTATGCCATCGGCCCCCTGGCCGACATCGAGATCAAACACCGCGGCGAGTCGGGCCGGGTGGTCGACCTGACCCTGACGGGGGAGAGCTCGGCCGCCGAGGTGCGCGGCTTCCAGATCCGGGCCGCCCTGGGCCTGCGGGACACCCTGTTCGTCATCGACCGGACCTACGACGAGCAGGGGCGCGTCGACCAGTTCACCTTCTCCGGGCGGGGCTGGGGACACGGCGTCGGGCTGTGCCAGGTCGGGGCCTACGGCATGGCCGTGGCCGGCGGCAAATACAAGGACATCCTCAAGAAGTATTACAGCGGCGTCAAGATCGATAAGATCTACTGAATTGCCTTGGCTAAGGCATCGTTCTGATAATAAATCAACAAGCTGAAAATCCGGGGAAAGCCTTCAGGGCACGGCACCCGGTTTTGGAGGCAAAAAACGCTCGTCCGGGCCTGTCGCCCGGCGGCGAATGTGCTATGATTGGCGGGCCGTCTGCCGGCCGAGCCGTTCGGAAGAAGGCCGGGAGGCAGCCGGGGAGGACAACATGAAGACGGCCAAATCGCTCAATGCCAGGAAAACCGAGGCCCGGGAATACCAGACCGGCGCCTCCGGCATCTTCTTCACCGTGAAGGACGTCCTTTACGAGGGCCGGTCCAAGTTCCAGCGGATCGAGATCATCCGCAACAAGGATTACGGCCGGATCCTGTTCCTCGACGGCCTTGTCCAGACGACCGAGCGCGACGAGTTCTACTACCACGAGATGCTCGTCCACCCGGCCCTGGCCTCCCATCCCCGGCCGGCCCAGGTGCTCATCATCGGGGGCGGCGACGGCGGGGCCCTGCGCGAGGTCCTCAAGCACCCGGTGAAGAAGGCCTGGCTCGTCGAGATCGACGGCAAGGTCATCGAGGCCTGCCGCGAGCACTTCCCCTGGCTCCGGTCGACTTTCCGCGACCCGCGGGCCGAGCTCGTCGTCGCGGACGGCAACGTCTTCATCGACGAGGTGCGGCAGAAGTTCGACGTCATCCTCGTCGATTCCTCGGACCCCGTCGGGCCGTCGACGGTCCTCCATCAGGAGGCCTTCTACCGCAAGCTCAAGGCCAAGCTCAATCCCGGCGGCATCATCGCCGCCCAGGCCGGCTCGCTCATGCTGCACCTGGAGTCCCACGCCCGGAAGAGCGTCTTCCTGAAAAAGATCTTCCGCCACTCGCCGCTTTACCTCGGGCCGGTCCCGACCTACCCGGTCGGCACGTGGTGCTACAACTTCCTTTCGGACGCGGTCGACCCGGGCAAGGTCCGGACGCTCTACATCCCCGACGGTTTGAGATATTTCAATCCCGACGTGTACCGGGCGGCCTTCGCCCTGCCGAATTTCCTGGCCGAACGGCTGAAGAAGGGGAAATAGGGGCTCGGGACCCGAGGTGGAGTTCGCCGACGGGGTCCCGGAGCGCACCCGGTGCCCGGCCGCGGAAAGGACGCCGCATCATGACCACGAGATGGCTCATCCTGGCCGGGCTCGGACTGATGATCGCGGGGAGCGCGGCCGTCCTGATCGCCAAATTCGTCCTGATCGACACGAAAGCGTCCGCGGTGGATCCCCAGCGCTACCTGGGGCATCGTGCCAGCGGGGCGGACCTCTACGAGCGGCCCTTTCTGGCTCTTGAGCGGGGCTCGAGCGGATGGACTGCGCGGAGTTCATCAATTTCGACACTACGTGGAAAGCTTCTCTTGTAAAACCAGGCGCATCTTCGACCCATGAGGAAATGCATGATCAGACGAATTGTCGACCTGCCCGCCGTCTCACCCGGGCGTGCCACCCGCTTTATCCGCGTCCGGGGCAAGATGGAAACCAAGGCCATCAGGGGCTGGATCGGTGGTAAACAATGACCCCCCGGGAACGAGTCCTCGCCGCCCTGGACCACAGGATCCCCGACCGGGTGCCCCGGTTCGAAGTCTGGATCGACGCCCTTTTCGACGAGTTGGGGCAGGGCGATCAGACCGAAGCATACGTCAACATGGGCCAGGATTGCCTGATGATGCCGAGTTCGGTCCAGCTCGGCGCGAGCGCCGGCAAGGACGGCGTGGACGAGTGGGGACGCGTCTGGCAGGGAGGCGTTTACGTGGACGGTGCCGTCGAAACGGAGGCCGATCTCGAGCGCTTCAGCCCGCCCGCGGCCCTGGCCGGACGCCTTTTCGACGGGGGGCGCATCTCGGCCCTCAGGGCGCGCCATCCCGACCATTGCCTCATCTACGGCTCCCATATCGGCCCGTTCATGGCGGCCTACATGGCCATGGGATTCGGGCGATTCTTCCTGCGCCTGGCGGACGAACCGGGATTCGTCGCCGCGCTGCTCGAGGCCCGCACGGAATGGTGCCTGGCCGTCTTCCGCGAAGCCGTGAGGCTGGGGGCGGAAGTCCTTGTCCTCGGCGACGACGCCGCGCACAAGAACGGGCCGATGATCTCCCCGCGCCTGTGGCGGGAAATGGTCCTGCCCTGCCATCGCCGCATCGTCCGGGAAGCGAAGGCGCCGGTCGTCTGGCACAGCGACGGGAATATCGAGCCGTTGCTGCCGATGGCGATCGAGGCCGGGTTTGCCGGCATACACGGGCTCGAGCCGGCGGCGGGAATGGATCTGGCGCGGATCAAGCGGGAGTACGGCCGCGATCTCGTCCTTGTGGGCAATATCGATGTCCGCGTCCTCTGCGGCCGGGATCTGGCCGCCGTGCGGGACGAGGTCGTGCGATGCCTCGGCCAGGGCTCGCCCGGCGGCGGGTACATGATCTCGACCTGCAACAGCATCTTCGCCGGCATCAATCCCGCGGCCGCGGCGGAGATGTTCCGCTGCGAGGCGGACCTCGGCGCAGACGTCATCACCCGGATCTGACACGGCCGGCCGCCCGCGAGCGCTGCGGCTTCTTCTCCTGCGGCGACGGCAGGCCGATCCCGTGACGGCGCGGTCCTTTCAGGCCATGGTGACCGCCGGTTTGCCGCTGCTCCGGTCGATCGTCAGCGCGGCGCAGTTCGCCGCCGGGCTCGGGCTCCCGGCGAGTCGGCGGAAGCCAGGTAGTCCCGCAGGATGACGGCGCTGTTGCGTTGTTCGTCCTTGGCCGCGTAAACGAACGTTGCCGGACCTTTTCCGATCCGCGCCCTCAGCCGGTTGACCTCCTCGGCATTGGCCCGAAGCTCGCCCCGATAGCGCCGGCGGAACTCCCTCCACTTCGCGGGGTCGTGGCCGTACCACGTTCGGAGCTCCGGGCTGGGGGCGACCTCCTTGAACCACTCGTCGATCGCCGCTTTCTCCTTGGTCAGGCCTCGGGGCCACAGGCGTTCGACGAGGAGCCGCAAGCCGTCTGACTTGTCCGGCGGTTCATAGGCGCGTTTCAGCTTGACGTCCATGACGATCCCCTCCTCTGCGGTCCGCCTTCATTATATGCCGCCGGGCCTGGGAAGCCCTCGAACTATTTATCGCGGCTCGACCTAAGCGGAAGCCCGCGAAGCCGCAAGAGGCGATTCAGGCGCCCAGCAAGCCCGCCGCCTGGCGGGCCCCCAGCGCGGCGAGCATGTCCACGGTCATCGCCGCCATGTCGTAGCCCGGCCTCCAGCCCCACTCGGCCCGGGCCGCGCTGTCGTCGATGGACTCGGGCCAGGAGTCGGCTATGGCCTGCCGGAAATCCGGCGCGTAGCGGATCTCGAACGACGGCATGTGCTTGCGGATCTCGGCGGCCAGCTCGCCGGCCGAGAAGCTCATGGCCGTCACGTTGAAATTCGAATGGTGCTTGAGCCGGGCGAAGTCCGCGTCCATGAGGTCGAGCGTGCACTTAAGGCAGTCGGGCATGTACATCATCGGCAGCCGCGTGTCCTCGCGGAGGAAGCAGGTGTAGCGGCCGGTCCTGACGGCGTCGTAGAAGATGGCCACGGCGTAGTCGGTCGTCCCGCCGCCGGGCAGGGTCAGGTGGCTGATGATGCCGGGGTAGCGGCAGCCGCGGACGTCGAGGCCGTACTTCCGGACATAATAATCGCAGAGATGCTCGCCGGCGACCTTGGTGACGCCGTACATGGTCGTGGGGCTGAGGATGGTGTCCTGCGGCGTCATGACCCGGGGGGTCGCGGGCCCGAAGGCGGCGATGGAGCTCGGCGTATACACGCGGACGAGGTTGCGGGCCCGGGCGGCCTCGAGGACGTTGTAGAGGCCGGCCATGTTGACGTGCCAGGCCTTCTGGGGGTTCTTCTCGCCGGTCGCCGAGAGGAGGGCGGCCAGGTGGTAGACCGTGTCGATCCGGTGCCTGCCGAGAGCGGCGTCGAGGGCCCCGGCGTCCGTGACGTCGAGGAGCTCGAAGGGGCCGGCCTCGGCCAGCTCGCCCTTGGGGCGGAACAGGTCGGTGACGACGACGTTGGCGTCGCCGTGTCTGGCCCGCAGGGCCCTGGCCAGCTCGGACCCTATCTGTCCGGCCGCGCCCGTGATAAGAATGCGCTTGGTCTCTTTGGTCATCGGCGTATCTCCGCTCGCGATCGATCGAATACAGAATGCTATTAATAGCACAGCGGCCGCCGGACGGCAACACGGCCGGGCCGGGCCAGCCGGCCCCCGGGTTTGACCCCTTCCCGGACTTCGGTTAAAGTGATAGGGCTCACCATGAGTCGCGATCCTGACCATCACTCCGAGGAGGCTCTCCCCATGGCTATCAACCTGACCGGCACGGGTCTGACCGTCGAGAGGGTCGTCGAGGTGGCGCGCGGCCGCGTCCCCGTCGCCCTGGACCCGGAGGCCAAGAAGCGCATCGAGAAATGCCGGGCCCTGCTCGAGGACAAGATCCAGAAGAAAGAGATCATGTACGGCGTCAATACGGGCATCGGCGAGCTGGCCAACGTCGTCCTGACCCAGGAGCAGGTCGAGAAGTTCCAGCGCTACCTCATCTACAGCCATGCCGCGGGCTACGGCCAGCCCATGCCCGAAGACATCGTCCGGGCGGCCATCCTCGGCCGCATCAACTGCCACTGCCACGGCCACTCCGGGCTCCGGCCGGTCGTCACCGAGACCCTGGCTGAGCTCCTCAACAAGGGCGTCACCCCGGTCATGTGCGAGAAGGGCTCGGTCGGCGCCTGCGGTGACCTCTCGCCGATGGCCCAGATGGCCCTGGTCCCGATGGGCGAGGGCGAGGCTTTCTACAAGGGCGAGCGCCTGCCCGGGGCCGAGGCCCTCAAGCGGGCCGGCATCACGCCGCTCGTCCTCCACGCCCGGGACGGCCTGGCCATGATCAACGGCTCGAACGTCATCGCCGGCATGGCCGCGCTGACCGTTTACGACGTCCACCGCTGGCTCAAGGCTTCCGAGATCGCCGCGGCCATGACCCTCGAGGCCCTCAACGCCAACATGAAGGCCTACGACGAGCGCCTCCACAAGACCCGCGGCTATCCCGGCGCGCTGGAATCGGCGGCCAACGTCCGCCGCATCACCGAGGGAAGCGAGCTCCTGGCCCAGCCGGGCAAGAAGGTCCAGGACGCCTACAGCCTTCGCAGCACACCCCAGGTCGTCGGCGCCGGCCGCGACGCCCTCAAGTGGGCCCGCTACATGATCGAGATCGAGATCAACGGCGCGGCCGACAACCCGGTCTTCTTCCCCGACGAGCAGCTCGTCCTGACCGGGGCCAATTTCCAGGGCGTGCCCATGGCCTTCCCGCTCGAGCTCCTCGGCACCGCCGTGACCACGATCGCGGTCCTGTCCGAGCGCCGCCACAACCGGCTGATGAACCCGCATCTCAGCGCCGGCCTGCCGGCCTTCCTGACCAAGGGCGCGGGCATGTTCTCGGGCCTGATGCTGAGCCAGTACACGGCCGGGGCCCTCGTCTGCGAGAACCGCGTCCTGTCCCATCCGGCCGCCACCGGCTCCATCCCGGCCGCCGCGGACCAGGAGGACTTCGTCAGCATGGGCATGACCACGGCCCTCAAGACCCGCCAGATCCTCGACAACGCCCAGGCCGTCCTGGCCATCGAGTTCATGGCCGGGGCCCAGGCCCTCGATTTCCGCAAGCCGGTCCGGCCCGGGAAGGGCACCCAGGCCGCCTACGACGTCATCCGCAAGCACGTCGCGCGCCTCGAAGAGGACCGGCCCCTTTACAACGACATCAACGCGCTCAAGGAGGTCGTGGCGTCCGGGGAGATCCTGGACGCGGTCGAGAAGGCCGTCGGGACCCTGGCGTGACGCCATGAGCCTGCGCATCGCCCTCGTCACCGGGGCCAGCCGCGGCATCGGCCGAGCCATCGCCCTGCGGCTGGCCGAGGACGTCTCCGGCGTGGCCGTCCACTATTTCAGCAGGCGCGAGGAGGCCCAGGAGCTGGCCGCGGCCATCCGCGAGAAGGGCAAGCTCTCGGCCGTCTTCCGGGCCGACCTGACCAAGAAGGCCCAGGCCGCCGGCCTGATCAAGAAGGTCGAGGAGCGGTTCGCCCGGGTCGACATCCTGGTCAACAACGTCGGGCCCTTCCTGGTCAAGCCCTGGGACCAGCTGGAGGTCGCCGATTGGGACAAGGCCCTCCGGGGCAACCTGCTCGGGCCTTACTTCTGCCTGAAGGCGGCCCTGCCCGGCATGCGCAGGCGGAAGTGGGGGAGGATCGTCAACATCGGCTACAGCCGGGCCGAGCATCTCGGCGCCTTCCCCACCATCGCCGCCTACGCCGTGGCCAAGACCGGCCTGCTCACCCTGACGCGGACCGCCGCAGCGGCCGAGATCGTGAACGGGATCACGATCAACATGGTCTCGCCCGGGCTCATCCGGGGCGGCGCCATGCCTTCCCTGAAGAACGTCTCGGAGTCCCAGATCGGAACCTTCGAGGACGTCGCCGGGGCTGTGGCCTACTGCGCCTCGGACAAGGCGGCGGCGATGACCGGGGCGAACCTCATCGTCGCCGGCACCTGGAAGATGTAGCCGACCCCCTCTTGGTTGACTTTCCGGAAGGGCGGCGATAAAGTCTGAAAAGCGCGTCATCGCAGGGAGGAGACAAATGCAAATGGCTGTTTATCTTTGGATCGCCGGCCTGGTCGTCTTCATCTTTCTTCTTGGCATCCGCATCGTCCGGCCGACCCACCGCGGCCTGGTCGAGCGGCTGGGCAAGTACCAACGTTTCGCGACGCCCGGATTCAACTGGGTCATCCCGGTCGTCGAACAGCTGCGCCAGATCAACATCACCGAGATGATGGTCGACGCCGCGCCCCAGGAGATCATCACCAACGACAACCTCAACGCCCGCGTCGACGCCCAGGTCTACTTCCGGGTCAAGGAGGACGAGGCCAGCGTCAAGGCCTCCCAGTACCACGTCAACAACTTCCAGTGGCAGATCGTCAACCTGGCCCGGACGACCCTGCGCAACATCATCGGCACCCTGACCCTGAAATCGGCCAACAGCGAGCGGGGCAAGATCAACGAGGAGCTGCTCAAGACCCTGTCCACAGAGACGGCGCGCTGGGGCATCGACATCGTCCGGACCGAGCTCAAGGAGATCGACCCGCCCAAGGACGTCCAGGAGACGATGAACAAGGTCGTCAAGGCCGAGAACGAGAAGATCGCCGCCATCGACTTCGCCACGGCCAAGGAAACGTCGGCCGACGGCGACCGCCGGGCCGAGATCAAGAAGGCCGAGGGCGTCCGCCAGGCCAAGATCCTCGAGGCTCAGGGCGAGGCCGAGGCCATCCGGCTGGTCAACGAGGCGGCCGAGAAGTACTTCGTCGGAAACGCCCAGATCCTGCGCCGCCTCCAGGCCCTGGAGACCGCGCTTCAAGCCAACGCCAAGATCATCGTGCCTTCGGACAAGGATCTGGTCAACGTCATCGGCGAGATGGCCGGGATCGTCCCGCTGAAGAAATAGGGGGTTCGATGGAACGCCGCCCCGTTCGCCTCTCCGTCCTCCTGGCCCTGGCGCTCGGCCTGGCCGCCGGCGCCCCGAACCGGCTGGCCGCCGCCGGCCCGGACTTCGACATCCTCATCAAGAACGGCCTCGTCCTCGACGGGTCGCTGAAGCCGGCCTTCCGGGCCGACATCGCGGTCAAGGACGGCCGCATCGTCCGGGTCGCGCCGTCCCTACGTGGCCCGGCCGCCCGGACGATCGATGCCCGCGGCCTCTACGTCGCGCCGGGCTTCATCGACCTCCACACCCACGTCGACCGGGCCCTGGTCTTTCCCGAGCACCGGGCCCCGCTGGGCTACCTGACCCAGGGCGTGACGACGCTCGTCGCCGGGCAGTGCGGCTCGAGCGCCTGGCCCATCTTCGAGAAGGCCTCCGACCAGATCCGGCGCTTCACGGACGAGGGCGTCGGCCTGAACATCGCCCTGCTCGTCGGCCATGGCCAGGTCCGCCAGCTCGTCATGGGCATGGAGGACCGGGCGCCGACGCCGGACGAGCTCGGGCGGATGAAAGCCCTGGTCAAAGAGGCCATGGAGCAGGGCGCCGTCGGCCTCTCGACCGGGCTCATCTACCGGCCCGGCCTTTACGCCAAGACCGACGAGATCCTCGAGCTGGTCAAGGTCATCGCCCCATACGGCGGCATCTACCACTCCCACGTCCGCAACGAGCGTGGCCGTTTGCTCGAGGCCGTCGGGGAGTGCATCGCCATAGCCGAAGGGGCCGGCGTGCGGGCCAACATCTCCCACTTCAAGGTCATGCGCCGGGCCAACTGGGGCCTGGTCGGGGAGGCCATGCGCCTGATCGAGGCGGCCCGGGCCCGCGGGCTCAAGATCACGGCCGACCAATACCCCTACCGCTTCTCCAACACCGAGCCGTACTCGCCGCTCGTTCCGGCCGAGGCCTGGCGCGGCGGCGAGCCGGGCCTCGGGACGGCCGATCTGAGCCGGGCCTTCGCCCATATCCGCGACGCCGAGCTGCTCGAGCTTTACGCCAAGTGCACGCCCTGGGTCCCGCTGTCGCCGCCACACCTCGCTTTCCTGAACGGCCTGCCGCGGGACCGCTTCGTCGACCTCGTCGCGGCGGCCGTACTCGAGGGACGGACGCGGGGAGCCGCGAACGAGAGGGAACGGGCCCTCTTCGTCCGGCGCCTGGGCCAGCCGGAGGAGGCCCGGGCCATCCGCGCCGCCATCCAGGCCTATTACGACGATGTCGGCGCGGAGAACATGATCATCGCCATCGCGGCCGACGAGTCGATCGAAGGGAAGTCCCTGGCGGCCGTCGCCGCCCTGCGGAACAAGACGGTCGTCGACACGGCCATCGAGCTGGAGCTGGCCGGGACGCTGGCCGTCCCCTTCAACATGTGCGAGCCGGACATCGAGGCCGTCATGAAGAAGGACTACGTGGCCACGGGCAGCGACGGCATCCTGCCCGTCTACGGGGTCGACCGGCCGCATCCCCGCTCCTACTCGACGTTCCTCTACAAGATCCAGAGATACGCCCTGGAACGCAAGGTCCTGACGCTGGCCCAGGCCATCCGCTCCCAGACGTCGCTCCCGGCCGATATCATGAACTGGCCAGACCGGGGGCGGATCGCCGAGGGCGCGGCGGCCGACATCGTCGTCCTCGACCTCAAGGGGATCGCCGTGCCGTCCTCGATCTCGGCCCCGCACCGGCTCAGCCGGGGGGTCCGCCATCTCCTCATCAACGGCCGGATGGTCCTCGACGGCGGGAATTTCACCGGGACGCTGGCCGGGAAGGTCCTCGGCCGCTGACCGGCGCCCGGAGTCCTATTTCTTCTTCGGCCGCTCGAAGGCGACCTCGAAGAGCTTCGGGTCGAGGGTGTAGTTCCGGAAGGCCGCGGCCACGGCCGGGGAGACCGCTTCGAGGAGCGGCCCGATGGCCCCGCGTTCCTGCTCGGTGATCTCCAGCTTGGAGACGACCTCGACGGCCACCTCAGTCCGCGGATGCCTGTGGAGATAGGCCGGCCGGAAGAGGACGTCGCCCATGAGCGGGTTGGGATCGAGGAGCTCGATCCCCGGGCGCCCGGCCGCGGCGAAGGCCTCGGCGAACTGCTGCCGGGCGTAGCCGTAGTGGGTGCAGTTGAAGCTGGCGAACAGGGGCCCGGCGGCGGGGCCGGTCTTGGCCAGGGCCTCGTCCACGAACCGGCGGATGTAACCCACCGTCTCCTCCGTCGCGATGCCCCGCTCGATCGCCCCGGCCAGCTTGTGGCAGGCCTGGCCGACGATCCGTTCGGCCGGGAACCCCCGGGCCACGAGGGCCTTCTTGTGCGCTTCGTTCTCGATCGTGGTCTTCGTCCCGAAGAGGATGGCCGTGGCCCCGGGGGTCTTTTCGAATTGCCGGGCGATGAGGTCGACGCCCGTATCGACGATGCCGACCACCGGGAAGGGCGCTTTTCGGGAGAAGGCCGTCCGGTCGTAGACGACCGACAGGGTGTTGCAGGCGATGAGCAGGATGTCGGGCCGGTAGCGCTTTTTCATGGCCCGGAGAACGACGTCGAAGATGCGGTCCTTCTCGGCTTCGGAGGCCAAGCCGTTGTAGCCGAGGTTGTCGAAGAGGGCGTTGTAGAAAACGATGCGGGCCCGGCGAAAGACGCCGCTGCCCGGCAGCCGGGCGGCGATGTCGGCCGCGACCGACAACCCGCCCAGTCCCGAGTCCGTGACCACGATGGTGACGTCCTGCTTCTTTAACAGGACCTCCTCGATCAGGGCCTCGCGGCTTTTCGCCGGTTTGGCGCAGGAGAACGCGGCCAGGGCCGCGAAAAGCGTCAGGATCGAAGCCGTCGATCTTTTCATGATATCAGCCTCCGTTCGTTTCGAGATCTCAATAGCCCGCGGCCGCGCCGTCCCGGCGGGAGTCGGCCGCGCCGCAGATCCTCCCGGCCCGGGCGTCGAGAAAGATCCCCTGGGCTCCCCCGAAATAGTTGTCCCAGTCCGGATAGACCTTGACCTTGTGCCCCCAGGACTCGAGCGTCTTGACGACCTCGCCGGGGATGCGCCCCTCGACGGCCAGGGTTTTTGTCAGGCAGTGCACCCGCGGCGCCTCGATGGCTTCGTCCAGGCCCATGCCGAAATCGACGAAGTTGATGACGATCTGGGCCAGGGCCGAAACGATCCGGGCCGCGCCGGGCGAGCCCAGGACCAGGACCGGCTTCCCGGACCGGCAGACCACCGTCGGGGCGATGCTGCTGGCCGGGCGCCGGCCCGGGCCGATGGCGTTCGGGCCGCCGGCCTGGCTGTCGAAATCAGCCAGGTGATTGTTGAGGATGATGCCCGTGCCGGGGACGACGACGCCCGAGCCGAAGAAGCTGTTGATGCTCTGGGTCAGGGCGACGACGTTGCCCTTCTCGTCGGCGACGGACAGGTGGGAGGTGCTCTCGCTCTCCCTGCCGACGAGCGAAGGCGGGGCGTAATCGAAGCGGGCCTTCGCCTCGACGATCCGGTCCCGCAGCCTGGCGGCGTAGGCCTTGTCGGTCAGTGCGGCCACGGGGATGTCGAAAACGTCGGGGTCGCCGGAATTGACGGCCTTGTCGGCGTAGATCATCTTCATGGCCTCGGCCAGGACGTGGATGAGCCGGGCGCTCCCCGGACCCATGCTTTTCACGTCGAAGCCCTCGATGATGTTCAGGAGCTCGACGAGGTGGGTGCCGCCGCCCGTCGGCGGCGCCGCCGACAGGATCTCGTAGCCGCGGTAGGTCCCGGTGACGGGTGTCCGGAGCTTGGCCCGGTAGCCGGCTAGGTCCGCGGCCTCCATGACCCCGCCCAGCCGCCGGAGCTCGGCGGCGACAGCCTCGGCCGTCGGGCCTTCGTAGAAGACGCGCGGCCCGCCGGCCGCGATCCTCTCCAGCGTCACGGCCAGGTCCTCGTTGCGAAGCACGGCCCCTGGCTCGGCCGGCAGGCCGTCCGGCAGGTAGATGGCCGCCGCGGCCGGGTATTTCTGGATCTTTTCCATGTTCTCGACGATCATCCCGTTGAGCTTCGGGCTGACCGTGACGCCCTCCCGGCAGAGCCGGATGGCCGGTTCGAGGACCCGGGCCAGGCTCATCGTGCCGTACTTGTCCAGGGCCAGGGCGGCGCCGGCGACCAGCCCGGGCACGCCGACCGCGTCCGGCCCCTCGGCCGTCCGGGCGTCGAAGGACGGGCCCGCCCCGTAGTAATATTCCGGCGTCGCGTTGCGGGGGGCCGTCTCCCGGTAATCGATCATGACCGCCCCGGGCTGGCCGGCCATCTTGATGATCATGAAGCCGCCGCCCCCGACGCCCGAGGCGTTCGGCTCGGCCATGCTCAGGGCGAAAGCCGTGGCCACGGCGGCATCGACGGCGTTGCCGCCCTTCTTGAGGATCTCGAGGCCGACGGCCGTGGCGGCGGGGTGGGCCGAGGCGACCATGGCCCGGCCGGCCACGACGTCGCCCGGACCGACCGGCCGGCTCCCGGCGCAGGCGGCCGACAGGCCGAGGAGGAGGACGGCGGCCGGACCGGCCGCCCGGCGGACAAAGGATCCCCCGGCGATCATCGGGGCTCTCCGGACTTTTTCATCTTGGCAATGGCCTCCATGACGTTCTTGACGGCGGGCGCCTCCGGGCCCTCGGGGTCGAGCTCGAGGAACTTACGGAAGAACTCGAGGGCCTGGTCGTATTCGCCCTTGTTGAGATGGACGAACCCGAGCTTGTGATAGGGCCGGGGCCAATCCTTGTTGATCCGGATGGCCATTTCAAAGTAGCTGATGGCCTCGTCGATCCTCTGGTTCGAGAACAGGATCTCGCCGACGTTGTAGGCCGCGGCCTCGTCGTCGGGCGAGAGGGCCAGGGCGTCGCTGAAGGACCGGACCGCGGTCCCGAGGTCGTCCTTCTTGAGCGCGACCTCGCCCAGGCCGGTCAAGGCGCGGGCGGCCGAGGCCTTGTCCTTGGGCAGCTGGCCCGCCGCCCCGGCGGTCGCGTCCAGGACGGCCCGGAACTCGGCTTCGGCGCCGGCCAGGTCGCCCTTCTCGAGGCGGATGGCGCCGAGGTTGGTCCGGACCTGGAAGATGTCCGGGTACTTCCGAAGGAAGCCCTCGAGCTCGGCCAGGGCCTCGTCGAGCCGGCCCTCCTTTTCGAGGGCGGTGGCCCGGTCGAGGGCGGCCAGGCTCTCGGGGTCGGCCTGGAACCCCCGGCCGCCGGCGCTCTTCAGCGTCAGCGTGACGGCCGGATTGGGCCGGACCTGGCTGATGGACATCTCGACGAACGAGTCGGCATGGCCTTCGAGGGTCGCCGTGACGCGCCACCGTCCCGTGCCCATGCCGGCCACGGCGAAGCGGCCCTTCTTGTCCGACATCCCTTCGAGCCGGGTCGTCCCGTCGACGATCTGGACCACGATCTTCGCCCCGGCCAGTGGCTGGCCCGTCTCGTCGACGACCTGGCCGGTGATCCGGCCGCGGCCGATGTTCTCCTGGGCCGCGAGCGGCGGGGCGGCCGTCAGGGCGCAGGCGAAGGCCAGAGCGACAGCCGCCGCGAGGACGGCCGCGCGGCGTGAGCAGCAACGCATGTCAACCTCCATGTTTCATTTCCGGGCTCGGCATTCCGCGATTATCCCGTCGAGCTTCCTCAGGTCGGCGGCGTCGAGATCGCTCCCGGCCTTCTCCCGGTAGGCTACGAGCGGGCCGAGGGCCTCGGCGAAGCGCTTCTGCCGGTAAAGGGCCAGGCCCAGATAGAACTTGGCGTCCAGAAGCCCGGGATCGAGGGCGGCGGCCGCCGTCATGGCGGCGATGGCCTCGTCGAGGCGTCCGGCCCGGTAGCGCGCCTGGCCCAGCCCGTAATAGGCGGCGGCGTAGCCGGGATCGAGGGCGATGGCCTTCTCGAAGTGGGCCGCGGCCTTCCCGGCCGCGCCGGGATCGCGGCCTTCCTCGAGGAGGGCGAGCTCGAGCGTCCCCAGGTTGTTATAGACGACGGGATACGTCGGGTCGACGGCCAGGGCCGCTTCATAGGCGGTCCTGGCCTTGGCATAATCCTTCAGGTTCCTGCAGCAGAGCCCGAGGTCGACCCAGATCTTCGGGTCGCTCTCCATCTGCGGCAGGGAACGGGATTCGATGAGCGAGGCGGCCTCACGGAACTCGCCGGCCGCGATGAGAAAGCTCGCGGCGTGGGCGAAAACGTCGTAGCTTTCAGGCAGGGCGCGGAGGCTTTCCATGAGCACCTGCCGGGCCTCGCCGGTCCGGCCCGCGGCTTCGTAGACGAGGGCCAGGTTGACCCGGGCGACATCGAGATCCGGCCGGGCCGCGATGACCTCCTGGAGCATCCTGACGGCCTCACCGGCCCGGCCATCGCGGCTCAGGACGAGGGCCCGCATGGCCTTGGTGTGATGGGGGAGGAGCGCCTTGACGTCATCGGCCGGTCCGAAGGCGGCCTTCTTCGGCGCGGCCGGCCCGGCCGCGTAGCCCAGGCTGCGCAGCCGCTCGACGGCCGCCGCGTCGAGCTTGGCCCCCGTCCCGGAACCGCCGACCGGCATATCCTCCCGGGCCAGCCGCGCCAGGGCCTTGCGGTAGGCCGACAGGTCCCGGCCGGCGGCCAGGTTGCGGGCCTCGCCGAAGTCGCCGCGGAGATCGTAGAGCTCGGGCACGGGCGAATCGACGAACTTCATGCGCCCGTCGAGAAAACCGCGCAGGGGCGCCCAGCCCCGGCCGTAGTAGGGCGAGAGGCACTCGAAGTAGACCGGCGCGGGCGCCAGCTTCCGGCCGGCCAGGGCGGGAGCTAGCGACCGTCCTTCGAGCCCGGCGGGCTTGGGGATGGCCAGGAGATCGCAGACGGTCGGGAAGACGTCGATGTGGGAGACGACTTCGCCGGTCCGGCCGGGCCGGACGGCCGGCGCGGCGATGACAAGCGGCACCCACAGCGTCGAGTTGCAGGCCAGGAAGCCGTGCGTCAGCTCGCCGTGGTCGCCGAGGGATTCGCCATGGTCCCCGGTCAGAACGATCACCGTCCTTCCCTGCAGGCCGAGGTCCCGGAGGCGGGCCAGGAGGCGGCCGATCGTCGCGTCGACGTAGGCCACCTCGCCGTCGTAGGGGGCGTCCTTGAACCGCGACCGGTACGGCTCCGGCGGGTCGTAGGGATCGTGCGGATCGTAGAAGTGGGCCCAGAGGAACCAGGGCTCGCGCCGGCCCTCGAGCCAGGCCAGGGCCTTGTCGGCGACGGCGCCGGCCGGGGCCTCGGCGAATTCCCGGCCCAGGCCCGGGGCCGCGGCGAACCGGTCGTCGTAGACCTCGAAGCCCTGGGCCAGGCCGAAGCGGGAGTGCAGGGGATAGCCGCCGACGAAAGCCGCCGTGGCGTAGCCGTGCGACTTCAGCAGCTCGGCCAGCGTCAAGGACCCTTCGGCGGCGACGAAGCGGCCGTTGTCGCGGACGCCGTGGGCCGGCGGCGTCATGCCGAGGAGAAGGCTGGCGTGCGCCGGCAGGGTCAGCGGGACGTGCGAGAAGGCGCGGTCGAAGATCAGGCCCGAGGCCGCGAGCCCGTCCATGGCAGGCGTGGCGACATGGGCCGGATCGTAGCAGCTCAGCCGGTCGGCCCGCAGTGTGTCCACGGTGATGAGCAGCAGGTTCGCTCGCCGGCCCTCGGCCCGGCCCGGCCGGACGGCCCCGGCGAGAAGGGCCAGCGCGGCGGCGATGAGCAACGTCCGCGGCGGTCTGTGCGCTTTCATGCGTCCGGTCCGAAGGGCCTTATTGTATGACAAGGATGCGGCCTTGCCAAACGGCGTCTCATCACGCGAGGGGAGCGGCGTCGTCAAGCGCCGGCCTGGCCGAGCTTGCGGAGGGCCGTCGACGTCCCCTGCAGCGCTTTGCGCGGGCGGACGGAGCGCGAGGCCGGTCCCGCGACCGTCGCGGCCGCGGCGCCGGGCCCGAGGCAGGCCGGGCTGCCCTCGGCTCCCGTCGCGTCCACGGCCAGGACGGCGTAGGCCGTTCCCGCAGTCCGGTCCACTCGCCGCCGGAGATACGAAAGGGTCCCGGCGGGGACCTCGGCCAAGAGCGTCCGGCCGCCTGCGGTGACGTCGTAGATCCTGTAGGCGGCCGGCGATCCCGCGACCGGGGCGAGCCAGGTCAGGACGTGGACGTATTCGCGGAGGATGAGCGAGCGGTTCTCGCGCACGCGGCAGGCCAGCTCCCGCGGCGCCGGAAGAGTGTCGTTGGGGACGGACGAGGCCAGGAAGCACCAATAAGCCTGCCGGGCCAGCTCGTCCTGGAATCCGGCGGCCGCCTGAGGCGTTGGCGGGGCTTCGCGCCATCCGGACAGGGCCGCTTCCGCCCGGGCCAGCGCCCAGTCTTCGATCGCCGCCGTCCAGGCGAAGATGCCGCCGCCGAGGCCGTCGTCGAGAGCCTTCGTGTCGATGTAATCCGGGCTGGTCGGCAGGGTGTAGCAGAGGCCCTTCCGGACGATGGCCGCGTCGCAGAGGGGGGCCCGCGACGTCCCGCCGAGGCCGGCCGGCACGGCGCCGGCCAGCGGCCAGACGGGAAGGGCGACCGAGCAGACGGGTTCGCCGAGGATCGTCCACATGGTCGTCAGCCCGGGCTCTTCGCCGCTCCGGACGCCGCGGAAGACCGCGGCGGCGGCCGTCGAGGTCCGGTTGATCGAATAGACGGTCCGGATGAAGCCCGCCGGGCGGCCATCCTGCCCGGACTCGTAGGGCAGGGGATAGGGATCGACGGCGTCGTTCTTGAGGTCGCGGGCCGCGCGCCGGAGCAGGAAGTCGTGCGTCAGGCCGCCCGCCAGGGCCGCCCCGTTGAGGAGCTCGACGCCCCGGTCATAGCGGACCTGGCCCGTTCCGGAGCCGTCGCCGGTGAAGGCGAAGTTCGTCCGGACGATGAACCCCATGGGCGCATCCTCCGGATCGGCCGCGTCGTACTTGCGGTAGGTGTGATTGCCGACCTCGAATATCGCCGCGGCCCCGGAGGCGTCGATGACGCCGTAATTGGCCTGGGTCGAGCGCCCGGTCGCGTTCGTCTGGACGAGCAGGGCCTCGAAGGCGTCCACGGTCGCGCAGGTGAGCAGGGCCTGCCTCATGAACGATCCGTTCCCGCCGTTCGAGGTCCCCTCGAGATCCTCGGAATTCGAGTTCTCGACGGCGAATCCGGCCTCGTTGACCCCCATCCAGACGGAGGCGGAGCCGCCCACGTCGACCAGGGCGACGGCCGCCAGGGGGCCGTCGGAGATGTAGGCCAGCTTGACGTCCTGGTTGTCGACGTCCCTGTTCTTCCAGAGCAGGGGGCGGCCGTCCGGCGTCGCGGCGCCGGAGACGACGGCCGTCGTGCAGTCCTCGGCCCGCGCCGGGGCCGGAAGGGCGAGAAGGAGGAGGAGCGCGGCCAGGAGCGCCGCTGTCCGCTTGACGATGGCAGCCGGCTGGATCATGGAGAACTCATCCTCAGGAAAGATGGGAGGGGGGACCCGCTGGTCCCCCCTCCGGAATGAACGGTCAGAACGTGACTCGGGCGCCCAGCCGGACGGAACGGACGCCGTAGACGCTGGTGATCTGCTTGTAGGTCGTGCTCAATGTCTGGTAGGGCGTGGTCGCCGCCGAGTACAGGCGGGCGTAAGGGTTTTCGTTGATGTTGATGCCGCTGCGCCCGGCCAGGTTGAAGACGTCGGCGTAGACGCTGAGCTTCACCTTCTTGGCGAAGACGAATTCCTTCTCCAGACGGAGGTCGAGGTTGGTGTAGGACGGCGTCCAGCGCGAGCCGTCGGGCTCGGTCCGGATGCTGCTGGCGTACGTCGACTGGGCTCCGAAGCCGCTCGGGAAGTAGACGCGGTCGAAGGTCCGTCCCCAGCCGGAGCCGCTCCGGGCCTGGAGGTAGGCGCTGATGATGATGTCGTAGGGCAGGACGTAGGTGCCCATTAGCTTGAGCTGGAAGGGCCGGTCGAAGGAGACCGAGCCGTAGGCGTAGGTCAGCGTGTTGGGATCGTCGAACATCGTCGATTCGCCCTCGGTGGCGGAGTAGCCGGGGTCGCAGTTGCCCTTGAACCGGCCGTAGAGGATGGAGCCCTTGAACTGCCAGCGGTGGCTCATCCGCTTGTCGAAGGTCAAGATGCCGGCCCAGTATTGCCGCTTGGCCCCGGCCGGATTGACGCCGTACATGGTCGGCACGGGGCGGTCATCGCGGAGGCCGTAGACCGTGATGGTCTTGTCGTCGCCGGTGCCGAAGACGCCGTCCCAGCCGGGATCGGTCGCGTCGTAGGGCAGCCAGACGAGCCCGTTCTCGTCGGTCAGCGTCGGGTCGTAGCCGTTGTACATGTCGACGTCGTCGACGATGTTCTTGCTGATCTTGTAGAGGAACTGCCCGCCGATCCGGAAGTCCTTGGCCAGCTCCTGGTCGACGCCGAGCGACAGCTCCATCGTGTAGGGGGTCTTGAGGTTCTCGGCGTAGTAGTTGAATGTCGGATCCTGTTCCTGGTAGGAGCTCAGGACATAGGTGTCGCCGTCGGCCGGCAGGTCCATCAGACCGTTGGCGTTGCGGTCGTTCCAACGGAAATCGAAGGTGGTGGCGCCGAAGATCTGGCCGCCGTTGTACTTGGACGCCCAGACCGGCTCGTAGTAGCGGCCGAAGGAGGCCTTGATCGCGGTCTTGCCGTTCCCGAACACGTCGTAGACGACGCCGAGCCGGGGCGAAAGGGTGGTGAAGGAGACGACCGTCTTGGTCTGGGTCAGGGCCAGGGCGTCCCAGGGCGAGATGCCCATCGCCGGGTCGGTCTGGATCTGATCGATGAGAGCCTCGAGCAGGATGTTCGGATTCTCGGAGCCGTAAACCGGGTTGAGCAGCTCGGGGCCGTAGTTATAGCGGAGCTCCGGCCGGGACTGCGGCGGCTCGTACTGATAGGAATAATCGAGCCGCAGCCCGACGTTGATGGTCCAGCGGCCCGTCCGGGCGCTGTCCTGAAGATAGCCCGAGAAGCGGCGGATGTGGTCCTGGACGTCCCACTGGCCGGCGCTGTCCGGGCAGGTCCGGATGCGCAGGCGCCCCTGGCGTGTGCTCGTGTTGTAATAGTAGGGGTTGCCGGTCGCGTAGTTGGCCCAGTAGGAGTAGTAGGGGTTGGCCCTGTACCAGTCCCGGTGATACTCGGATTGCTCGAACTCGAAGCCCGCCTTGAACTCGTGGCTGGCCCCGAGGAAGTCGTCCTGGAAGCGGGTCGCCGAGACCGAGGCCAGGGTCTTTTTCCGGATGTAATCGTCGTTGTAGCCGGCCGTCCCCCAATAGACCTTCTGGGTGTTGTCGTAGTAGGTGTACTCGCCTTCGTTGCGCGAGTGGAGGGGGAAGTTGCGCCAGACATAGGTGCCGCGGATGTCGAGGAACGTGTCCTGGTTGATGATCCAGTTGAACTGGTGCGTCGTCGTGTAGGTGTTCTCGTGGTCCCAGATGCGCGTGTAGGAGAAGTCGGCGTCCGAGCCGAAGCTGTTGTTGTAGACCGGCTCGTAGAGGTGGTTGTAGTGGAGCATGCCGAAGTACTTGAGCTTGGGCGTGATCTGGAAGGTCAGCTTGCCGAAGCCAAGCCATTCCTGGTGGTTCATGTCGTAGTGGGTGCTGGCGATGCCGAGATTAGCCATGCGGTTCTCGGGCGTCAGCGGGTTGGCCTGCTCGTACGTCAGCCGGCGGCCGTTGACGAAGAACCAGAGCCGGTCCTTGATGACCGGTCCCCCGAGGTTCAGGGACAAGTCCTTGTAATCCGTGAACTTCTCGGGCGGATTGACCCCCAGGGCCAGGACCTGCTCGTCGGAGATCAGGTTCTCGGCCAGGTTCTTGTTCGCGTAGTAGAAGGTCACGCCGCCGCTGAACTTGTTGCCGCCGCTCTTGGTGACGATGTTGACGTAGGTCGAGTCGGTCTGACCGACCTCGGCCGGGTGGCCGCCGGTCTCGAACTCGATCTCCTCGTAGACGTCGACGTTGATGTTGGCCATCGAGTAGTTCGTGGCCGGGTCGTTGAGGGGCACGCCGTCGAGGGCGTAGAGCTGGCTGCGGACCGTGCCGCCGAGGATCGACGACGTCCGGCGGTACTCGACGCCCTCGGAGATGGCCCCGGGGATCGAGTTCTGGATGTCATAGAGGTCCCGGTTCATGGGCAGGCTGGCCAGGAACTGGGCGCTGTAGTTGACGTTGGTCTTGGTCGCCTGGACGTCGACGACGGGCGAGGGGGCCGTCACCGTGACCTCCTCGGAGACCGTGGACATCTCCATGACGATGTCGACCTCGGTCGTCCGCCCGACGCCGACGATGAGTCCGGGCCGGATGACCGTCTTGAAGCCCGGCAGGGCGACCTTGAGCTCGAAGTCCCTGCCCGGCGACAGGGCGGCGAAGCGGAAGGCGCCGGTTTCGGAGGAAACGAAGTCTTGCGTCCCCATCATGGCCGGGCCCGACAGGCTGACGGTCGCGCCGGGAAGCGGGTTGTTCTCCGCATCCAGGACGCGGCCCGAGATCGAGCCGGTCTGCCGCTGGGCGTAGCCCGCGGTCGTGACGAGGAGTGCTGCTAGCAGAACGAGCAGAGGACGGGACAAGGATACCTTCATGAAGCTCCTCCCTGAGAATTTGGTAATAAATCGCGCAGAACGCACATAATCGATTGTTTATGTCTGATATATCCGATAATAAACAGCCAACAAAAACGAATTGCAAGCGAAATTTTGAATCTGGACCTCGCCTGTTCTTTCCGCGGATCCAAGGCGCCGGGCGGATCGGGAGGCCGCTCCCGGGATTCGAAGGGCCCTGGATCGGACGATCCGCCCCCAGGGTTTTCGGGCGGTTTCGATAAGGTCCGGAGGCCGGGCGTTTAAGGCGCGACGTCTGCGGGCGGATCAATCCGCTTCGGAGAGAGATGAGCTTGCCGCTCCCGCCCAGGCTCGGCGGAGGGATCAGACTGATGCGGAAGAAGGACCGGCGCCATCAAAACATCATTATCATGATCCCGCTGCGCGAACAGGCAGGATGGATCGATCATCACAATAGTTGACGCATCAATATCAATATAGTATATAAGTATTACTTTATGAAAAAATTCTTCTGGACGCACCTCCTTGTGGCGGGCTTT
The DNA here is from genome assembly GCA_039683095.1 of Acidobacteriota bacterium. Taxonomy (NCBI): domain Bacteria; kingdom Pseudomonadati; phylum Acidobacteriota; species Acidobacteriota bacterium. Next base: position 139,794 of record JBDKSB010000012.1, on the reverse strand, counting down.
CTTATCGCTTCGCCGCTTCCCCGGATCGAGGACTTGCCTCCGAAGTACCGCGCCTGGCTGAACGAAGAGGTCGTCTATATCATTACCGCGAAAGAAAAGGATGTCTTCCTGAAACTGGCTTCCGACAGGGAGAGGGACATCTTCATCGAGGCCTTCTGGAACCAGCGCGACCCCATCCCGGAAACCCCGCAGAACGAATTCAAGATCGAGCACTACAACCGGATCCGCTATGCCAACGAGAAGTTCGGCAAGGGGACCTCGAAGCCGGGCTGGAAGACGGATCGAGGACGCGTGCACATCATCCTGGGCAAACCCAGGAGCTCGAACTCTTACGGCGGGGAGAGCCTGAACCTGGTCCCCATCGACCTCTGGTTCTATCAAGGGGAGTATGGCCACGGGCTTCCCCAGGCCTTTTACGTCCTCTTCTTTCAAGAGGACGGCATCGGGGACTACATCCTCTACAGCCCCATCAGGCACGGCGCCAAGGAGCTCATCGAATCCTACGACGGCGACCCCTCTCAGGCGGTGAATGTCCTGCTCCGCGTCGACCGGGAGCTGGCCAACGTCTCGTTGTCCCTCATCCCGGGAGAGCAGAATGCATATGGGGGCATGCCCGAGATGCGGTCCGAGACGCTCCTGGCCTCGATCCAGAGTTACCCGCAGAAACTGGTCAATGACATCTATGCCGAGAAGCTCTTCAAGTACAAGTCCATCGTCGAGGTCGACCGGTCCGTGAACTATGTCCCGAACGACGCTCTCCTGAAGGTCGTCGCGGAGAAGGATGGCCGCCGGTTCGTTCATTATGCCGTGGAGCCCAACCGGCTTTCCATCGGTCGGGTTGGGGACCGCTATGTTGTTCATCTCGAGGTCTTCGGCCGGGTCTCCGATCCCGCCGACAGGACCGTCTATCAATTCCAGAAGGACGTCTCGCTGGATTTCGGCGCGGACGAAGTCGCCGACATGAAGACCAAGAGGTTGTCGTTCCAGGACGCCTTCCCCCTGATCGAGGGGCGTTTCAAGTTCAGCGTCCTGATCAAGAACCCCATCTCCAAGGAATTCACCTCCTACGAGGACGAGATCGTAGTTCCGCCGCGCGCGGAAGCCCGCGGACTCGGCCCCGTCTTCCTGTCCCGGGCCCTGGAGCCCGGGGACTCCCCGGACGGGGACTTCCGGCCGTTCCGCCTGGGTCATCTCCAGATCCAGCCTGTCGCCAGCCGGATCTTCGACCAGGACGCCCCGCTGGTCATAAGCGTCGGCATCCCGCCGATGAGCCCGGAGTCGAGGGCCGCGGCGACCCTCGATCTATCCTTCTTTAGAGAGGACCAGAAGGTCCGCTTCGTCAGCCGCTCGCTCCGGGATCTGGGGGATCCCGCCTGTTTCTCCGAGGAGCTGGCGCCCAAGGAGTTCGAGCCGGGGATCTATCGCCTCGTCGCGACGCTCCTGGACGGGGACCAGAAGGAGCTGGGCGCCGCCCGGGAGGACTTCATCGTCAACGCCGGGCGCGTGCCCCGGCCCCTCTGGCGCCTGGCCCAGGCGCTTCCGCCGCTCGATGATCCCGGCTATTCCCATATTCTGGGGACGCAACTGCTGAACAGCGGCCGGCCCGAGGAGGCCAAAATCCTCCTGGAGGAGGCTTGCCGCAAGGACCCGGCTTCCCTCGAGTTCAGCCTGGGCCTGAGCCAGGCCCTTTTCGAGTTGAAGGCCTATCCGGCGGTCCAGGACGTCCTGGTCCGGTTCCTGTCCAGAGCCGCGGAGCGGCCGGAGATCTACGAGATGCTGGGGAAATCCGCCTATTTCCAGAAGGGCTTCGGTTCGGCCGTTTATTATTTCAAGAAATACCTTTCCCGTTTCGGGGCGAAGATCGAGATCCTCAACCTGCTCGGTGAAAGCTATTACGGGGCGGGAGAGCTCGAATCGGCCCGCTCAGCCTGGAAGAAATCGATCGAGATCGAGCCGGGACAGCCGGAGATCGTCAAGAAGCTCGACGGCCTCCGGTGATCCCCGGACGCATCTCGGATAGGGAGTGGAAGACGATGGCGAAATTTATCCGTCCGGTCACGCTGCTCGTTCTGCTGGCCCCGGCACTTCTCTTCCCGCAAGGCCTGGCCCGCCGCGTTCTCGTCGAAGTGAAGGATTCCTCTCAGCAGCCGGTCGGGGGCGTCAAAGTCACCGTCTCGAGCTCCGACCAGGGCGCCTTACGCAAGGATTATGTCACCAACAAGCGGGGGCAATCCTCTTTCCTCCTCGCTTCGGAGATCAAGACGGCCGTGTTCAGGCTCGAGAAGGAGGGCTTTCAAACCCACGAGGAATCGCTGGCGATCGCCGGGCTGGCGAAAACACGGGACGAAGGCAGGCTGGCGGCGTTCTCCCTTTACCGGACCGGCGAGCGGACGCCGGGGCAGCAGCTGGCGAAGAACCAGAACAACCAGAAAGCCTGGGCCCGCGTCGACCAGGGGATCGAGCTCTTCAACCAGGGGAACTTCGCGGCGGCCATCGTCGAGTTCACCGAGGCCGTGAAGATAGACCCGGAGATCCCCGAGGCCCATCAGAACCTCGCCTCCGCTCATTATCGGGCCGGGTCGTACGCCCAGGCCGTCGAGGCGGCCCAGAAGGCCCTGGCGCTCAACCCCGGCTCGTCCCAGATGGTCAAGCTGCTCGCGGTCGCGTACTCACATCTGGGTCAGGAAGACAAGGCGCTCGAATACCAGGAGCGGCTGAAGGACTTTCCCGATTCGGAGTTCTCGGCCGAAGAGCTTTATAACCTGGGCGTTGTCGAAGCCAACAAGAAGAACGACGCCGAAGCGGCCCGCTATTTCGAAAAATCGGCCCGCGCCAAGCCCTCGTTCGCCCTGGTCCATTATCAGCTGGGCCTGTGCTATTTCCGGCTCGGGAAAAACGAGGGCGCCAAGACCGAGCTGACGGCCTATTTAACCCTGGCGCCGGAGGGGGAGGGCTGCGAAACGGCCAAGACCATCCTGGCCGGCATCAAGTAAGGAGCCCCGGGTTTACGGGGAGAGGGAGGTTCGAAGCATGGTCCGAACGCGGCTCGCGAAGCGAACCAGCGGCCCCGGCGAAGCCGCACGGCGCGCCCGGGCCTTCGCCCAGCCGTCGGCCATCCTGGCCCTGGCCGTCCTCATCGGACTTTCCGCCGCGTGCGGCGGCCGCGGGTTCCCGAAACTGGTGAGGAGATACTCCGGGTCCGGCCGTCTGCTGAGGATGAATCTGGTCTCCGCGCCCTTTCCCCACCCGCAACGGCAAAACGGCTATTCCCACGAGGGGGATCATTATCCCCGGCGCGGCCATTACGACGACGACTCCGTGGCCGTGTTCGTGCCGAATGGCTATCGGCCGGGCGAGCGGGTCGACCTGGTCTTCTATTTCCACGGCTGGGATCGGGACCTGGCCGGGGTCCTCCGATCCTATCAGGTCATCGAACAGTTCGCGCGCAGCGGCAAGAACGCGATCCTCGTTCTGCCGCAGGGGCCCAAGCGCGCCCGGGACTCGTTCGGCGGGAAGCTGGAGGACGCGGACGGGTTCAGGAACCTGGTCGGCGACGTCCTGGCCGAGTTGAGACGGACCGGAGCGATCATGACCGAAACCCCCGGCGATCTCATCCTGGCCGGGCACAGCGGCGGCTACCATGCCATCGCCTCGATCCTGGCACGCGGCGGCCTCTCCGAGAACGTCAAAGAGGTCTTCCTGTTCGATGCGCTCTACGGGGAGATCCCCGCCTTCACCGATTGGCAGGCCCGTCAACAGGGGAAGATCATCGATATCTATACCGAGGACGGCGGCACCCGGGAGGAAAGCCGGGGCCTAATGGAGGAATTCGACCGTGGCCGGGTTCCGTACCTGGCCGCGATGGATGCCGAGGTCACTCACCAGGACCTCCGGGATCACCGCCTCATTTTCCTCTTCTCCCGGTCGGGACATGACGAGGTAGTTTATGAGACGGACGGCTTCGCCAGATTCCTGAGCGCGAGCGTTCTCGATGATCTGCCCGGCCGGGCCACGGCCCCCCCGGCGGAAGTCAGGGTGGCCTACTGGGCGGAGGTCCGCTCGGCCGATCCGGCCCTGGCCGACTTTCCGGGCGCCGTGCACGACATCCTGACCGACCCGCGCGGCTGGGCCCGGGCCGGGTTCGCGTTCGAGCGGGACCCTGAGGCGACGTACCGCGTCATCATCGCCGAAGGCGGCGAAGCCGATCGCCTCTGCGCTCCCTATAACACCCGGAGCCTGTATTCCTGCCAGAACGGTCCGCTCGTGGTCATCAACGCCGACCGCTGGCGCCGGGCCACGCCGGAGTGGACGGGCGATCTCCCGGCCTATCGCATCATGGTCATCAATCACGAGGTGGGGCACCTCCTGCATATGCACCATCCCTTACCCCAGTGCCCCGGGCCCGGCCTGCCGGCTCCGATCATGGCTCAGCAGAGCACAGAGCTCGGGGAGTGCCGGCCGAATCCCTGGCCGCTCGAATGGGAGATCGAGCTGGCGGCGCGGCGGCTCGAGCCGCTCGCGCCGGGATACGACCATGACCCCGCCGGCCACCGGCCCAAGCCGCCGCTGGCGGTCCGTTGAGAAGGATGGCTTGCCGCGGCGGCCGCCGAGACCGGAAAACCGCCGGCCCCGCGAGGCTGGCCGGGAGATGAGGCGGGCAGAACCCGTCCTTGGGAGAGAGAGATGGTCAAATTGTATCTCGACAAGACCAACAAGATCCCCATGTATCTTCAGCTCAAGGACCTGATCAAGTATTACATTTCGACGGGCGTCATCAAGCACAACGAGCTGCTCCCGGGCGTCGTACGCCTGGCCAAGGAGCTGGGGATCAATTTCGAGACGGTCCGCAACGCCTATAAAGAGCTCGAAAAAGAAGGGCTCGTCTCCATGAAGCGCGGCAAGGGGACTTACGCCCTGCTCCCCGGGACCGTGCCGCCGAACGCCGGGGCGCCGCCCGAGAGCGCCGCGGCGCACGGTGTCGATCCGGAAGCCGAATTGAGGCAGGCCGTCACGAGAATGATGCAGGGCGGCCGGACCAAGGCGGAGGTCCGGGCCCTGATCGACGCGGCCCTCCAGGACATCCCGGCCGCCGGCTCCAGCCCGTTCGTCATCTTCACCGAGTGCAGCGGCTACCAGGTCCGCGAGATCTCGAAGACCCTCCAAAAGGAGCTGAAGGTCGAGGTCAGGCCGGTCGTCGTCGGCGATCTGCAGGCGGAGATCGCGGGTCTTCAGGGCCGGGAGGGGGATCTGCTGGCGATCGTCACGACCGGCTTCCATCTCAACGAAGTGCGCGAGATCGTCGGGTCCCGTCCCATCGATATCCAGATCCTGATCACCAACATGTCTCCCGAAACCCGGAATCGCCTGAGCTCGTTCAACCGCGGCACGAAGTTCGGATTCATCTGCCGGGACGTCGATTCCAATTCGGTCTTTGTGGACGTGCTTAAAACGGAGCTGGGAAAGGGCATCCGGCTCTTGTCCTGTCTCGTCACCGACGACGCCGAGGTGGACAGGATCCTGGGCACGGTCGATGTGCTCCTGCTCACGCCGACGGTGTACGAGGATATCCGGCAACGGACACCCAAGAGTCTTCCCGTCTTCAATGTCTTCGACTGTATCGACCCGGTGTCCCTCATGATCGTCCAGACATATATCAGCCAGAAAGTCGGGGCCGCGCGACGCTAGGGTGATCAGGCCGCCGATCGAGAGCCCCGCAACGCCAAGGAGGATATGCCGTGACCGAACGAATACCGTTCATTTCGCTCCTCGCCCTGGCCGTCATGCTCGCCGGCCCGGCCTGCCAGCGGGCCGGATCCGATCATTGGTTCAGGGGGAACCTTCATACCCACACGACGAACTCCGATGACGGCGACGCGTCCCCCGAGACGGCCGTCAACTGGTACCGGTCGCATGGCTACCAGTTCCTGGCCATCACCGATCATAACGTCCTGACGGCTGTGGAGGACTTGCGGGGCCTGTCGGACGGGACCTTCCTTCTCATCCCCGGCATGGAGGTCACCGACAGGGCTAATGATATCCCCATCCATGTGCTGGCCCTGGGCCTGCGCGATGGGACCTTGAAGCCGGCCGGAGGCTCCGACGCCCTCGGCTGCCTCCAGAACAACGTGACGGCCGTCCGTGCGGCCGGCGCCGTGCCGATCATGTGCCATCCCAACTGGGGCTGGGCCTACGGCTCCGAGGAACTCCTCCGCGTCCGGGACTGCGTCTTTTTCGAGGTCCTGAACGCCCACCCCGGGGTCAACAACGCCGGCGGGAACGGGAGACCCGGCACGGAGCAGATCTGGGACGACGTCCTGAGCCGGGGAAAGAAGCTGTATGGGTTCGGCACCGATGACATGCACGCCATCGCCACCTATCCGGGGAAATCCTGGGTCATGGTACGGGCTCCGGAGTTGAGCGAAAAGGCCATCTTGGCCGCTTTCGAAAAGGGCGATTTCTATGTCAGCACAGGCGTCGTTCTCGAGTCCATCCGGGTCCGCCGGGCAAAGGTCCGCCTCCGGATCCGGGCCGAGAAGGGGGCGACGCTGACCACCCTGTTCATCGGTTCGGGCGGGCGCATCCTGGGCCGCGTTACGGGCCCGTCGCCCGCCTTCAAGCTTCCGCAGGGCGAACGTTACGTCCGGGCCAAGGTCACGGACGGCCAGGGCCGGGTCGCGCTGACCCAGCCCCTCATCTACCGCGAGAACCCATAGCCGTTTTAAGCGAAGATAGTCCGGAGGAGCGGCCCCGGCTCTCCTCCGCGCCTCAGCGGGGCTCTTCCAAGGCCTCTGCGGAGGTCGCCTCCTAGATGGCTTCGGGCTCGTTCCTCCGAGACAGGCCCGCCGGCCGCTTTCGATCTTGATGTCCACCTGCCGTCGCCGCCGGGACCGTTTCCGGGTCCCGGGAAGCGCCGGGGGAAGCGGCGACTGCCGCCGCAACAGCAGCTATCGAGGGGCGGATTCCGGGCCGGGGGCGAATGTCACGACCGCCCTCGAGCCGGCCCCCGCAGCCGCGGCGCGGGAGGAAGACCCGGAAAGAGGGGAGGGCCGGAAAGAGAAGAGGGCTCCGTCCCCGGAAGGACGGAGCCCTCTTCTGGAGGAATGTTGCAGAAATCAGAATGAGAGGCTTGCCTGGAGCTGAACCCAGCGAGGGAACTGCCGGCCCCAGACTTGACGGAAGAACGTGCTTCCCTCGCCGCTGCCGTAGGAAACGGCACGCTGCGAGTTGAAGAGGTTGGAGACGTTGAGGCGCAGTCCGGCGACCATCCTCGACGCGATCTTGAAGCTCTTTTCGAGCGTCAGATCGACGTAAGTATGGGCCGGGACAGTCTCCGTCCCCCGTCCGTACGGGAAGTAGCAATAGGATCCGTATCCCGTCTGGAAGCCCCAGATCGACCAGTGATAGCCGGCATAGAGCTGGGCGCTGGCGCTGACCATGATGCCGTAGGGCGCGAGGTAGGTGCCGAAGACCTTGACCACATGGTCGCAGCTGTAGGGCAGGTAGCCGTACCAGCCCTCGTCGCCGTAATCCAGGCCGCCGAACCCGTAGGACCAGTTGTAGCGTCCGGCCAGGGGGGAATCGTCGGGTCCGGAGTAATGGTCCCCGAAGCAGCCGTTGGTCTGGTACATCGACCAGCCGTAATTCCCGACATATTCCGAGTTGCCGGGGGTCGAGCCCTTGGCCGACGACCAGACGTAGGAGCTGTTCAGGATGAACTTGTCGCCGATCCGGCCGTTGATCTCCAGCTCGAGGCCCAAGTAATCCCGTTTCTTCTGATCCCAATTGATAAGCTCGTACCAGGCGGTCGTGTAGTCGAACAGAGCCACGTCCTCGAGCATGTCGCGGTGGGTCGAAAGGACGCCCCTGATCTTGGCCGCCCAATTTGCCCCGATGCGGCGGTCGTATTCCAGGATGAACTTGTTCATGAAATCCGGGCCCGTGCCCTCACGGACGCGCTTGTAGGCCCGGACCGTATCCGTTCCTCCCTGCTGGGACCTGTAGGTCCAGTTGGCGAAGTTCTTCAGGGCTTCCGTATCCGTATCATAGGTCGGCGTCGGGCCGTTCCAAACATACTTGACGAAGGTCGTCTGTCCGCCCTGGGTGAAGTAGCCCATGATGTCCCAGATCATGGTGTCGGAGAAGCGGCCGAAACCGAACTTGATGACGTTGGCCCCGTCGCCGGTCACATCCCAGCTCAGCGAGGCCCGCGGGGACAGGAACTTGTCCAGCCCCCAGCTGATCTCATGAACGACGGCGCCCTGGTCGTCGTAGATCCTCTGGGACTCCGAGCGGAGGCCCAGCATCAGGGTCAACCGTCCGAACGTGACCTTATCCTTCACATACGCCGAGTACATGCGGCCTTTGTTGAAATAGGCCTGGTCCCGGTACTGGGTCAGCATGTAAGGAACGCCCTGCTCCGTGAAGGTGATGGTCGAGCCGCCGGTCCAGTAGTCGCTGGGCACGATGAGCCAGTCCCTTCCGGTATAGTGGTTGTAGGCCTTCCGGAAGATGTACGAATAGGCCGCGCCCAGGCCGATCTCGTGGTTCCCGAGTTTTTCCGTGTTCAGGTATTGGGTGAATCTCGTCGTGAAATCCGTCCTCTGGTCGATGACCCCGGACGCCGAAGAGACGTTGCCCATGGCCTGGTTGATGTCGGAGTAGGAGAACCGGATGCTGTCGTAATCGTCGTCGAGGGGGGCGTCCGCGCTGTCTTGACTGCTCCTCCCGACGGCCGCCTCGATCAGGGTGTTGGCGCCGAGGATGCCCTTGTAGTTCAGGCGCAGGGCATAATCCTCGTAGTCCACCTTGGTATAGAGGTCCGGCAGCCCGAAGCCGCCGGATTGGCTGAGGAACGAATCATAGGATCCGCTGAAGGACAGGGTGTGGTTGTCCGCCAGGGCATAGGTCAGCTTGCCGAGCACGTTGTTGCTGTTGACCCGCCGCTGGCCCGCCGGGATCTCCAGCCAGCCGACCGAGCTGGCTTCGTTGTCGTCGGCCTTGCGCCAGAGGTTGTCGGACAGGAAGAACCAGAGCTTGTCCTTGATGATGGGGCCGCCGATGTTGCCGAAGAAATCGTACTGGGACGTGACCGGCTCGACGGCGATCGCGATCTGGGGCTTCCGCGAAGCCCGGAGGTTATGGTCCCAGATCAGGGAGCCGATCTCGCCGTGGAACTGGTTGCTGCCGGATTTGGTCACGATATTGATGATCCCGCCGTACGTGGCTCCCAGCTCGGGGGAGAACCCGTCGGAGATGATCTGGACCTCTTCCCAGGCGTCGAAGTTGATCTTGGTGCCGAAACCATTGTTGGCCGAGGCCCTCTTGGACAGCCCGTCCACGAGCCAGTTGTTCCCGTTCGGCCCCTCGCCGCGGATGCTGCCGCCGCCGTAGTCGGTTCCGCCGCTGCCCGTTCCCTTGATGGTGTCGTGGCGCACGCCCGTCACGCCGGGCGTGTAGCTGAGGACCTCATTGATGGTCCGGCCCTGGATGGGCATCTGGGCCAGCTCCCTGGAATCGACGTTGAACGACGTGTCCGATTTCGTCTTGTCGATTAAAGGGGCCTCGGCGATGACGGTGAGCTGGGCGTCGACGGTCGCCGGCTTCATGACCGCTATCGGGCTCGTCACCAGGCCGAGCTTCACGCCGACATTCTCCAGCATCAGGGACGAGAACCCCTTCAACTCGAGCGTCAGCGTGTAGGTCCCCATGGGAAGCAAGGGGAACCTGAAGGTTCCGTTCGCGTCGCTGACGGCGGCCCTCTTGCCCTGGAGATTCGGGCTGGTCGCGGTGATCGAGACCCCCGGCAGGCCCACGCTTTCGTCATCCGTGACCTTGCCTAAGATCTCGCCGGTCTCCTGGGCTACAAGAGCCTGAGTGAGAAGAATCAACAAACCTACGAGAAGCAATGTGCTGAACTTCTTTTGCATCGTTCTTCTCCCACTTCCTTTTTTGTCCTTTTGGATGTCCTAACCTATCTCCCTTAAGATCGCACTTTTTCCCCAATCACCAGACTTCGGTACGGTCTCACCTCCTTTCGAATAATAAGGATGAGGTAATCTTATATAACGCAGGATTTTTGAAGTTTCAGGTCTAGGAAAACGTTTGTTCAACCTAAATTGCACAAACATGGTTGGTGCTGTTTCTGTGTCAGGTTCTTTATATTTATATTTATATAATTGTCAAGTTTTTTGTTGACACAGAATTTTAGCTGGGGTACAAAGCAACTGATTTGGAGCGAACAGAGATGAAGAAACCGCTGGCCATCCTTATATGCCTCCTCATCGGCTTCGTCGCGTCCTGCCGGAAGGAAGAGCCGGCCGCTTCCGGACCGGTTCAGATCCGGACGGCCCGGGGCGAGCTCAACTGGCAGGCCTGCAAAGGCCAGGTCCTCTATATCAGCCTCAACAAGCATCCCTTTACCGAATCCCTGCTCCCCGAGCTCGCGGCCTTCGAGAGATTGACCGGCATCAAGGTCGATTACGGCATCCTGGGAGAGGAAGAATACTTCGAGAAACTGATCGTCAGCTTGTCCACGAAGAGCAAGACGCTCGACGTCTTCATGACCGGTCCCCAGCTCAATTGGGGGTACGTCGATTCGGGCTGGGTGGAGCCTTTGAATACGTTCCTGGACGACCCGGCCTGCGTGCCGGACGACTATGCCGTCGACGATTTCTATCCCTCGCTCCTGGCGGCCAACCGATGGAACAGGAAGTTCGGCAAGGCCAACCTCGGCCAGGGCAGCCTCTGGGCCATTCCGATCCAGGTCGAGACGTACATACTCGCCTACCGGAAGGACTGGGCCGAGAAGGCCGGCGCCAGGCCGCCCCGGACCTATGACGAGTTCCCGGGCTTCGCCCGGAAGCTGGGCCAAGCGGGGGGGGCCTACGGCATCATCTCCCGCGGGCTCGGCACCTGGCCGACGATCAACACCGGGTTCCTCACCGGATATGCCTCCTATGGCTGCGTCGATTTCGACGAGAGCGGCAAGTGCCGCATCAATGCCCCGCGGGCGGTGGAATTCAGCCGGCTCTGGATCAAGGCCATCAAGGAATCCGGCCCGCCGGACTGGCCGAACACCACCTGGTACGACGGCAAGCAGAAGTTCTGCGCCGGGACGTTCGGCATGTACCCCGACTGCGACTTTTTCGCGGCCAGCTACGAGAACCCTGCCGGCTCGAGCGTCGTCGGCAAGGTCGGATACGCGCCGCCTCCCGCCGGACCCGACGGGATCGTCAAGTCCAACCTCTGGTCCTGGGGCCTGGCCGTCAACGCGGCCAGCCCGAGGAAGCTGGCCTCCTGGCTTTTCATGCTCTGGGCGACGAGCCGGGAACAGCTGCTGTCCACGGCCCTTCATGGCAACATGAACCCGACGCGCCGGTCGGTCTGGGAGCATCCCGAGGTGCGGCGGATCACCGACCGCTGGGCCGGATACCGGGAGGTCGTTGACGAGAACATCACGGAGAACGCGGCCATCCAATGGACGCCCCAGAGGGCCTTCATCGCCACGGGCGACCGGTGGGCCCTGGCCCTTCAGGAGATCTGGGGCGGCAAGGACGCCCAGAAGGCCCTCGACGAAGCCGCTTCCGATATCGACCGGCTGGTGGCAGATGCCTACAAAAAATAGGTTCCTGGCGAGATCGGAGGTTTATCTCTTCATCCTTCCGGCGGCGCTTCTGACCGTCGGGATCCTGTATCCTTTTTTCCTGTCGGTCTATTACAGCCTGACCGATTACCGGTTGGGCGGCGCGAGCGTCGGCTTTGTCGGGATCAAGAATTATCTCGACCTGTGCCGCGACGCCTCGTTCTGGAAGGCTCTCGAGTTGACCATCGGCTATACGGCCGCGGCCCTGGTCGTTCAGATCGGGCTGGGGCTCAGCGGGGCCCTCCTTCTCAACAATGACGTCAAAGGCGTCCAGGTGGCCCGCTCGTTGATCATCCTGCCGTTGATGATGCCGCCGGTCATCGCGGCGCTGATGTGGAAGATCATTATGGCCCCCAACGGCATCCTGAACGCGCTCGCCGGCCTGAAAGCCTTCAGCTGGCTGGGCACGAACGGCTCCGCCCTGCCTTCCATCCTCATCATTGACAGTTGGATCTATACGCCCTTTGTCATCGTCATCCTGCTGGCTGGTCTGCGATCCCTGCCTCAAGAGCCCTACGAGGCAGCCCGGCTCGACGGCGGGTCCGCCTGGTTCATCTTCCGGAAGCTGACCCTGCCCATGCTGAAGCCGTTCATTTTCGTGGCCGCGCTGTTCCGAACAATCGATTCTCTGAAGACCTTCGATATCATTTATGCGACGACCAAGGGCGGTCCGGGAAGCTCGACCATGCTGCTCCAAGTCAAGGCCTATTTCGCCTCCTTCCGCCACTACAACATGGGATCGGCCCTGGCCATGATGCTTGTCCTCTGGGCCGTCGTCTACGCGATGAGCCAGATCTTCGTCAAACTCTGGATGAAGTCCTCCAAGAGCGCGATGGGACGATAGCCATGAACAGCCGACACGAGCGTCTGGGTTTGGTGATCAGGAAGGCCCTGATCTATGCCGGCTTGGCCGTCATGCTGGCGCTGGCCCTGGCCCCGATCCTCTGGATCTTCCTGATCTCCCTCAAAACGGACAAGGAGATCATCGCCAGCGTTCCCCGGATCGTCTTTACCCCGACCCTGGAGAACTACAAGGCCATATTGATCGGGGTCAAGGCCGCCGGAGCGGAAACGGCCCGGCCCGAGTTCGTCCACTACTTCCTGAACAGCCTGATCATCACGAGCGGGGCCGTGCTGGTGTCCCTCCTGGCCGGCGTTCCGGCGGCCTACGCCCTGGCCCGGTTCAAGATCAAGCTCAAGGAGAACATCGCTTTCACGTTCCTGAGCTTCAGGTTCGCGCCCGAGATCGCCGTCATCATCCCCATCTTCGTGATCTACCGGAGCCTGGGGCTGTACAACACCTATGTCGGCATGATCCTCGTCTACCAGCTCGTCACCCTGCCGCTGATCATCTGGCTCATGCGCGGCTATTTCGAGGACATTCCCGAGTCGATCGAACAGGCGGCCCGCCTGGACGGCTATTCACGGTTCGCCATATTCCGCAAGATCTGCCTGCCGCTGGTCAAGCCGGGCCTGGCCTCGACCGCCATCCTGGCCTTCATCTTCGCCTGGAACAATTTCATCTTCGGGCTCGTCCTGGGCGCGAAAGAGACTTTCCCGGTCACCGTGGGCATGCTCGGCTTCATTTCGTACGAGTCGGTCCTCTGGGGGCAGATGGCGGCGGCCTCGATGGTGACCATCCTGCCCGAGATCGTCATCGCGCTGTTCATCCAAAAATACCTGGTCCGGGGCCTCAGTTTCGGGGCGGTGAGGGGTTAGGCCATGGCCGCCGTTACGTTCGCTGGCGTGACCAAGAGATACGGCAAGCTGGTCGCCGTTGACCGGATGGACCTGGAGATCGGGCCGGCCGAGTTCTTCGTCATCCTCGGTCCGGCGGGGGCGGGCAAGACCACGACGCTCAAGATGATCGCCCGGATCGAGGACGTTTCGGAAGGGGAGATCCGGATCGACGGGGAGCGGATCACGGGCCCGGGCTCGCCGGAGCCAGATGCGGCCATGATCTTCGAGAACTACGCCCTTTATCCCCACCTGACGGTCTTCGACAATATCGCTTTCCCCTTGAGGTCCAAGCGCCGCAAGGCGAGCCCCGCCGAGATCTCGGCCCGGGTAGAAGAAGTCGCCCGCATGCTGGAGATCGAGGGCCTGCTCGAGAGACGCCCGGCCGAGCTCAGCGGCGGTCAGCGGCAGAGGGTCTCGCTCGGACGGGCTCTCGTCCGGAAGCCCAAGGTCTTCCTGATGGACGAGCCTCTGTCCCATCTCGACGCCAAGCTGAGGCACCAGATGCGCCGGGAGCTCAAGAAGCTCAAGGGCCGGCTCGAATCGGCGGTTGTTTTCGTCACCCATGATTATATGGAAGCGCTCTCCCTGGCCGACCGGATCGCCGTCCTCGACAAAGGCCGGATCCATCAGGTGGGCACCCCCGAGGAGGTTTACGCGGCGCCGGAGGACATCTTCGTGGCTTCCCAGCTCGGCTATCCGCGGATCAACCTGGTCGAAGGGCGGGTCCTCGTTCAGGGAGACGGCCTCATCTTCGCCTCCCTGGACGGAGCCCTGGCTTTTCCCGTCCCCGCGAAGCAGCGGGGGCGCCTGGAGGAGCTGAGCCCGGGACGGATCACCGCGGGGATCCGGCCGGCCGCGATCGGGATCGTGGCGGCAGAGGCGCCCGGCGCGGTCCCAGCCGTCCGCCTGATGACCGAGCGGCTGGGGAACAGGCACATTCAGTTCGTTGCGGTCGGCGGGACGTCGCTGGCCGTCACCGCGGACCGGGCCGGCCTGCCTGAGGCGGACGAGGGGCTGTTCCTTTCCGTCCAGCCCGAAGACGTCCTCTATTTCGGCCCCTCGGGACAGAGGATCAAAGAAGGTTAACATGGCCGAGGTCAGGCTCGAAGGGGTTCGCAAGGAGTTCTTCTCCGGAGGGAAGAAGGTCGCCGCCGTCCAGGGCGTCGACCTCCGCTGCCGCGACGGCGAGATCATGGTCTTCCTGGGCCCTTCGGGGTGCGGCAAAACCACGACCATGCGCCTGATCGCCGGGCTCGAGTCCGCCACGGCGGGGGAGATCCATATCGGCGCGAGGCGGGTCGACGGTCTCGAGCCGGGCAAGCGGCGGGTGGCCCTGGCCTTCGAGAACTACGCGCTGTACCCGCCGCTGACCGTCAAGGAGAATATCGTCTTTCCCCTGCGGGCCTCGATGTGCAGCCCGGCCGAGATCGAATCTCGCCTGAGCGAGATCGCCTCGCTGCTCGAGATCGACCAGGTCCTGGAACGCAAGCCGGGGCAGCTCGGCGGCGGGCAGCAGCAGATGGTGTCGCTGGCCCGCTGCCTCATCCGGGACGCGGACGTCTATTTGATGGACGAGCCCCTGTCCCACCTGGACTCCGACCAGCGCGTCAAGGTCCGGGCCCGTCTCAAGGCCCTGCATGACAGGACGCGTCGGACGATGATCTATGTGACGCACGATCAGCTGGAGGGCATGGCCCTGGCCGACCGGATCGCGGTCATGAACGCGGGCCAGGTGCAGCAGATCGACACTCCCGACGGCGTCTATGCCCGGCCGGCGAACACGTTCGTCGCCGGCTTCGTCGGCGAGCCGCCCATGAATTTCATGGCCGGCCGGCTGGAGGGCGACGGGGCCGCCCCGTCGTTCCTGTCTGAGGACGGGAGCCTCCGCCTCCCGGTCGGACCGTCCCCGTTCTCCAGGCCCCGGACGATCCTTCCAGGCCAGCCGGTCACGCTCGGCATCAGGCCCGAGCATATCCGCCTGGCCGGCGGTCCGCTCGGGGACGTTCTGGAGGCTTCCGTCGAGGTCTATGAATCGCTCGGCGAGGAAGGCGTCCTCGAGGTCCGCCGCGGCCGGAACGCCCTCACCCTCCTGACCAAACCCGGCCTGTCCTTGAAGCGCGGCCAGCCGGTGCAGATAGGCCCCGACGTCGAAAAGATCATACTGTTCGACCCCCGAACGGGGGAACGCTTATAATCCGGCCGGGCGGCGCGCTGTCAGCCCGGCCCCGCGAGACAAGGAGGAATTATGAAGGCGGCGGTTTTCACGGGTCCAAAGCAGGTTGAGGTGCGGGACGTGCCAGTCCCCGAGATCAAGGATGACGAGGTGCTGATCAAGGTCAAGGCGGTCGGCCTCTGCGGCACGGATATCCATATCTTCAAGGGGGAATACTTCACCGAATTCCCGGTCATCCCTGGCCATGAGTTTTCCGGCGTCGTCGACCGGGTCGGCCGGGGCGTCCGCTATTTCAAGGAAGGGGACCGGGTGACGGCTGACCCCAACGTCTTTTGCGAAGCCTGTTATTTCTGCAAACGGAACCTCCAGAACCATTGCGAGGACCTGCGGGTCATCGGGGTCTCCGGCCGTCATGCCAACGGGGCCTTTGCGGAATACGTGGCGGTGCCGTTCAAGAACGTTTTCCCGCTCGACGACGCGATCAGCTTCACCCAAGGCGCCTTCGTCGAGCCGCTCGCCTGCGTGGCCCATGGCCTGGATCTGGCCGAGATCCGGTTCGGGAGCGATGTGCTCGTCGTCGGCGCCGGTCCGATCGGCCTGCTGCTTCTTCAGAGCCTCAAGGCCGGCGGCGCGGCCCGCGTCGCCGTCCTGGACCTGGACGCCGAAAAGCTGAGGATGGCCCGCGAGCTGGGCGCCGACCTCACCTTCGCGGCCGACGGCCGCGAGCCGGAAGCCATCAAGGCCGTCGCACCCCGCGGCTTCGACTACGTCGTCGACGCGACGGGGATCCCCGCTATCATCGAGAGGTCCTTCGCCTATCTGAAGAAGGCGGGGACCTTCCTGGTTTTCGGCGTTTGCCCGAAGGATTCGAAGATCAGTGTTAATCCCTATGAGATCTTCCTCAACGATTGGAAGATCGTCGGCTCGTTCGCGATCCGCAAGAACTTCCATCAGTCCATCCAGATGCTGTCCAGCGGCAAGGTCCGGACGGATCCGCTCCTGTCCTTACAGTACCCTCTGGAGAAGTTCCCGGAGCTCCTGAGCCGGAAGATGAGCCGGCTCGATCTCATGAAGGTCCAGATCGCTTTCGAGTGAGCGGCGCGCCGGCGGCCGGGAAGGAATCCTTTGCATTGCTCCGTCCGATTTGGCAAGATAGGGCTTCGGAGGTGTGAGGCCATGAAGTTCTTACGGTTCATCGCCGGAGCCGCGGCCGCCGCGGCGGCCCTGGCTCTTCTCCCGGTCGCCGCGGCGCAAACCGGCGCCGGCCAGGGCCCCGTCTTCGACCCGCCGATGCTCATCACCTCGGCCGGCCAGAGCCCGGACGTCCAGCTGGCCGTCGTCCTGGCCAAGCGGGCCGGCATCGAGACTACATTGGCTAAACTGGCCACCGCCAGGGACCTTGGCGGGGCCGGGACGCTCGGCCTCGTCGTCGGGGCCAGCTTGAAAGGCCTCGGCGCGGCGGGCCTCGACACCGCCAAGGAAAAGGCGCGGGTCAAGGCCCTTCTGGCCGAGGCGGCCAGGAGAAAGATCCCCGTTCTCTTCCTCCATCTCGGCGGGGAGCAGCGCCGCGGCGAGCTGACCGACGCCATGGTCGCCGAGTACCTGCCGGCCGCCCGGATGGCCGTCATCGTCAAGTCGGCTGACGCGGACGGCCTGTTCTCGAAGATCTGCCGGGCCCGCGGCATCCCGCTCGTGGCTGTCGAGAAAACGGCCGAAGCCGCCGAGGTCCTGAAGAGCGCGTTCAAGCCCAAGGCCTGACGGCCGGGACGGAAAGGCGGAGGGCTTGCCGGAATACGCCGTTTTCCTGATCATGGTGGCCGTCTTCGTGCTGGCGGCCGCCGTCCTGAAATGGCCCATCGGCCTCTGCCTCATGGGCGCCGCCGTGGCCGGCGCCCTGGCCGGGGGCGAGGGCCTTCCGCTGCGCCATCTCGTCGAGGGCAGCTTTGGCTTCTTCGACGTCATGCTGATCATCCTGACGGCCGTCCTGTTCATGAAGGTCCTCCAGGCCTCGGGCGCGCTCGACAGCCTGGCCGCCGTCTTGCTCCGGCTGTTCCACCGGAGGAAGGCGCTCCTCCTCCTGACGGCCAATCTCCTGGTCATGTTCCCGGGGATGATCACCGGCTCCTCGACGGCCAGCGTCCTGACCTCGGGACCGCTCGTCGCCCCGGTCCTCATGAAGCTCGGGCTCACGCCGCTCCGGACGGGGGCCTTCATCGCCATGGCCGCGGTGCTGGGGATGATCGCCCCGCCCATCAACATTCTGGTCATGATCATGGGCGGGGGCGTCGACATGCCCTACGTCGGCGTGACGCTGCCGCTCCTCATCATCGTCGCGCCGCTGGCGGTCGTCATCCCGCTCTGGATCGGCCTCCGGCACGTCAAGGTCGTCGACGCGGAAGAGATGAAGGCCATCCTGCCTCCCTCGGCCTATGGGCGCTACGGGCCGAAGCTCTACCTGCCGCTCCTGGCCGTCATCGGCCTGATGATCGGCGAGCGGGCCCTGGTCCGGATCATGCCCAATCCCGGCATCCCCGGCATCTTCCTGGCCGGCAGCCTCCTCGGCACGGTCTGCGGCCGCCGCTTCAACTTCTGGAAGGTCAGCCGCCGGGCCGTCGAGGAGGCCATGCCTATCCTGACCATCCTGGCCGGCGTGGGCATGTTCATCCAGGTCATGACCCTGACCGGGGCGCGGGGCTGGATCGTCATGACCTTCCTGGCCCTGCCCGGCGCCCTACTCTACGTGGCCATCGCCCTGGGCATGCCCGTCTTCGGCGGCATCTCGGCCTTCGGGGCCAGCTCCATCCTCGGGGTGCCGTTCATCCTGGCCCTCATAAGCAAGAACGCCCTGATCACCTCGACCGCCCTGTCGGCCGTCGTCGGCCTCGGCGATCTCATCCCGCCGGCGGCCCTGGCCGGCCGGTTCGCCGGCCAGGTCGTCGGCGAGCGAAGCTTCACCCGCATCCTCAGGTACTGCTTCGTCCCGGCCCTGGCCATCCTGGCCTGGGCCATCACCATCCTGCTTAACGCCTCGTTCCTGGACCGGTTCATCTAGAGGAGAGCATGGACATAGTTTACCGCCTCATCGTCCTTTATTTCGCCGGGCTCATCGTCCTCGGCGTCTTCGGGCGGACGAGGCTCCGGGACCGGATCGGCCCGGTCGTCGTCCTGGTGCTCTTTGCTCTCCGCCTGTTCCTGATCAAGTGAAGCGATGAAGACGAGCCAGACCTCTCTCCTGACGGCCGCCGGGCTCCTGGCCCTGGGCGCCGCCGCGGCGTTCCTGGCCGGCCGCTCGTTCCTGAGCATGAGGGCGGCCGAGGCCATCCATCCCGGCCCTGGCCTGACGCGGCAGGCGCTTCTCAGCGACTACTTTCCGGCCCTGGCCGGCACGCCGGGCGACACCGACGTCTATATCTTCGAGGGTCCGGAGGCCGGGGGGACGGTGCTTGTCACGGGCGGCGCCCATCCCAACGAGCCGGCCGGCTTCGTCGCCGCCGTCGTCCTGGTCGAGAACCTGCGCGCGCTCCGGGGCAAGGTCATCGTCATCCCCCGGGCCAACGCCAGCGGCTTCACCTGCAACGATCCCCAGGAGGCCAACCCGCAGAGATTCACGGTCCCGTCGCGGAGCGGGCCGCGGCAGTTCCGCCTTGGTTCGCGGCTGTCCAACCCCGTCCACCAATGGCCGGACCCGACGCTGTACGAGAACCCGGCCGGGCAGATGCTCTCGGCCTCCGAGGTGCGCAACCTCAACCGCTGCTATCCCGGACGGCCGCGGGGCTACCTGACGGAGCGGACAGCCTTCGGGATCATGGAGGTCATCCGCCGGGAGCGGGTCGATCTCGGCGTCGACCTTCACGAGTCGGCGCCCGAGTACCCGGTCATCAACGCCATCGTCTTCCACGACGACAGCGCCGAGCTGGCCGCCCTGGCCCAGATGTCGCTCCAGGCAGAAGGGCTCGAGTTCCGGCTCGAGGCTTCGCCGCAGAAACTGCGGGGCTTGAGCCACCGGGAGTGGGGCGACGCGGCGGGGATCAAGGCCCTCCTGATCGAGACGCCGAATCCCGTTCAGGGCCGGCTGAAGGGACGGACGACCGCCGCCCTGGTCGTCGAGGGCAAGGACAAGGCCTACCTCAGGGCCTCGCGGCTGGGGCGGCTGTTCGTCCCCTATGACGAGAAGGGCATTCCCCTCGACGAGCGGGTGGCCCGTCACCTGGCCGCCATATCGGCCATCCTCCAGAGCCAGGCCGAGATCGACCCGGCGAAGGCGGTCGCGGTCGAGGGCCTGCCCGACCGGGCCAGGGTCCTGGAGGACGGGCTCGGGCCCTTCCTGCGCTAATCGTTGCTGACGAGCTGCATGGTCACGGTCCGCGTCTTGCCTTCCCGCAGGACCGTCAGCGCGACCGAGTCGCCGATCTTGTGAATGTCCAGGGCGGCGAAGAGGTCGTCGAAGGACTTGACCTTGGTCCCGTCGATGCCGGTGATGACGTCCCGGATGAGCAGCCGGCCGAAGCTGTCCCGATAGACGCCGCGCAGCCCGAGATCGTAGGCCCGGCTGGACCGGGCCACCTCGAGGACGACGGCCCCCTCGATCCCGGCCCGCTGGGCCACCTCATCCCGGACGAAGGACACGCCGCCGATGTCCGGCCGGGTGACCCTGCCGGACTCGATGAGCTGGGGCACGATCTTGCGGATGGCGTCCACGGGAACGGCGAAGCCGACCCCGCTCGACGTCCCCGAGGGGCTGGCGATCATCGTGTTCATCCCGATGATCTCGCCGGCCGAATCGAGCAGGGGGCCGCCCGAATTGCCGGGGTTGATCGAGGCGTCGGTCTGGATCATGTCGCGGATCGTGACCCCGCCCGCGCCCGGCATGGCCCGGCCCAGGGCGCTGACGATCCCCGTCGTGACCGTGTGGTCGAAGCCGAAGGGGTTGCCGATGGCGATGACCTTCTGGCCGACCTGGAGGTCCCGCGACGTCCCGATGGCCAGCGGCTCGAGGCCGGTGACCCGCTGGCCGAGCTTAAGCACGGCGATGTCCTTCATCTCGTCGCGGCCGACGAGCGTGGCCTCGACCTGCCTCTGGTCGGGCAGGCTGACCATGTACTTGACGCCGTCATTGATGACGTGGAAGTTCGTGACGATGTGCCCCTGGCCGTCCCAGACGAAGCCCGAGCCGCTGCCCTGAGGCACCAGCTCGTCGGTCGTGAAGAAGAAATCCCGGGCGTACTGGAGGTTGGTGATATAGACGACGGAGTTCTTGGTCCGGCGGACGATGTCGATCGTGTTCCGCTCGTCCTCGGTCAGCCGGGCGTTCGCCGGGGCCTGGCTCGCCTGCTCGCCCCAGGTCGGGCTGCCGGCGGGCACGGCCGCGGCGGCGCCCGCGGCGGGCGTCCCGGGCGACGCTGGCGGCGCGCCGCCGGTCTCCGGACCGGCGGTCGTCGCCCCGGCGGCCGGACGACCGGCTTCGCGGGAGCCCGCATCGGCGCAGGCGAAAAGGGCCAGGCTCAGCGCGACGAGGCCCAGGAAGAACGTTCTTGGAATCCGCGATGTCATGGTGATCTCTCCAGTTGTCACTTGACCTTGACGAAGGGCCTGGTCTCGAGCGGCCTGGCGGCGTCCTCGAAGAAGCGCTTCTGGAGCTCGGCCGTGACCGCGTCCTTCTTGACCGACCGGACCATCTCGACGAGGGCGCCCGCCTCGGCGTCGAAGAGGGCCTTCCCGAACTCGGCGTTGCCGGCGCGGCCGTCGCCGCGGTAGTGGTTGGGCTGTCCGGCGTACCACCAAATGCCCGTGTAGGCGTGCTTGAGCCCGGCCTGGCGCTTCTGGTCCTCGCCGGTCTCGTCCCCGGCCCGGTCGAGCTTGACCAGTCCCGGATGGTGGAACAGGATGACCGAGGTCTCCTCCTCGCCGGCGTGGCCGTCGACCGTCGTTTTGCGCATCTTGTCCAGCCGGGCCTGGGTCGCCTCGTCGTAGGCCGGTTCGAACAGGTAGACGACATAGTCGCGCTGCGTCTCGAGCTGCGATTGGCAGAAGAAGTGGAGGAAGGCGTCGTTGCCGCCGTGGCCGTTGACGAGGATGATCTTCTTGAACCCGTTCCGCGCCAGCTCGTCGCACGTCTTCTGGAGGACGTCCAGCATCATCCGGCTGCCGTAGGCGATCGCGCCGGGCTGGTGGCGGGCCTCGAAGATCTGGCCGACGAAGTAGGGCGGGAAGACGACCGTGAACTCGGCTGCGGCGGCGCGCAGGGCGACCTCGCGGACGTCGATGAGGTCGGTCCCGACCGGCAGGTGGGGACCATGCTTCTCCAGGATGCCGAGCGGCACGAGGCATGTCCCTCCCGACCTGGCCACGGCCCGGACGAAGTCCGGCGCGGTCAGCTCTTCATAGCGGACGGACAGCGCGGCCGCGGCCGGCGGCGCCGCCTGCGGCGCGGCCAGGGCCGGCAGCGCGATCGCGGCGGCCAGGGCCGCGGCCAGGGCGAGGGCGTGTTCTCTCATGGGAAGGACCTCCTCGGTGGAGTGGTCGCTCCCGAACTATAGCCCGGCCCGGGGACCCTGTCAACGGGAGCCGAGAAGGCCCGCATCCCCGGCCTCGCGGGTTTGGCGAAACGAACCGGACGTGGTATATTTTCCTCTGGAGATCGGCGATATGAACATCCAACTGACGAAAGAGCAGCTGGCCTCCCTGGTCAAGCTCCTCTACCTGGGCAACCGCATGGCCAACGACTGGCGGACCGACGACATCATCGAGGAATACGACGAGGTCGAGAGCCTCGTCCTCGAGGCCGCGCAGAAGCACGGCCTGGGGGACTACGTCGAATACGACGAGGAAACCAAGAAGGCCATCCCCTCGGGGGAGCTGGAGGAGAAGATGGCCGAGACCGTCGATTTCTACAACGACAATTCCTTCTGGGACCAGCTCATCTACCGCATGGCCGACCGCGATTATGTCCGCAAGTTCGGCGACCAGTCGCTCGACGAGATCTATACCGAGAGGGGCATGGAGCGGGAGCGGCCGCTCATCGAGAAGTACGAGAAGGAATTCAACGAGAACGGCCTCGACCGCGTCGAGATCCGCCGCGACAACTGAACCGGCTGTTCTTTCCCCGCGCCGTCCTTCCTAACGCTTCGGCTCATCATTGACGGCCGTTCCGCGGCCGCCCGCCCGGGGAGCCGGAGAACCGTCGCCCCTGCGGTCCGCCGACGATCCCTGGCGCCTGGAAATCCGCGAGCCTTGCCGATAGTCGTGGCAATGTGTAATATATCAGGCAGATCAGAAGCAGAGAGGAGGATCTGCCTCATGAAGCGAGGTTCGCCCACAGTCATCGCCGCCCTGCTCGGCCTGATATCCCTGGCGTCCTTCCCGATCCCGGCATCCGCCCAGCAGCCCCAGGCCATGTGCCGGGAGACGCTCGAGGCCTGGGTCCGGGACAGGAGCCTGAACGCGAGATGGAACAGCGATCGCACCGCGGTCATCATGGTCCGGGGCGGCGTCGAATACATATGCACCTGCCCTGACCAGAACAGGCCGCCCGTCTGCAAGCCCGTCGTCTCCGCCGCCAAAGACAAGGGGAAGGCCTCCCCGTCGCAGCCCCGCCCGGCTTCCCCCTCGTCCCGTCCCTCCCGCGCCTCCGCCCCGTCGGACTTCGAGAACGAGAAACAGGAGCTCATCCGCGAGCTCAAGGCCTCCGGCTTCCTCGAGCCCGGCTTCGAGAGCGGGAGGGCGGCGCTCCTGGCGAGCGTCGGCGACCGTCTGCCGGCCGTCCGGGCCGAGGTCGAGGCGGCCGCCGGTGAGCTGGCCGCCGGAGCGCCGGCCACCAAGAACGGGATCCTGCAAGCCATCCAGGGGGGCATCGACGCGCAGGGCGCCGACGCGGCCGCGATCGCCCGGACCCTCAAGGTCAAGGCCGGCAAGGTGCCGCCGCTCGGCAAGAGGTTCGACAACCTCAGGGTCGGCGACGTGCTGCTCTGCCGGCAGCCGGACGATATGGGGTCCCTCGGATTCTACACGTCCGGGTGGATCATCATCGCCGACAAGGCCGTAACGGGGTCCTCCCGCGCCCGGGCCTCCCACACGTTCATGCTCGTCCGCGACGTCAGGGGCGTCAAGCTCTTCCTGGACAACATGCCCGGCCAGGGGACGCGCATCAAGACCGAGGCCCAGGTCACGGCCGAATACGCCAACGTCGGCATGGACGTCGCCCGGCCGCTCTCGCGCTTCGACGCCGACCTGCTCTGGGCGGCAGCCCGGCAGTACGGGATCAAGAGCCAGAAGGAGTTCGCCGCGAGGGCCGGCAACCCGATCGACACCACGGACTACGGGGTCTGGGGCGATGGGGAAAAGGTCTGTTCCGAGACCATGCGCTGGGCCCTGGTGAAGGCCGGCCTGTTCATCCCGGAAACGAGATCGATCCTCAAGAATTTCGTGGGCGATGTCAATTATGGGCCGAGCGACTTTTACGTCGACACGGATCATTTCCTGGTCATGCCGCTCGAGCTGCTGCCGCGCCGGGACGCCAAGTGAGGCAGCGATGATGTCTTCCGGCAGGGATCGGGCCCCAGGATCATACCGGCGAAGGATGCGCAATATGAAAAGAACCGCCCCGGCGCTCGGCGCCGTCTTCGCTCTTGTGTTCGGGATCGCCGTTTCGTTCGGACAGGAGGTGCCGGCCGAGGCCCGGCGGCACTTCGAGGCCGGCGTGGCCGCCGTCGAGGCGGCCGCGTCGCCGGCCGATTATCCGTCGGCTCTCCGGGAGTTCGAGCAGGCCGCGCGGCTCGGGCCGGACTGGCCGGGCGCCTTCCGCGGCCTCGGGATGGTCGAGCGGGCGGCCAAAAAGTATGCCGAGGCGGAGAAGAGCTTCCGGCGTTACCTCGAATTGGCCCCGAACGCCGCCGACGCCGACAAGATCAGGGGACTCCTCGATGAGATGAGCGGCCAACAGGGCCAGGAAGCGGAAGTCCGTAAGATCCTCGAAATGATGGCTTCGGGCCGTTTCCGCAGAAAACAGGTCGGACAGACGGTCCTGAGCGGCCCATCGGATCTCGGTATGGGCCCGCTCGAGTCGTTCCGGATGGTCGCGGGCGAGCTGCAGGCCGAGAATGGATGGGTGCGTTACCCGGACGCCTACCATCCGAAGCAGCATCCTCCGATACCGAGGCAGTGGGAGCCCGTCAAGGTCGACGGCAGGCTCTATTCCTACACGTATTCGCACTATATGGACATGTCGACGAGCTACGTCGTCCGGTACGATTATGACGTGACGGGCGAGGTCGTCTCCCTGGCGCCGCCCAGGCTCAAAGAGACGGTCTATTGGTCCTTCACCTGGGGGGCCCCCATCGAAGGGAACAAGGAGCCGTGGCTCGGCGATTATGATCGGGAAGGCGCCGGAGAATATCTCTACGAGCTCATCGCCGTGGACCCGAAGCCCTCCCTCGGCGATATCGACGCGCGTGCCGACGCCGACGCGTCGATGCCCAAGCCCGTTGACCTCGAGCAGAAGCGGGAGATCGAGAGCCTGATCGCGTCCGGCGGAGATGTCAACGCTCCGGACCGTTCGGGCAAGCCGCCGCTGTTCAAAGCGGTCGAGTCGTCCCAGGCCCAGATCATCGAGCTGCTGCTCGCGCACGGAGCGGACATCAATGCCAGGGATGGGTCCGGTCAAACGCCGCTCTTCGGCCCCGCCGCCCTGGGCGATGCGGAGATCATCGAGCTCCTGGTCGACAAGGGGGCCGATATCAACGCCAAGAACGACACGGGCTGGACGGCCCTGCATCTCGCGAGCGAGAAGGTCGCCGCCCTGATGGTCGCCAAGGGCGCGGATATCAATGCGAGAAACAACATGGGTTGGACGCCCCTTTTCAATGCCGTCCAGTACCGTCCGGATCTGGCCCTGGTCCTAATAGCCAATGGCGCCGACGTCAACGCCGTGGACAAATTCGGCCAAGCCCCGCTCCATATGGCGGTTCGGACCGGCCGAATCGACGTGGTGGAGCTTCTGGTCTCCCGGGGCGCCGACATCAACGCCAAGGACGGCAACGGAGAAACGCCGCTCCAAAGGGCGAAGTCCGCCTATCAGGCCGTCAAACGCGACGCCGACAAGAAGATGATCGACCTCCTGAAAAAACACGGGGCGAAATAAAGCGCCCTTAGATCCCGAGATGACATAAAAAAGGAGTTCCCCTCGATGAAGATATCGACCGCACTTAAGGGGGCTATCGTACTCGCCGCCGGCCTGGCTCTGGCCGGATCTGTCCTTTCAGCCCGGGCCGCCGGGACCGCCTACGAAGGGTTCCGCATCATCAACGAGGACGGGGCCTGTAGCGTCGACAGGACCCAGACCGTCCGTTTCGTCATCGACGGGGACAAGGTCACCGGCTTGGCCGTCCATCTCGGCGACGCCACCAAGGACCTGACCTTCAAGGTCACCAGGGACGTCCCGAAGGACGGGAGCAGCTTCGCCGGCTGGTTCGTCAAGGAGTTCCGCGATCTGGCCGGCTTCGACGGGACGCCGGTGACCTACGAGGCCTACCTGATCGGGGCCTACGCCGGCCTGTCGCCGGCCGTGACGGCGGACTACGGCATGGCCGCGGAGCTCAGGAAGATCGCCGAGGACCTCGGCCTGCCCGTGCCCGAGCGGACGTTCGTGATCTACGGCGCCGAGCGCAGCCCGATCTTCGAGTTCTTCTGCTATCCGGCCGAGCCGAAAAAGGCCCTCTAGCCCGCCCTATTTGACGATCACTTTCTCGGGCCGGACCGGATCGACGCGGCCATCGCCGTCCACGTCGAACAGGATGGGGTTGGTCAGGGCATAGGGATAGGCCGCCTCCGCGGCCGACCCGTCGCCCGAACGCTGCTGGACGACCGGGAAGAGCGAGCCCCGTCCCCGGACCTCGACGGCGATCCAGGCGTCCCGGTCGAGCTTGACCTTCACCCGGTCCCGGAACCGGACGGCCCGGCCGTCCCCGCCTTCGAGCGGCAGGGGATCGCGGCGTGCCCCGTTGACGACCAGGCGGACCTCCGCCACGTCGATCCATGGCGCGGCCTGGACCTCGATGTCGAGCGCGACCCGTCCGCCCCTGGCCCTGAGCCTATCGCCGAGCCGGCCGTGGCCGTTGGCCCGGACCGAGATGATCGGGCCGTTGCTGACGAAGGACCGTCCTTCCTTCAGGCCGCGCACGAGCGCCGCCTGGTCGAGCGAGGCGCCTTTCTGCCCGTCATAGAGGACGTAGGTCCGGGCATAGCCCGTCTCGCCGCCGTCGATGCCGTGCGCGTCGGAGGAGCCGACGGCCCTGATCGGGTAGCCGCGGTCGAGAAGATGGAAGAAATCCTCGATCGATCCCCGGTTGGCGTCGTCGATCCGGCCGCCGTTCATGATCTCCATGACGTCGAATTCCAGGCTGAAGGGGGCCTTGGCTGCGGCCGCCGCCGCGGGATCGAGATCATAGGTGACGAAGTAGCCGAGGCTGCCTAAGCGGGGGTGGTTGGCCTGGACGAGAGCCGCCGGGTCCTTGGCCCGGCTGAGGACGAAGAGCGTCGCCGGCGTCTCGTCCTTGATATCTATCACCCCGCCGCCCGGCTGGCCGGGACGGCGCGTGACCGGATAGACGTTGTAATGGATGCTCCCCGTCTTGGCGGTCACCTCGGTCCCGAGGATCACGGCCAGGTCTCCGGCCAGGCCGAGTCGGGCGAGGTCGGGGCCGTAATCGGAGACGAAGTTGTGGTCGGCCGCGACGGCGACGTCGAGGCCCTCGCCGGCGACGCCCCGCAGGCGCTCGGCGACGCTGACCGAGCCGTCCGAGTTCTGCGTGTGCATGTGGGGGTCGATCGAGACCAGGCCCGCGGTATCGACGGCTTTCTCGAGGACGAAATTCAGGGCCGGATTGTCCCCCTTGAAGATTTCGACGACCCGGGTCTCCCGCGCGTACTCGGGGCCGCGGGACGCGGTCACCAGATAGGTCCCGGCCGGCAGGACGACCGGGACCGGCTTCCTCAGAACGAAGATCGAGTTCTTGGCCGCCTCCCAGTTCCGCCCGGAGGCGACGGGGTCGTCGGGCGCGAAGCAGGGCGAGGGCGTCGGTGCCAGGCCGATGAACGAGACCTTGCCGATGCCCGGCCGGCCCCGCTTGTCCGCGACCGCGACCTCGACCAGGGCGGGCTTCGGCGCCTCGAGGGACGTCGGCCTGGCCTTGGGGTCCCCGCCGACGGCGATCGTCTTTTCGACGACGGCGGGGAAGAGGTTGGCCCGGACGCTGTAGGTCCCCTTCGGCAGGGGCGCCGCGAGCGGGGCGGGCCTGGCCATGAAGGCCCGGTAGAAGACGGCGCCCGAGACGGGCTCCTTGACGATGATCTCGGCCAGGCCTTCGAAGCCCGGGAACTCGAAGGCCGCCGTCTCCGGCCTGACCTGGGCCAGTGCGTAGAGCTTTTTCAGGACCTCGACCGGGTCCCGGCCGGCGACCAGCGAGTATGAGACGCGATGGACCTGGCCCGGCATCAGGCGGCCGGGCAGGAACTGCTTTACCTTTTCGACGGGATTGGGATTGTACCAGCCCAGGGCGTGATCGGGCCGCTGCCAGACCATGAAGTTGAGCCTGGGAAAGGCCTGGGCGCTGTAGGGACTGAAGCTGAGATTCTGTTGGGCGTTGGCGCCGAGCCCGAAGCTGAGCCCCGTGATCTCCGACGGGCCGGCGTTCCTGATCTCGGAAACGATGTCTATCCGGCCCGCCCCGAAGGCGAAGGCGTAACGGGTCCGGACCTCGAGCTTGACGCCGTTCTTTTCGAACGACGACCGGACGACCACGGATTGTCCTTCCGGCCGCGCCGTCGCGGCACCGAAGGACACGGCCTTGCCGTCGATCCGCACCGACGGCGCGCCGATCTGGACCTCGGCCCGCTTCGAAGCCCCTTCGGGAAGGAAGGCAAGAAGGAAGCCGGACACGGCCGGGTAGCCGCAGTTGATTTTGGAAAAGGCGACGCGGGGGGAAACGGCGATCGCCGCGACGAACTTGCCGTCGGAAACGAGGATGTCCCCCGGCCGGGCCGCGCCGGAGATGGCCGCGGGCGCCTCGCCGGCGTCCTTGATGGCCTTGATGGACAGGGCCGCCGCGGGCGCCGCGACGGCCGCGCCCAGAATGATGAGCGTGAGCGCAATGGCCTTTTTCATAATCGAGGGCACCTTTCTTAGGGAATAAAGCGGAAATCATATGGTCGGCGCGAGGGAATGTCAATCCGCGGCGGCCGCGGTCCGGGATCCTCGGCGCCTTGACCGCCGTCGCGGAAGGTGTTTAAATCGAAACGGGTTCGCGAAGGCGGACGTTGTTATAACGAAGCGATAATGGATATGGAGGGAACCTCATGAAAAACCTGTCTCTGACGGCTTCCCTGGCGGCCGTCCTGCTCCTTGTCCCCGTCCTGGTCCGGGGACAGGCCCAGGAGGCGCGGGCGATCAAGCTCAACGAGCCCAACAAGACGCGCGGGCTGCCGGTCATGGAAGCCCTGTCCGTCAGGGCCTCGGTCCGGGATTGGTCCGACAAGGACCTCAATTTGCAGGACCTGTCCGACCTGCTCTGGGCGGCCAACGGCGTCAACCGGCCGGACGGGAAGAGGACGGCCTCTTCGGCCATGAACGCTCAGGACGTAGACATCTATGTCTTCATGAAGGACGGGGCCTATCTATATGACGCCGCCGCCCAGGCCTTGAAACCGGTCCTGGCCGGCGACCACCGGGAGGAGATCATGATGATGAGGCCCGGCGGCCCCGGCCCGAAGCCCGGCCCGAAGCCGGGCGAGAAGCAGCAGGCCCCGCCGCCCGGCGCCAAGCCCGGACCGGGAGGCCCCGGCGGACCCCAAACGCCGGCGCCGGTCCAACTCATCCTCGTCTCGGACATCTCCCGCTTCCGGATGGGGGAGACGTCCCTGAAGCTCGAGTGGGCGGCCATCGACACCGGCCTCGTCTCGCAGAACATCTCCCTTTTCTGCGCGGCGACGGGCCTCGGCACGCGGCCGCGGGCCTCGATCGACAAGGCCAGGATCAAGGAGATCCTCAGGCTGGGCGAGACGCAGTATCCTCTGCTCAACCACCCGGTCGGCTACAAGAAGTGACCCCCGGACCAGCGTTCCCCGGGGAAGGCGGGGACCGAAGGCCCGCTCACTCGTAGTGCAGGGCCAGGATCGGATCGAGGAGCGAGGCCTTGTAGGCCGGATAATAGCCGAAGAAGATCCCGACGATCGCCGAGAAGCCGAAGGCCAGGATGACCGAGGAGGCGGAGATCACGGTCGACCAGCCGGCCAGGGCCGTGATGATCTTCGAGACGGCGACGCCGGCGAGGATCCCGGCGATCCCGCCGATCATCGACAGCGTTAGCGCCTCGGCGATGAACTGCTTGCGGATGGCCCGCGTCTTGGCGCCGACGGCCATGCGGATGCCGATCTCGCGCGTCCGCTCCGTCACCGAGACCAGCATGATGTTCATGATGCCGATCCCGCCCACGAGCAGCGAGACCGAGGCGATGGCGCCGAGCAGGAGGGTCATGACCCGGGACGATTGCTCGGCCGCCTGAAGGAACTGGGTCATGTTCCGGACGGAGAAGTCGTCCTCCTGCCGCGTCCCGATGTGATGGCGCTGCCGGAGGAGAAGGAGGATCTGCTGCTCGGCGGCGGGCATCTGCCCGAGGTCCCGGGCTTCGACCATGATCGTCCGGACCATGCCCGGGAAGCTCGTCCCGAAGACGCGCTTCTGGGCCGTCGTGACGGGGATGAAGGCCGTGTCGTCCTGGTCCTGCCCCACGGCCGATTGGCCCTTGGGGGCCAGGACGCCGACGACCTTGAACGGTATGTTCTTGATCCGGACCACGGCCCCGACGGGGTCCTGGGTCCCGAACAGGTTGTCGACGACCGTCTGGCCGAGCAGGCAGACCTTGCTGGCGCTCCGGATGTCCTGGTCGGTGAAGGGGCGCCCGCTCGAGAGCGGCCAGTTCCTGACCTGCAGCACGTCCGGGGTCGAGCCCTGCACCCCCGTCGACCAGTTGGCGTGGCCGAAGACGACCTGGGCCGCCCCGCCCAGCATCGGCGCGGCGTAAGCGACGGCCGGGCATTCCTTCTTGACCGCTTCCGCGTCGCGCAGGGTCAGGGTCGGCTGCGTCCCGGCGCCCATGCGGGCCCCGCCCGAGGTCGTCGACCCCGGCAGGATGATCAGGAGGTTGCTGCCGACGCTTTGGATCTGCTCGGCGATCCTCCGGCTGGCCCCCGTCCCGACGGCCAGCATGGCGATGACCGCCCCGACGCCGATGATGACGCCGAGCATGGTCAGGGCCGACCTCATCTTGTTCGACTGCAGGGACCGGGCCGCGATCCTGAGCGTCCACAGGAAGTCGATCATCGCGGCGCCTCCCCGGCCCAGGCGGCCTTGGTGCGTTCGTCCCTCGTGCCCTTCGCCGTCTCGTCGCTCCGGATCCGGCCGTCCCGGAAGCGGATGATCCGGCCGGCGAAGGCGGCGATGTCCGGCTCGTGGGTCACGACGATGAGCGTGATCCGCGAGTTCTCGTTCAGACGGGCCAGGAGATCCATGATCTCGACGCTCGTCCGGGTGTCGAGGTTCCCGGTGGGCTCGTCCGCCAGGACGATCGGGGCGCCCTTGACCAGGGCCCGGGCGATGGCCACGCGCTGCTGCTCGCCGCCCGAGAGCTGGTTCGGGTGGTGGGATTCCCGCCCGGCCAGCCCGACGTCCCGCAGGGCGGCCGCGGCCTTGGGGCCGCGCTGGCGCGGCGGGACGCCGTCGTAGAGCATGGGCAGCTCGACGTTCTCGATCGCCGTGGCCCGCGGCAGGAGATTGAACCCCTGGAAAACGAAGCCGATCTTGCGGTTCCGGATGTCGGCCCGCTCGTCGCGGCCGAGGGCGCTGACGTCCAGGCCGTCCAGGAGATAGGCGCCGCTCGTCGGCTTGTCCAGGCAGCCCAGGAGGTTCATGAACGTCGATTTCCCCGACCCGGACGGCCCCATGATGGCCACGAACTCGGACCGCTCGACCGACACGGTCACGCCGTCCAGGGCCCGAACCTGGACATCGCCGACATCGTAGATCTTGACGATGTCCCGGACCTCGATCAGCGCCATCTCAGAACATCCTGAAACCCGGAGTCGCCTGGCTCGTCTTGGCCGCCGATCCGGTGATCACGGGCTGGCCCTCCTTGAGATCGCCGGCGACGAGCTCGGTGAACGTCCCGTCGCTCGACCCGATCCTGACCGGCACGCGCTTGGGCTGGCCGTTCTCCTCGACCCAGACCGCCGAACCCCGGGCGGCGGCGGCCGCCGCCTGGCCCTTGGCCGCGGGCTTGAACCTCAGCGCGGTGTTGGGAACCCGCAGGACGTTCTTGGCCCGCGACGTGATGATCGAGACGTCGGCGGTCATGCCTGGCTTGAGCTTCAGGTCCCGGTTGTCGACCGTCACGACGACGTCGTAGGTGACGACGTTCTGGACCGTGACGGCGGCGTTGCGGACCTGGAAGACCCAGCCCTTGAACGTTTCGTCGGGATAGGCGTCGACGGCGAACTCGACGTCCTGGCCGACCTTGACCGTGCTGATGTCGGCCTCGTCCACCGTCGTGTCGATCTGCATCTTGGTCAGGTCCGCGGCGATGACGAAGAGGGTCGGGGTCTGGAAGCTCGCCGCTACGGTCTGGCCGACATCGACGCTCCGGGAGATGACGACGCCGTCGACCGGGGAGAGGATCTTCGTGTAGTAGAGGTTCGTCCCGGCCAGCCGGAGGGCGGCCGAGGTCTGGTCGACCTGGGTCTGGGCGGCCAGGGTCGAGGCATGGGCCGTCAGGTAGGCCGTTTCCGCCGCGTCCATCTGGCTCCTGGCCGCCAGGTCGCGCCCGAAGAGGTTCTTATAGCGGTCCCAGGTGCGCCTGGCGTCGGTTTCCGTGGCCTGCGCTTTTTCGAGGTTGGCCCTGGCGTTGGCCAGGTTCGCCCGGGCCTGGTCGACCTGGGCCTGGAAAAGGGACGGGTCGATCAGGGCGATGACCTGCCCCTTCGTGACCGGGGAGTTGAAGTCCGCGAAGAGCGTCGTGACCCGGCCCGAGACCTGGGTCCCGACATTGACGCTGGTGACGGCGTTGACCGTCCCCGCCGCCGTGACGGCGGTGGTGATGTCGCCGCGCGTGACGTTCTCCGTCACCAGCTTCTCCCCGTTGCCCTTGCAGGCGGCGGACCAGGCGGCCGCCAGAACCAGGGCCCCGGCGATCGTCATCCTTGAAGCTTGTTTGTTCATCTCAGCCCCATGGCCAGCTCGAGGCTGGCGCGGTAAACCTTGCAGTCGGCAAGGGCCTGGATATAGGCGGTTTTCGCGCTGATCAGCGCGGCGCTCGCGTCGGCGACCTGGATCGGGTCTCCGACGCCCTCCTTGTAGCTTCCGCTGGCGATATCGTAGTTCTCCTGTGCGGCGGTCACGTTGAGCTCGGCCACGGGGACCACCTCCTCGGCCTGCTTGAGATCGAGATAGGCCTTCTGGACCGCCAGATAGACGGCTTGGCGCCCGGCCTCCTCGCCGGCCCGGAGGACCTCGATGTTCGCCCGGGCCTCGTCGACCTGGGCCTTCGTCTGGAAGCCGCTGAAGAGCGAGAGCCCCAGGTTCAGGGACAGGCTCCAGCCGCGCGAGAGCGGAAAGGCGTTGCCGGAGTAATCGTAGGACGCCGCGCCGCTCAGGGCCGGGAAGAACCCCGCCCGGACCCGGGCGACGGCCTTCTCGGCTGCCTCGCGCCGGGTGGCCAGGGCGGCCAGGTCGGGCCTGTTCTTGTAGGCCTGGGCCAGCGCCTCCTCGAGGGTCAGGCCGTAGGCCGCGAAGGCGAGATCGCCCTCGACGCCGTAATCGATATGGCCGGTGAGGCCCATGGCGCCGTTCAGCGCCGCCAGGGCCAGCCGGACGGCGTTCCGGGCATTGATCAGGCTGACCCTGGCGTTCCCGAGATCCACGGAGGCCTTGGTGACGTCGTATTTCGGCTGCAGCCCGACCTCGAAGAGGCCCCGGGCCTGCTCGAGGCGGAGCTCGTATTGCCTGACCGCCTCCTCCGCGACGTCCCTGTTCCGCTCGGCCTGGAGGACCCCGTAGAAGCTCTGCTTGACGTCGAAGACGGCCTGCTGGGAAGCGGTCTCGACGTCCGCGAGCGCGGCGCTGTAGCTCAGCTTGTCGATGCGCACCTGGCCCGAGGTCCTCCCGAAATCGTAGATGTTCTGGCTGAGCGTGAGGCCCGTCGAATAGGAATTATAGGTCACCGCGTCCGTCTGGATGCCGAGCGAGGTCCTGGGCCCGACCGAGGCCCGGCCGATCGAGGCGGACCAGCCGACCTGGGGATAAAAGGCCGACTCGGCCTCGCGAACGACGTTGCGATCCACTTCGGCCGCGGCCCGGGCGGCCAGGATCGCGGGCAGGCGCTCCAGGGCGATCTGGACGCACCGGTCCAGGCTTAGCTTCTCGCCGTGACGGACGATGTCCTGGGCAGTTGCGGCCTGGAACGACAGGAGGACGAGCGCCGCGGCCAAGCCGGCGGCCGCGCCCGCGGACAAGCTCCATTTCCGCTTTGGGGATCGGATCTTGCACCTCCCTTTCATCAAGACTCATTTCAAGAAGCATGCCAAACCCCGCCTTCCCGCTCTCCCCCCGATGCGAGGCCTCTCCGGCAGGCGCATGCCCGTCCAAGGGCAGGATGCATTCAGCGCCACAGGAAGGCGTCCTGAAAAAGAGGATGGCCGCACGTTGACACCCCAGGTCCATTTCGGTTACCTTACCCTCCCCTCCAGGCGACGGGCCTTGACGCCGTCCCTGCGGACGTCGCGCATCAGGCCGTATCGCCCGGCTGGGAAAGCAGAGATTCGCCCGAATCCAAGGAGGAGCCATGACCGCCCGCAAGATCTACTGGACGGAAACCGACGAAGCGCCGTACCTGGCCACCTATTCGCTTTTTCCGATCATCCGGGGATTCACCAAGGGGACGGGGATCGAGGTCGAAAAGAGCGACATCTCGCTCGCCGGCCGCATCATCGCCAACTTCCCCGACTGCCTGACCGAGGCCCAGCGCCTGCCCGACAACCTGGCCTTCCTGGGCGAGCTGGCCCTGAAGCCCGAGGCCAACATCATCAAGCTGCCGAACATCAGCGCTTCGCTGCCCCAGTTGCTGGAGGCCGTCGCCGAGCTCCAGTCGCAGGGCTACAAGGTTCCCGACTATCCCGAGATCCCCAAGACCGAGGCTGAGAAGGAGATCCAGGCCCGCTACGCCAAGGTCCTGGGCAGCGCCGTCAACCCGGTCCTGCGCCAGGGGAACTCCGACCGGAGGGCCCCCGTTTCGGTCAAAAAGTATGCCCAGAAGAACCCCGCGAAGATGCTCCCCCTCGGCCCCTGGACCCAGGAGTCCAAGGCCCACGTCGCCCACATGACCGGCGGCGACTTCTACGGCAACGAGAAGTCCGTGACCGTGGGCCAGGGCGTCGGTTTCCGGATCGAGATCCAGGGCCGTGACGGCGGGGTCAAGGTCCTCAAGGACGAACTGACCGCGCTCGACGGCGAGATCCTGTCCGGGACCTTCATGAGCAAGAAAGCCCTGCGGGCCTTCTACGCCTCCCAGATCGAGGACGCCAGGGCCGGGGGCCTGCTGCTGTCGCTCCACCTCAAGGCGACCATGATGAAGGTTTCCGATCCCATCCTCTTCGGCCACGCCGTTTCGGTCTTCTTCGAGCCGGCCCTGACCAAGCACGCCGCTGCGCTCAGGGAGTGCGGCTTCAATCCCAACAACGGCCTCGGCGACCTCTACGCCAAGATCAAGGCCCTGCCCGAGGCCAAGCAGGCCGAGATCGAGGCCGACATCAAGGCCGTCTATGCCGCGCGGCCCCCGCTGGCCATGGTCGATTCCGACCACGGGATCACCAACCTGCACGTCCCGAGCGACGTCATCGTCGACGCCTCCATGCCGGTCGTCGTCCGCGAGTCGGGGCGGATGTGGGGCCCGGACGGGAAGCTCCATGAGACCAAGGCCATGATCCCGGACCGCTGCTACTCGACGATCTACAAGACGATCATCGAGGACTGCCGGCAGCACGGCGCTTTCGACCGGGCCTCCATGGGCAGCGTCCCGAACGTCGGGCTGATGGCGCAACAGGCCGAGGAATACGGCTCCCACCCGACGACCTTCGAGATCCCCTTCGACGGCACGGTCCGGGTGGTCGCCGCCGGCGGCCGGGTCCTCATGGAGCACGCGGTCGAAGCCGGCGACGTCTGGCGCCTGTCCCGGGCCAAGGACATCCCGATCCGGGACTGGGTCGGGCTGGCGGTCAAAAGGGCCAGGGCGACCGGCGCCCCGGCGGTCTTCTGGCTGGACCGCGGCCGGGCCCACGACGTCCAGGTCATCGCCAAGGTCGAGGAGTATCTCAAGGGCCACGATACGACGGGGCTGACGATCAAGATCATGCCGCCTGTCGAGGCCATGAAGTACTCCCTCGAGCGCATCCGCAAGGGCCAGGACACCATCTCGGTCACCGGGAACGTCCTGCGCGACTACCTGACCGATCTCTTCCCGATCCTCGAGATCGGCGCCAGCGCCTACATGCTGTCGATCGTGCCCCTGCTGGCCAGCGGCGGGCTTTTCGAGACGGGCGCTGGCGGCTCGGCGCCGAAGCACGTCCAGCAGTTCAAGAAGGAGAATTACCTGCGCTGGGACTCGCTCGGGGAGTTCTCGGCCTTTGCCGCCTCGCTCGAGTACCTGGCCGGCGCGTTCAAGAACGACAAGGCCAAGGTCCTGGCCGAGGCCCTCGACGCGGCCATCGGCAAGTTCCTGGACAACGGCAAGTCGCCGGCCCGCAAGGTCGGCCAGATCGACAACCGGGGCAGCCACTTCTACCTGGCCCTCTACTGGGCCGAGGCCCTGGCCGCCCAGGACAAGGACCAGGAGCTCAGGGCCCGGTTCGCGCCGGTGGCCAGGGCCCTGGGAGAGAAGGCGGCCGAGATCGACGCCGGCCTGATCGCGGTCCAGGGCAAGCCTGTCGACATGGGCGGCTACTACCACCCGGACCAAGAAAAGCTCGCGGCGGCCATGCGGCCGTGCGCGGCGTTGAACGCGATCATCGACGCGCTCTAAGACACGGCGTTTTCGCCGGACGTCTGCCGTCGGGGGATAATGGGGACGTTTCTGTTTTTCCCAAAACCCCGATCCGGAAAAAATGGAAACGTCCCCATTTTCCCGGCTCGAAAATATCCCTAAATCGGGAGAAGAATAAAAAAAGGGAGCGGCCGGATGGCCGCTCCCTTTGTGGAGTCGTATGTTTGCGACCCCGGACTCTCCGGGGGTCTTAGTACCGCCGGGCGCCGAAACCGCCGCCGGACCGCGTCGAGCTCGTCCGGGGCTTGGCCTCGTTGACCTTGGCCGCGCGGCCCTTCAGGTCCTTGCCGTTGACCATGGAGATGGCCTTATCGGCCTCGTCCTTGTTCGGCATCTCGACGAAGCCGAAGCCGCGGGATTCCCCGCTGAACTTGTCCTTGATGACGGCGGCCGTCGAGACCGCGCCGAACGCCTGGAAGACTTCCCTCAGGTCGTTCTCGTTGACGGTGGTGGATAGGTTACCCACATAGATGTTCATTCTCGTCTCCTTTCGACGATGGAAAGACTCTCCCGAGCCTTCCCGGTTCTTAAAGATGTTTGAACGCCGTAAAGGAGAGGAGTACGAAACCGATCAGGGCCTCTGGCCCCTTCCTTTAGTCATTCAGGTGTTGATAGCTGAGGTTTCCCTTTGCTAATGAACAGCACCATTATACCACAGTTTCGGGGGCTTAGCCCGGCTTGGCCGGGCCAGGAGCCGCAACTTGCTGATTACAATGATATAAATAGATTTGATAATATCTCGCGGCTTTCCTTCGACAACCTTTTATGGCTGTTCTTCGTTCATAAAGGAGTACCCTTAGAGGAGGTCCCATGCGCCTCGTCGAAAAAATGATCGCAGTTGGCCTGATGTCCGCCTGCCTCTGCCTGGCCGCCGCCGGGCAGGCGTCCCTGGAGGACCAGTTCCGGTCCACGAACGAAGAGCTGGCCCGATGCGTCAAAGCGGGGAACTGGAGCGGGGCCCTTAACGTCCTGGAACGTCAGATGGGTCTCGCGGCGAGCGCCGGGGACCCTCTGATCAAGGCCGGCATCCTTTACAATAAAGCCTGCGTCCTTGCGCTCTCCGGTGAGAAATCGCGCGCCATCGCGGCCGCCCGCGAGGCCGTCGGAGCCGGATACACGGATTACGATAAGTATGCCGCGGATTCCGATCTGGATTCCCTGCGCGCGGATCCGGAATTCAAGGCCTTCCTCGCCGACCTGAAATCCCGATTCGGCCCCCGTCCGCTGGCCTGGGACGAAACTCAGACGCCACCGCCGTTCGATCTGACGTTCGACGGTCCGGAGACCCCGGAATTCGCGGCGATGCGGAAGGAATTCTCGATCGACGCGGTCATCGCCGGTTCCAAGGACGATTACGAGAGACTGCGCCGCCTGACGGCATGGGTCAGCACGCGGTGGGAACACAGCTCGGACCAGACAGCCTCGAAAACCGACCCGCTGACGATCCTCCGGGAGGCCAAGGCAGGCGGCCGTTTCATCTGCCGGGACTACGCCGTCGTCCTGGCCGGAGTCGCCAAGGCCTACGGGATGCCCGCGCGGGTGCTCAACCTGCTCCCCCGGGACGTGGAAACACGGAGCGAGGCCCATTCCGCCGTCGAGGTCTGGCTGGAGCAATTCCATAAATGGGTCCTGGCCGACGCCCAATACGGAACGATCGGAGAGCTCGACGGCGTCCCTCTCAGCGGCCTCGAGCTGCAGGCGGCCTTCGCCGCCGACAAGCCCGTCCGATGCGTTCCGGAAACGGCCGTCTGCGCCGAATGGAAGCCGTTCATCCTGCGGAACGCTTTTTACTTCAAGATCGGCGACGACCAGCGTTCCTACCGCCGCGACTTCAAGCGACAGCTTGTCCTGGTCCCCAAGGGCGCGGCCGAGCCCCATAAATTCGCCGGCGGCAACGAAGGGGTTTTTGAAGGCGCCGTTTATACGTCCAATCCCGGAACCTTCTACGCCCCTCCGAATCGAAGGGTCTTGAAATATTCCGGCGCCCTGACCGAATAAGCGGCCGGCCCCGGAATCTCCGGTCAGGGTCGGGCGGCTTGCTTCGCCGCGAGGCGGAGGCGGCGGCCGCAGTAGGGCTGAGCGTAGGCTTCGAAGTCGGCGCGCGACAGGGTCTCGGCGATTTTCGGAACGCCGTCCCAGACGGATTGCGCCTTTTCGAGGGCCGGGCACAATTCCGGGCCGCATTCGGCGTTTCCCGTCCGGACGCGGATAGATGTCAACACCGGTCTTGGCACCGGTCCGTGCCATCGGCGGCTATTTCCAGAAGATCATCGCCGGGGGATTCCTGGCCTTGGTCGTGAACTCGACGGCCGGATAGCCGGCGGCGATCGCCGCCACGACCTGGTGGTCCTCCGGGATGCCGAAACGCTTCTTGGCCTCGTCGGTCTTGAGGTATGTTCCCACGAAGCCCATCCAGCACGTGCCGAGACCGAGGCTGCGGGCCGCGAGCATCAGGTTCTCGGCGGCCAGGGCGCAGTCGATGTCGGCCGTCGGGCTTGGATTCTGCGTCGAACGGCAGATGAGGACCAGCACGGGCGCGCCGTAGAGGACGTTGAACTCAGGGCTCTCGAACGTCTCCCGGTACCTCGCGAGCGGCGGCACCTGGTCGATCAGGCCGAGCATGTGGGCTTTCGTCCGGCCGGACAGGTCGGCCAGGATCCCGCGGTCCTGGATGACGGCGAACTTCCAGGGCTCGATGCCCATGCCGCACGGCGCCTGCACGGCGGCCTCGATCACCTGCTGGATCAGGCCGCGGTCGACGGGCTTGCTCTCATAGGCCCGGATGGATCGGCGGGTGTAGATGACGTCCTTGATGTCCATGGTCTTCTCGTCTCCTGTGGCGGGGATTGGCGAACAGTCGGAATGTAGCCGATAGCCGGCGGAGAAGTCAAGATGTCGGTTTCGTTGCGGCCCGAGGATCAGAGGACGCGTTTGATCCCGGGGACATGGGTGAGCAGCCAAGCGAGCCCGAACGAGCCGGCCACCGCGGGCGGCGCCACGAAGAGGAACTTGAGCTTCGGAGCGATCGGCAACGGCTGGGCCCGACGCGCGATCGCGCCGGCCACCGGGGTCATCTGCTGAGCCCCCTTCCGGCAAAACTCCGGAAAGCGCGTCCGGACATGCCGCCGTACCGCGTCGTAGGATCGGACATATCCGTGATGTTCCCGCAGCATCGGCTGCAATGTCATTATTTTCGAATCGCGGCGCGTTTATTTGCGTTTAAAAATGCTATTGCCAGGTCAAGAACCCTCTCATGTCCGCCGGCAATATCTTCTTGTGAAATCGTTTGATGAAGATCTGCCGGAATCCCTATTCCTTCCCAACAAAAGCCCGCGGCGTCTTCAATAAGGTTATATGGACACCTAAATGTCCAGCCGTTAGGAAGAATATCCTTATCAACATCAGCAAAAACACCTGAAGTCGCATCCCCAATAACCGTAACCTGAGGCAATGCGCGCATGGCCAAAGTGAAAACCTCGGCTTCACTGACAGAGAAACGATTGATGAGAAGGATCACAGGCTTGGTGTATTGAAT
This sequence comes from Acidobacteriota bacterium, assembly GCA_039683095.1. Lineage (NCBI taxonomy): Bacteria > Pseudomonadati > Acidobacteriota > Acidobacteriota bacterium. Next base: position 99,571 of record JBDKSB010000012.1, on the reverse strand, counting down.
AGGTCCTTCCGGTTCCACATACCATTTTTGAGGCGGGCCAAAGTCATTATGCCCATTGCCATTCTTGCAACGCTTCAGCATATACAAACGCTTTTTGTCGGCGAAACGATCGGCGATTGTCTTGCCGACCTCGTCGTCGCCTCCGTAGTTTTCGCGAACATCGATAACAATTCCTTTTGCATCCTTAAACTCATAAAGAATTTGGTCGATGACATCGGAGCTCTGTTCCACGTTCTCAAAATACTGGATATGAAAATAACCGATGGAATCTGTTAACCAACCGGAAAACATGCCAGCAGCACGATCTTTGTACCCATGAAGATATTTGGTTTTGATGAGAGGAAAGAAATCATCCATCGGTGGCATCGCACCCAAAACGCCCGACCGGAAAGAACGATTTGGAGACTCTAACCGGACGTGATTGTCATTCAAGTGGCTAAGCAAGGCGGCCATAATGTCAAAGAGTTCAGTTTCTGAAGTCTGAGAGGATATCTTTGGCCGATAAATCCTGTACAACGCATCCCAGTCAACTCTCTTGGGGACAAATAGAGCATACTTTTTATCGAATGTGTTCCATAAATATTCAAAGTTTATTTCCTGGCTGCTGATCTCTTGTGCTATGGCGGCATCATAAATGGAAGCACTTATCAGGATCCCGAAAATAGCCAAGCAGAGGTTCTTATTCATTTTAGTAACCCTCACTCCGTTTCTTTGGCTAGCCTTCATGCAACCTGCGGCCTCATCCTCTCGGCGCCCTGGCCCAGGCAGGTGATCTGAGAGCCGGCATCGACGCCGGCGACGCCGTCGTTGACGTGGCCGAACAGCATCGCCTCGTGAACCAGATCACGCGGCGTTTCGACGAGATCGTCTTCCTTTCTCCGCTCAGCCCGGATGGATAAGCGGATGTCGATGACATCCTTGATGTCCAGGGCTCTCTGCTCTCCTGTGGCGGGGATTAGCGATGGCCGGAATGTAGCCGATAGCCGGCGGAGAAGTCAAGGCCGTGATTTCCCGGAAAACGTTCAGGCCGCCAGATCACGAATCAAAGACGCCGACGGGTCCCGGTTCGGTCATGGCCGCATCATCTCGTCTTGAGCTCGACGTTGTCGCGGATCCAGTGGGCATCCCACCATTCCACGGGATTGACGAACGTCCCGTGGACGAGCATGGCGAAATGGAGATGGTCGCCGCCGGCCAGGCCCGTGGACCCCGAAAGCCCGAGCGTTTCGCCCCGCGTCACGCCCTGGGACAACGCGACATCGATCCGGCTCAAATGACAATACATACTGAACAACCCCAGGCCATGATCCACGACGACCGTCAGGCCGTGGATGCCCAGCGGGCCGGCGAACACCACCCGGCGCGGCGCGACGCCGGGGAATACCGTTTTCGTGTTCGACGACCGCGGCCGGTCCGTGCGCTCATTTTGCCCTATCGGCCAGGGGCCCGGAGAGGTGCAGAATCCCCGGTTCATGCGGCTGAATGCCGGGGGAGAGATCCCTGTGGTCAGCCTGGGCGGCCGGAAGGTCCTGTTCTTCAATGCGGAGGGGACGGTGGTTCGCGCGGTCGCCCTGCCGGACCTCCTTTTTCCCTTTCCGCACGGCTTCCTGCCGCTCGCCAACGGGGATTATGTCATTGCCTATGTGCGGGTGAAACCGGAGACTCTCGAATTTTCCTCATACGGCGTCGGCCTGTTCGGTCCGGATTTTTCCAGGCGGCGAGAGCTGAAGGCGTATCCCGTTCCGGCCGAGGACGAGCTCAAGACCCCCTTCATCGATTTTCCCCTGGTCGCGGTTTCGCGAACCTCCTTTTTCTTGACGTCCATGGCCTCGAGTCGCGAGATCGAAGTCTATGACTTGAGCGGCCGCCTGATCCGCAAGATCCTGGCGGACTATCCGGCGATCGACGTCCCTCACGGATTCCGTGAGGCCTCCATTCGCTCCCCCCGGACCACCCGTTCTGGAGGAACCTCGCCTTCCCAAGAACATTCCCGCCGTTCCTGGCCCTCCTGGCAGACGATCATGACCGGCTCTGTGCCGTCGGATACGGGCAAAACCAGGCGACAGGCGCCGGCGTCTGCGACATGTTCTCGCCGGGCGGCGTTCGCGTCCTCAGAACAGCCCTGGGCTATCAGAGGCTCCAGCTCGGGCCACCCCTGCGGGACGTCATTATCAAGAACGACCGCCTCTATTGCGTCCGGGAGAAGCCCAGCGGCTTCCCTGAGGTCCTGGCCTTTTCGCTACAATGGACGCTTGACTGATCCCGGGGCATTCTTTCCCTTTCGTTCGATTTCCTCTTGACAAACGCCCGCGGCAGGCTTATTTTTTAAAAGGTGAACAAAATGGTAAACACGCTGAGACGCGAGCTGACCGTCCGGCAGGCCAAGGTCCTCGAGGCCGTCGAGGAGTTCGTCCTCGGGCACGGCTACGCCCCGACCATCCGCCAGCTGGGGGCGGCCCTGAAGATCCCCAGCCCCTCGGCCGTCCTCAAGCACCTCCAGAGCCTGGAGCGCAAGGGCTACATCAGCCGCGAGGACGGCGAGATCCGGGTGAAGGGCCTCCCGGCCCTGGTCGAGAGCCAGGTCCGGGTGCCGGTGGCCGGGCTCGTCCCCGCCGGCGGGCCGCGCGAGTCGTTCGACACGACCGGCGAGGCCATGGACGTGCCGGGCTGGATGGTCGGCCGCCGCCGGGGCAACGTCTTCTGCATCCGGGTCGACGGCAAGAGCATGATCGACGCCTACATCGACGACGGCGACCACGTCCTGCTCGAGCGGACCAACATGGCCAACTCGGGCGAGATGGTCGTGGCCATGCTCGACGACGGCTCGGTCACGCTCAAACGCCTGCGCCGGGCCGACGGCCGGGTCTTCCTCGTCCCGGAGAACCCGGCCTTCCAGCCGATCGAGGCGCCCTCGGCCAGGATCCTGGGCCGGGTCATCGGCGTCATGAGAAAGTACTGAACGGGGGAGACCCCCGAGATCACGCTCCCCTTCGCGGAAGGGGAGAAAAAGGGAATCGGACCGTGCGAGAAAGGGAAGCAGAGGTGTCTTTGTCGAAAGAACGGCCGCGGCGCTACATCGTCCACGTCGACATCGACGCCTTTTTCGCCTCCGTCGAGGTCCTGCTCGACCCCTCGCTCGCGGGCAAGCCGGTCATCGTCGGCGGCCTGGCCCACGAACGGGGCGTGGCCTCGACCTGCTCCTACGAGGCCCGCAAGTTCGGCGTCCACTCCGGCATGCCCCTCCGCGAATGCTATAAGCTCTGCCCCGAGGGCGTCTTCCTCCGCGGCAACTACCAGGTCTACCAAGCCTTCTCCGAGCGCTTCTTCCGCGTCCTCCACGCCGCCACCCCGGACGTCGAGGAGGCCTCGCTCGACGAGGCCTACCTGGACCTCGCCCGCTGCGGCCACATCTACCCCTCGTTCGTGGACGCGGCCCGCGAGCTCAAGCGGCGGGTCGAGGGCGAGATCGGGGTCACGGTCTCGGCCGGGGCGGCGCCGAACAAGATCCTGGCCAAGCTGGCCACCCGCCGGGCCAAGCCGGCCGGCTTCTTCGAGATCCGCGAAGGCGAGGAGCGGGACTACCTCCGCGACCTCGGCATCGAGGCCCTGCCCGGCATCGGCCCCAAGGCCCAGGTCGTCCTGCGGCTGATGAGCGTCCACACGATCGGCCAGCTCTGGGAGCTGCCGCGGGGGACCCTGCACACGCTCTTCGGCGAGGCCGGCGACGACATCTACCTCCAGTCGCGCGGCATCGACAGCCGGCCCCTGGTCGCGCCGACCCTGCCCAAGTCGGTCTCGCGCGAGACGACCTTCCTCGAGGACCTCTGGGACCGCCGCCTGCTCCTGGCCCACCTGGCCTACCTTTGCGACCGGCTGACACTGGCCCTGCGCGAGGACCGGCTCTACGCCCACGTCATCGAGGTCAAGGCCCGCTACGCCGACTTCAAGACCGAGATCAAGCGCCGCCTGATGCTCTCGCCGCTCCAGGAGATGGGCAAGATCTACAAGGTCGCCGAGGAGCTGTTCCTCGAGCTCGTCGAGGGCTCGCGGCTGGCCCTGCGCCTGGTCGGGGTCAAGGCCGCGGACCTGGTGCGCGTCCGGCCCCTGGCCCTTTTCGAGCCCTACTCGGAACGGCCGGAGCGGCTGGGCGGGGCCATCGACAAGGTCCGCGACAAGTACGGCTTCGGCGCGGTGCTGACGGCCCGGGAGAAGATGCTCGACGGCGTCTACGCCTTCGACCCGCGGCGGGGCTACGTCCTCAAGACGGCGTCGCTGACGAAATGAGAGGAGCGGGGGACGCGCCATGTTCACGCCGCTCCGCCTTCATTCGGTCTACAGCCGGGGGAAGGGCAGCGTCACGCTCGAGGAGGCGGCCGCCTGGGCCCGCGGCAAGCGGCTCGCGGCCGCGGCCCTTGCCGATATCGGCAACATCTACGGCTGGGGCAAGTGGAAGCGCATCGCCCCGGCGGCCGGGTTCAGGCCCGTCTTCGGCTGCGAGCTCGAGATCGGGGGGCGGCGGTTCGTCTTCATGGTCAAGGAGCGCGAGGGCTACTCGAACCTCATGGAGATCTTCAACCGCCGGGAGGTCCGCGACGCGTCGGGGCTCATCGCGATCTACGTCCCGGAGGGGGACGCGGGGAACGGGGACGCCGAGGCCGCCATGCTGGCCGACCTGCGCGAGAAACTCGCCCCGGGCGATCTGTACATCGGGGCGGACTTCGGGAACTTCGAGCGGATCCTGGAGAACGGGGGACCGGAAAATGGGGGACACGTCCCCCATTTCCCTTCGCCTTTCGCCGATCTGCCCGTCGTCTGGGCCAACCCGGTCAAGTACCTGACCAGCCCGGAGCGCCTCATCCTTCTCCACGCCATCGAGGACAAGGTCCCGTTCCCGCCGGAACGCGACCGGCTCCTGGGCCAGGTCAGTCTCTTCGGCCCGGACCAGGACGCCCTGGCCGCGCGCCGCTTCGGCGAGGCCGCCAAGGAGGCCCTGGCCCGGACGTTCGAGGTCACCGGGAAATGCTCGTTCGTCTTCGAGAACGTCGTCCCCAGCCTGCCGGCCGATCTCTTTTCCCGGACCCTGCGCCAGGCCGTCACGGAGCGGCTGGCCGCCGCGCCGAGCCTGACCTGGAAGGAGCGCCAGCGGGCCCGGCGCGAGCTGGCGGCGGTCGAGCAGTCGGGCTTCGGGCCGTACTTCCTCGTCGTCCACGACATCGTCGAGTTCGCCCGCCGCCGCGGCATCCTCCACAACCTGCGGGGCTCGGGGGCCTCGTCCTTCCTGGCCTGGCTCCTCGGCATCTCCCACGTCAACCCCCTGGAGTTCGACCTCTATTTCGAGCGCTTCCTCAACCGCGGCCGGCCCGATCCGCCCGATATCGACATCGACTTCGACTCGCGGCGCCGCGACGAGGTCCTGGCCTACGTCCTCGAGCGCTACGGCGCGGGCCGGACCGGCGCGGCCTACGTCTGCTCGCTGAAGGATTTCGGGGGCCGCTCGGCCATCTACGAGACGCTCCGGGCCTTCGGCGCGCCGCCCGAGGAGGCCCGGAGCCAGTCGAAGCGCGTGCCGTATTTCGCCGAGCCGTCGAGCCTGCGGCTGGCCGCCCCGGCCCCGGGCCGGCTCGAGGCCTGGAAGCTGGCCGCGGAGCTCCAGGACGTCTACCACGAGATCTCGCTCCACGTCGGCGGCGTCATCCTGACCCCCGGGCCGGTCGAGCGCTACCTGCCCCTCGAAACCTCGGCCAAGGGCCTGCGCATGACCCACTTCGACAAGGACGCGGTCGAGGACCTGCGGCTTATCAAGCTCGATCTCCTCTCGGTGCGGGGCCTGGCGGCCATCTCGGAGACGAAGGAGAAGCTCCGGCTGGGGAGCCTGCCGCCGGACGACCCGGCGACGTACGCGGCCCTGCGGGCGGCCCGGACGGTCGGCTGTTTCCAGGTCGAAAGCCCGGCCATGATGAACCTGCTGCGGCGCATGAAGCCGGCGGACATCCACGAGATCACCCAGGCCCTGGCCCTGGTCCGGCCGGGGCCGACCGAGAGCGGCATGAAGGAAGCTCTCCTGCGGCGGCGCGGCGGGCGGGGAGCCGCGAGACCCGGGAGTGCTCCCCAGGGCTCCGCGTCCCCGCCGAACGGGCCCTGGCCCGGCGACGACGCCTTCCTGGCCCGCATCCTGCCCGAGACCGGCGGCATCCTTCTATACGAGGAGCAGGTCATGCAGATCGCCGAGCGGGTGGCCGGCCTGCCCCCTGAGGAAGGCGACCTGCTGCGGCGGAGCCTGAAGAAACGGCGGGGCGGCGACCCGGCGCTCCGGGCGAAGTTCGCCCGCGAGGCCGGCGAGCGCGGCTACGCCGCGCCTGACGTCGAGCGGCTGTGGAAGACCATGGAGAAGTTCTCCTCTTACTCCTTCAACAAGGCCCACAGCGCCTCGTACGCCGCCATGGCCTACCAGGCCGTCTATCTCAAGGTCCATCGGCCGGCGGCCTATTTCGCGGCCGTGCTCAACGCCGGCGGCGGCTACTACGAGCTCGCGGAGTACGTCGCCGAGGCCAAGCGGAACGGCCTGCGCATCCTCGGGCCCGACGCCAACCGTAGCGCCGCCGGCTTCGAGGTCGAGAACGGCGCCATCCGCGTCGGCCTGGCTTCGATCAAGGGACTGGGCCTCAAGACGATCGAGCGCCTCCTCGACGAGCGGGCGGCGGGCGGCGAGTACCTGTCGATCGAGGACGTCCTGGCCCGGACGAAGCCCGGCAAGGCCGAGCTCCTGACGCTCATCAAGGCCGGCGTCTTCGACTCGCTCGAGCCGCGGCGGACGCGCCAGGTCCTGCGCTACTTCCGGGGTCTCGAGCACATGGAGGAGGTGGCCGACATCGCCTCGGACGAGAAGCGACGCATGCTCTTCGAGTCCCTCGGCTTCCTGCCGGACGGGGACGACCTCGATCTCTATCAGGGCAAGCGGCCGGACCTCCGGGTCAAGGACCTCAAGGACTGCGCCGGGGCCATGGTCGAGCTTGTCGTCCGGGTCGTCGACGCCCGCCAGCGGCTGACCTACCACCCCCAGCCCGGGGGCAACGGCGGCAGCGGCTGCGGCGCGTCCGGCGGAAATGGATGGGGGACCGGCCGGCACGGCGGCGACGGGGAGCCGGGGCCGGGAGGCTACGGGAGCCAGGGCGGTGCAAAGTATTTTTACATGTTCGAGGACGAGACGGGCCTGCTAGAGGGCGTCGGGGAGACCGGCTGCGTCACCTATGGGACGCCGCCCGTCTGCTTTTTGCGCGGCGAGGTCCGCAAGGACGGGGAGGGAGTCCCCAAGATCACCAGATGCGCTTTCCTGAGGTCCTTCTGATGAGGAGCGGGGCCGCTTTCCCGAGGAACTGGGTCCGGCCCCGGACCAGGGCGTCGGCGGAGGTGAGGAAATGGCACAAAACCGGCACTTTACCGGATCGGACGACAATGAACGCTCGCCAAGACCAGCGGGGACGAGCGGCACGGAGGCCGAGATGAGCGCTTACCGTTTTTCGGCATACGTCATTCGCGACACGGAGGGCTGGGTCGCCTGCTGTCCGGAATTCCCGGACTGCCGGGCCCGCGGCGAGACCTACGAGCTGGCCCTGGGCAACCTCCGCGAGGCCATCCGGATCTGCGTCGAGGACGGCCTCGGCGACGACGAGGCGCCGCCGCAGCACGCCGACCCGTCGTTCACGACGCTCAGCCTCTGAGCCCGGCCGTCAGCCCGTCCCGTTCCCGGCCGTCGCTATAAATCCTTTATCGCCCTGACGCTGTCAGCCTTTCGATGGCCGCGGCGACCCTTTCCCGGCAGCGCAGCAGGTCGAGCGGGTCCTTCGTGTACTCCTGGCCGCTGGTGAAGAGGGCCGGCGGGAAATCGAGCAGCTTGGCGGCCTCGGCAGCCGCGGCCTTGAGCCCGGGCTTGCCCTTGGCCGCCGCGACCGCCTTCTCGAGCAGCACGAAGTATTCGTAATCCTCGATGCCCTCGCGCAGGACCTCCCAGCGGACGGAATCGACCGGACCGCAGAGGTACTTGGTCTTATCCAAGGCCGGATCGCGGTTGGGGGGATAGAGGAAACGGCCGTCGCCGTTTCCCCAGTGGCTGACCTGGCCGAACGGGGTGCCGTAGCCGACCGTGTAGGACATCGGGTCCTGCCACGGGTTCTGGAGGATGCCCGGCGGGAACAGGGTCGGGCTGTTCCAATAGTCGGCCCGCCAGACGAGGATGCCCTTGAGCCCCCAGGCGTAGGACATCCACAGCCACATCCTCATGTTGACCGCCGGGTGGTCGATGAAGAGCGTCACCCAGGGCGCCTTGGGGCCGGTGCAGAGGTAGGACCAGAACTCCCGTCCCTTCGGCGCCAGCTCGGCCACGGCCTTGGGATCGACCCGGTGGAAGATGGTGCAGCCGATCTCCGAGACGTCCATGATCTCCGGCCCGGGCCGGTGCTCGGTGATGAAGCGGGTCAGGCGTGGCGCGTTCCGCCGGATGTCGAGCATGCCCTTGCGGACGAACGGATAGTCCTTGGGATCCGGCTCGTCGAACCAGTAGACGTACTCGCGGCCGAGCCAGCCCTTCGCGGCCAGGTGCTCCTCGACGATCCGGAGATATTGGCTGATGAGCCGGTCGTATTCCGGCGTCCCCTGGCGGAAGCCGCAGAACATCCCTTCCCGGCGGCTGTGGAACGATCCGCTCCCCAGCCCTTCGAGATGGAGGTCATAGGCGTTGAAACCGAGCTCGTCGAGGCCCCTGCGGGCGCCCCGGTCGAACTCGGCGAAATCGACCGCGATCCTGATCCCGTCGAGCGGCATCTCGAGATCGCCGCCCTCCAGGAGGTTTCCGGGATCAGCCGCGGCCGTCTTCGCCGCGCTCCGGAGAACGATGTCGTCGAACCAGGCCGTCCCTTTCATTGTGCCGGCTTCGTCGCGGAAAGTGGGGAAGAGGCTCAGCCGGACGGTCGCGGCATCGCCGGGGAGGGCCGGGATCGCGACCGTCTCCGCCTTCCAGCCCGTCGACCCGTCGAAAACCCGGACCAGGTTCGCGCCTGCGATCCACGTTCCCTCGGGAGTGTCGAACTCGCAGAGGACCGTGTATTTCTGGCCGGCTTCGGCCGTCCGGGCCCAGAAGGCGAGCTCGAGGGGCGCGCGGCCGGCCACGGGGACGGGCGCGTCATACTCGGCGGCGACGTTCTCCGACACGGTGTCGTCCGTGATCCGGAGGGCCCGGCGGCCGCCATGGACGCCCTCGCTGACGAATTCCCCGCCCTTCCAGAAGAGCCCGGTCGTCGCGACCTTCATCGGGTAGAGCTCGAAAGGATCAGTCGGGGCGACGCGGTGCTCGCGCAGGTCCTGGTAATAGAGATCGACGACCTTCTCCAGCTCCTCGCGAGTCTCCAGGTTGTGGTAGGCCTTGATGTCCCCGGTCGGCAGCCCGAACGACGACCGGACGGAGGGCTTCTCCGGCAGGGTGAAGCCCCGGACCGTGAGCTCGACCGGGACCCGGCAAGACCAGCCTCCCGCCGAGAGCCTGACCTCGCCCTTGTAGAGCCCCGGCGCGGCGTCCTTGGGGACGCGGACCGTGATCCAAAGGGGATGGTTCTCGCCTCCGGCCGCCGCAAAGGGCCCGCCGTACGGCGGCAGCGGGTCCGGCCACCAGCCCGCCTTTCCGGCCGAGTCCGTCGGCGTCGTCACCTTGACGTACTCGACGTGGCGGACGGAGATGTCCGCGGCGGCGATGGCCGCGCCCTTATCGCCGGCCAGGGGACCGGCCGCGACGCGGACATCGTCCATCCGGACCGGCGGCCTGAGGACGAGAAGGAACGGCTCGTACTCGTTCCGGGCCGCGGCGATGCGGACGACGCCCTGGATCGCGGCCGGGACCGGATCGTCGCGCATGACCTTGTAAGCGCCTTCGGCCCACCAGACGGCGCACGGCCGGCCTCCCTGGACGAGGTAGCCGTAGCCGGCGTCGCCCGCCTCGGCTGGGAGCACGGAAGCGATCAAACCAAGGAGCAAGCCTGCTAGAGCGACGGCTCCCATGCGAGCGCGAAGAATCATGACATCCTCCTCAATCCAGCTTTTTGACCCGCCGGGCGATGGCTTTCCGCATCTTCTCATTAGCGGGAGGCGGCCCCATGCGGATGGACTTGCCGTCGACGAAGATGGCGTCCGGTTCGCCCCATTCCTCGAAAACGTTCCTGTCGGAAGCATCGACCGCCCTGAATTCGACGCTGTCGCCGAATTCCGCCGCGGCGCGCCTGGCCCGCTCGAAGGCCATGTTCATCCCCGGGCACCAGCCGTTGACGAGCGCGGTGACGGTCACCTTTCCCGGTTCCGCCCCCGGCGCCTTCTTGCCGCGGATCCGGCGGGGCGGCTCGGCGTCATCCGCGAGGCAGACGCAGAATTCGGATTCGCGTTCGGGGGACAAGGAAACGATCTGCATAGCCTACTCCCGTGGCGTCGGCAGCCGCGGAGATCGGGCGCGCATGAAGCCCTTTTTCGCGCGACAGGGCCACATTAGAGAACGCGGCAGGGGATTGTCAAGGGGCCCAGCCCGCGGCGGAACGAATCTGGATGCCAGAGGGCGGCGAAAGTCGTATCATGGGCCCGATCCGGAGGCGGAGGGAAAATTTCCCATGTTCAGACAAATCGGGCCGCCGGCCGGGTCCTTATAGGCGAGATCGAAAAGGCGATCGTTGAACCTCGACGAGCTGTATGAACGCCATGGAGAGAGCCTCTACCGCTATCTTCTCTTCAAGCTCGGATCGGCCGAGGACGCCGAGGACGTGCTCCAGGAGGCCTTCTGCCGCTTTGCGCGCTGCGACTTGCGCTGGCGGCTCGTCCGGGACAAGCGGGCCTTTGTCTTCCGCGTCGCCCGCAACGAAGCCCGCCGGTTCCTCAGGCGCAAGATCGTCCGCCGGCAGGGGGAGAGGATGATCATGAATGGCGGCGCCGGCGTTTTCGCTTCCGTTATGGCTGCTCCCGAGGAGACGGACTCGGTCCTGCTTGTCCGGTGCGCCGAGACGCTGCCGGCCGAGCAAAAGGAGGCCGTCTTCCTGAAGATCTTCGACGGGCTCACGTTCCGGGAGATCGCCTCCGTCTGCGGCGTATCGGCCAACACGGCGGCCAGCCGCTACCGCTACGGGATCGGGAAGCTGCGCGAGGCAGTCGGGGGGAAGACGTGAAGGATGGAAGGATAAGGACGGCCGGGCCGGGCTCGGGCTCGCCGGAAATCGAGCGGGAACTGCGGCGCCTCGCGACAGGCCCCGTGCCGCCGGGGCTGCGCCAGCGGGTCCTAAAGCGCGCCGCCGAAGCCCGGCGGAGGACGGCCCTGGCTCCGTGGATGCGGTTGGTCGCGGCCGGCTGCTCGATCCTGATCGCGGCCGTCCTCCTGGCCGATCCGCCGGCCCGCCGGCATGAAGCGGCCCGCCTGGCCGCCTTGCTCGACGGCCGGACGGCCCCCATGACGGCGGACGGTGAGGCCGGCGTCGTGGCCGAGGCCGTTGGGGGAAGCGAGGGGGCGGCGGAAGCTGCCCGGGCGGTTCGGCTCGGGAACCTGGCCGCGGCCGCGTCACGAAGGGAACAGGAACGTCAGGTCATCGAGGCCCGCAGAGGGCTGAAGGGATGGCTCACCGATGAAGCTGCTGAAGATCTTGAGTAGGATCGGACTGGTTCTCCTGATCGTCGTCGCGGCGGTCGTTGTCTTCCGGGCGATCCTGAACTATACGGAAGGCCGGGCGCTGTCCCGGGCCCTGGCCCGGCTCAAAGCCGAAGGGGTGCCTCTGACGGCCAAAGAACTGGCAACCGCCTGCCCCGACGAAGACAACGCGGCGCGACTTTGGAAAGCCTTCGAGAACATCGTGACGATCCCCGGAAGGGCGGCCGGAAACCAGGCTTCTCGATCCCGCCGGGATAAGGTGGCTGTGGGGAAGCTCATCGGCCGGGCCTGGACCGATTTCACCTCGGGCCGGCCGCTGGCCCAGGCCGACAAGGCCGCGCTCAGGGACGTGATCCTCGAGAACCGGAAGGCCTTCGAGCTACTGACCCAGATGGGGGACAAACCGTGTTTCCTCTACCGGGATCCCGCGGGGCCCCTCCTCGAAAGTCTGACACCGTCCGCGATCCAGTCGATGCAGACGGCCAAGCTCCTCTGCTTCGCGGCCATCTTGAGCGCCGAAGACGGGGACATGGGCGGCGCGGTCGACAGGCTCGTCACGGGGCTGAAGTTCGCGCCTCTCATGGCCCGGGAAGGGACCCTGATCGCCTTCCTCGTCCCGTTGGCCGAGACCCGTCTGCTCGCCTGGTTCGCCGGCGAGGCGGCCCGCGGCCGGGCCATCGGGGAGGCGGACCTCGATCGCCTGATGAACGCCCTGGATCCAGGCCCCTGGCGTGAACGGCTGGCCTGGGCCTTCCGCGGCGAACGAGTCATGTCCGTGGAAATGGGGCAGTACGCTCTCCGGGGCGGTCTGAACGATCTTGGCTCCGTGTATGAAGGACGGAGCTGGCTGAGGAACCTCGGCCTTTGGGTCATCCGGCCTCTCATAATGAGGGATATCCGCTATAATCTGCCGGAATACGGCTTTCTCGAGACGCAAGCGAAAGCGCCCTACTATCGGAGCCGCGAACCCTTGCGGGCCCGCCAGCTCGAGCTCGACCGGCGTCCCTGGTACGCGTACTGGTCCAAGCTGCTGATCGACAATTTCGAAGTGGTCTTCATGAAGGAGGCGCTGACCGAGGCAACGCTGCTGGCCGCCCGGACAGGCCTGGCCTGCCGCCTTTACAGGAGCCGGGTCGGCAGCTATCCCGGGAGCCTTGGGGCCCTTGTCCCGGGCATCCTGAAAGAGGTCCCCGTCGATCCGTTCACCGGCCAGCCATTCGTTTATCGCCGGGACGGGGAGGGATTTATCGTCTATAGCCTGGGCTCGAACCAGAAAGACGACGGCGGCCGCTCGACGTACATGATCACGCAGCTGGTCATGGAGAAGGACGACGACGTGCCGTGGAGGGAAACGAGATGAGCGAGAAGACCATACCCTACCGGGCCATCGATTGGAACGCGGTTCCGCGGACGGAATACGCGGGCGAGACGGGCACGTCCTTCTGGCGGACGGTCCAGATCGGCGAGCTGCGGATCCGCATCGTCGAGTATTCGCCGGGCTACCTGGCCGACCACTGGTGCCGGAAAGGGCACATCGTGCATTGCCTCGACGGCGAATTCGTCAACGAGCAGGAGAACGGCGACCGGACGGTCATGACCAGGGGCATGACCTACGTCGTCTCGGACGGGGCCAGTTCGCACCGCTCGCGGACGGAGGTGGGGGCGACGCTCTTGATCGTCGACGGGGACTTCCTGAAGCCGGAATGACCGCAGGATCAAGTCCTTCGGGACGGACCGGGCTTGACCGCATCAGGGAATCGAGAGCCCCGGCGGAGCGCTAGTAGACGCAGTCCCGGGCCGCCTCGGCGTAGGCCCGGAGGTTCTCCGGCGGCGTGTCGAAGAAGTGGTCGCAGCACGACAGGATGTAGCCGCCGTCGCCGCCGACCTTCTCGAACAGCTCGCGGACCTTCTCCCGGATCCTCGCGGCCGGCCCGGCGGTCAGGACGTTGAACTGGTCGAGGCCGCCGATGAGGGCCAGGCGGCCGGCGATCTTGGCCTTGTATTCCCAGGGCTCCTGGTTGCCGCCGATCGAGACCGGGGCCAGGGTCTCCGAAGCGTCGCAGCCGTTGGCGACGATGAGCTCCTCGATGCCCCTGGTCCCGCCGCAAGTGTGGTAAACGGCCTTGAAGCCGAGCGTGTGGAGGGCGTCGTGCATCCGGCGGTCGTAGGGCAAACAGAATTCCTTGTGGATGGCCGGCGAGATGAGGGTCGACGAGGCCGCCCCGCCGCCGGTCTCGACGATGTCGAAGCGGGCCCCTCGCATCGTCTCGATGAACCGCAGCTTCTTCTCGAGAAGGATCCGGAGCAGCTCGTGGACCCAGTCCGGCTTGTCGAAGGTCCGCAGGATGAGGTCCTGGACGTCGAGGAGGAGCGCCGCATGCTGCCAGCAGCCGGCCTGGTCGCCCCAGACGAAGCCGCGCAGGATGCCACGATCGCCGACCGCGTCGTAGGCCCGCTCCGTGGCGGCGACGTCGAGCGCGCCGACCGGCATGTATTTCTCGATGAGCCGGATGTCGTCGTCGCGCTTGATGAGGAACTCGGTCACCCAGGTCGTCATCCGGTTTCCCTCGGCCGCGTAGGTCAGGACCCCGCCCGGCGTCGTGATCGTATGCCGGACGACCCGGCGGTCGGAGCCGGCGCCCAGCACCGTCGCTTCGTCGCGCCACTCCGGCGACGAGAATCGTCCGAAGTCCGCGTCCCTGAGCCAGTAGTTGCCAAGATCCTGGGAGAACTGGACGGCCGCGTCGAGGCCGGCCGCGGCGAAGGCCTCGAGTTCGCTCGCGCCGCCCATGAACGCATCGAGATGGCATTTCTGCCACTGGTGAACGGTGGCCGGCAGCCGGTCGGGCTTTTCCCGGGCCAGGGCCCGCAGCATCCGTTCCCTGGAGGTCATGGCCGGATTATAGGCGGGGTCCGAAGGCCGGTCAATGCGCCGGCGCCCCCGTCTTGTCTACCCGCCGGGGCTGTGCCATAATGAGCGGGACGATCCGGCCCGGCCGGCGTCAACGGAGGGGAGGCATCTCGATGGGCAACACGAGGACTATCTGGGAAGGGGATATCGCCCCGGACTTCACGCTCAAGGACCACCATAACCGCGACTTCAAGCTGTCCGAGTTCGGCGGCCGGCGCGTCCTGCTGTCGTTCCACCCGATGGCCTGGACGCCGGTCTGCGCCGAGCAGATGAAGGCCCTCGAGGCGCGCAAGGCCGTCTTCGATTCTCTGCGGACGGTCGCGGTCGGCATCAGCGTCGACAGCTTCCCCTGCAAGCATGCCTGGGCCAAGGAGCTGGGGATCAGGGAAACGCGGCTGCTCTGCGATTTCTGGCCGCACGGCGCGGTGGCCCACGCCCTGGGCCTGTTCCGCGAGGAGGACGGCTTTTCCGGCCGGGCCAACCTCGTGGTCGACGAGTCCGGCCGCCTGGCTCTCATCAGGGAATACGACATCCCCCAGCTGCCGGACTTCGACGAGATCATCGCCTTCCTGCGGAAGTGAGCCCGTCCCCGCGCCCGGGCCGGCCGGCCGCGGCGGCCCTCAGATCAGGACCTCGCGGGGGATCTCCCTCAGGTTGAAGCGGGAGGCCATGCTCCGGCAGTAGGCGCCGGCGCAGAGGACGGCCAGGATGTCGCCGGACTCGGGCAGGGGCATGAGACGCTCGCGGCCGAAGACATCGCCGGTCTCGCAGAGGTTCCCGGCCACGGTGATCCGGGCCTTGTGCTGGCCGTCGACGCGGCAGGCGTTGACGATCTCGTGGTGGGCCGTGAGGTAGATCGCCGGCCGGGGCACGGTGTTGAACGTTCCGCCGTCGACGCAGGCGAAGATGTTGCCGTAGCTCTCCTTGACGTACTCGACGCCGAGCAGGAGGACGCCCGCGTCGCCGACCATGTATTTGCCCGGTTCGATGGCCAGGGCCTTCGCCCCGAGGCCGGCCTTGGCCACGGCGCCGCAGATATAGGCGATGTAGTCCTCGACGGGGAAGAGGCCGCGGCTCTTGAGGTAGCGCGGCCCGAAGCCGCCGCCGAAGTCGATGAACTCGAGCGGGAACCCGGCCCGCTCGATCTCCCGGAACTTGCGGACCATGCGGTCGACCGCCGCCTTGACCATGCCGAAATCCTCGCGGACCCAGCCTGAGCCGAGGTGCTGGTGGAGGCCGACGGGCTGGAAGCCCAGCCGCCGGGCCCGCCGGAAGACGTCGAGGACCTTCCTGGCCTCGACGCCGAACTTGATGGGGGTGCCGTTTGACGACCGCTTGCCCGCCGTGATGGCCTTGGCGTCGAAGCCGCGGCCGAGGCCCGGGTTCCAGCGGACCGAGACCCGGATCGTCCGGTCCGGGAACTCGCGCTTAATCTCGCTCATGACCTCGAGCTGCTCCGCGGCGTCGATGTTGATCGTCAGCCCCTCGACGCCGAAGACGAACCGGAGGTCGCTCCGGCTGACGCTCGTCCCTGTGAAGAGGATCCGCTCCGCCGGGAAGCCGACCTTGAGGGCCGTCTCCACCTCGCACGGCGAGACGGCGTCGATCCAGGCCCCCCGCTTCAGGAGGAGCCGGAGGATGCCCCGGTGGGGGTTGGCCTTCATGGCGTAGCAGATGCGGGCCGGGAGCGGCGAGTGGCGGGCGAAGGCGTCGTCGAGGCGGCCGTAGCGCTCGAGGATGCGGTCCTTCCCGTAGATATAGAGCGGCGTGCCGTAGCGCCCGGCCAGGGCGGCCGCGTCGCGGCCGGCGATCTGCAGCCGGTTGCCGCACACGGAGGCGAAATCGGTTTCCCACCAGTTCATGTCGTTTCTCCTTTGTCGTCGGTCCCCGGGCCGCCGTCCTTGTCGAAGAGGTCCCTCTGCCCCGCCTGGATGGCCCGGACGATCTGCCGGAGGACAGGGTATTTCTCGAGCATCGGCTCGGGGACGTCCACCTTCTGGCCCGTGATCATGTTCCGGATCTGCAGGGCGTTGGCCATGGCCTGTCCCCGGTAATGGTTGTTGGTGATGACATAGACCTTGCCGCTCTTCGCGCCAAGCTCCTTGATGCGCGTGATCCAGCCGTCGAGCTCGTCCCGGGCATAGAGGTAGTCGTAGCGGTCGTCGCGGCCCGCTCCCTCCCGGAACCAGTTCCCGGCGTTGCGGCCGTGGAGCCTGACGTAGGCGAAGTCGGGCGTGGTGCTGACCGCCGAGGGCGCGATCGAGTCGTCGAACAGCGGCTGGTCGATATTGCAGAAAGCGGACCCGCGCTCGCGCAGCAGATCGTAGAAGGCCGGCGCGTCCCAGCCGGCATGGCGGACCTCGACGGCCAGGGGATAGCCGGCGAAGAGGTCCAGGAGGCGCCGCAGGTATTCGAGGTTCGCGGGCGAGTTCCGGAAGGACCAGGGGAACTGGACCAGGAGCGCGGCCAGGCGGCCCCGCAGCCGGACCAGGTCGGTCGCCCGGCGGACGTCGTCGACGTCCTTCGCGGTGAAGCCCTCGCGGGCGTGGGTGAAGGCCTGGTAGAGCTTCAGCGAGAGCAGGAAATCCGGCCGGGCCTCGATCCTCCTCAGCCAGGATTGGACCATGGCCGGCGGCGCCGGACGGTAGAAGGTGCTGTTGACCTCGACGATGTCGATGAACCGGGGCAGGTACTCCAGGGGGTGGAAGCCGCGGGGCCTGGGCGACGGATAGACAATGCCCTCCCAGTCCTCGTAGCTCCAACCGGCGGTGCCGACGCAATACTTGGCCATAACAAACTATTCTACCTTCGCCCCGCCGAATTCACAACAAACAACTGGCCATCGCGCTGTTTTCCCCTGCGCGGCGCGCGTTCCGAGCCGCCCGGCCGCCGGTCCGGGCGAAGAAAACGAAATTCAGGAACGTCGCGGTTTTCCCGCGGGATCATGTGTGCTATGGTGGCCCCGGGAGATAGAAGCATGGCCGAGACGGCGATCGACATGGCCGCGAGGATCCGCGAAGCGTACGAGCGGATCAGGAACGATATCCGGAAGACCCCGGTCGAGCGATCGGGGCCGCTGAGCCGGGAACTCGGGGCCGAGGTTTTCGTGAAATGGGAGTGCGACCAGGCGACCGGATCCTTCAAGCTGCGGGGAGCGCTCAACAAGCTCAGGTCCCTGTCGCCCGCGGACCGGGCCAGGGGCGTCGTCTCGGCCTCGACGGGCAACCACGGCCTGGCCATCAGCCAGGCGGCCCGGCTCGAGGGGATCGGGCTCAAGCTCTTCCTGCCCGAGACGGTCGCCGAGGCCAAGAAGAAGAGGATCGAGGCCCTCGGCGTCGACGTCGAGGTCCGGGGCGCCAGCTGCGACCGGGCCGAGGCCCTGGCCCGCGAGACCGCCGCCAGGACCGGCCGGGTCTTCGTCTCGCCCTACAACGACTGGGACATCATCTTCGGCGCGGGCACGGCCGGGCTCGAGCTCGACGTCCAGCTCCCCGGCATCGACGAGGTCCTCGTCCCGGTCGGCGGCGGCGGCCTCATTGCCGGGATGGCGGCCTATCTCAAGGCCGTCCGGCCGGGACTTCGGGTCGTCGGCGTGGAGCCCGAGACATCGGCTTTCATGGCCGCGTCCCTGAAGGCGGGCCGCCTCGTCGAGATCGATGAGCGGCCGACGATCGCCGACGCCGTGGCCGGTGGCATCGAGCCGGGCGCGATCACCTTCCCGCTCTGCCGCGATCTCGTCGACGCCATCGAGGCCGTGCCCGAGGCCGCGATCGTCCGGGCCCTGGCCTTCGCCCGCGAAGTCCACGGCCGGATGATCGAAGGAGCCGGGGCCCTGCCTTTCGCCGCCCTGTTCCATGCCCCGGCCTCACGGTCCGGCCGGAAGATCGTCGCGTTCGTCAGCGGCGGCAACATCGGCCCTGAGCGCTTCAGCGCGATCACCGGCCTCCGCCCCTGAACCCCGGGGCGCCCGCCGGTCATGAGGGCGAGCCGAGCGGCAGCCGGCCCCTCCCCCGGGCGAGGTCGAAGACCCACCGCCCCCCGCCCGCCGGCACGGCCCAGCGGATGGCCTGGACCGTCCGGAAGATGCCCAGCCCGCACGCTTCCTTGAGGGGCCGGCCTTCGGCCAGGTAGCAGAGGATGGCCGACGACAGGAAGCAGCCCGTGCCGTGGACGTCCCGGGCCTCGCGGGGATGCGGGAACTCGGCGAAATCCCGGCCGTCGAAAAGGACGTCGGCGGCCCGGCCCTCGAGATGCCCGCCCTTGACCAGGCAGGCGAGGCCCGATCGGGCGTGGATCCTTTCGGCGGCCTCCTTCATCCCGGCCAGGTCCCGGACCGGGCGCCCGGCGAGGACCGCCGCTTCGGCCAGGTTCGGGGTGATGAGCTCGGCCCGGCCGGCGCAGGCTTCGAGGAGGCGGGGCCAGGCCTTCTTTTCGAGGAGGGGCAGGCCCGAACTGGACCGGAGGACCGGGTCGATGACGCGCGGCCGGCCTTCCATCCGGCCGAGGATCCGGGCCGCGGCGCCGAGGTTGGCCGAGGTGGCCAGCATGCCGGCCTTGATCCCCCCGATCTCGAGCCCTTCCGCCAGCCGCTCGAACTGGTCGGTCACGGCCCGGGCCGGGACGGGGACGACGCGGGCCACCGCCGCCGGGCTCTGGGCGGTCACGGCCGTCAGGACGCCGTAGCCCCGTCTCCCGAGCCGCTCGAAGACGCGGAGGTCGAGAAGGGCGCCCGCGCCCCCTGTCGGGTCCCAGCCGGCGATGGTGATCAGGCTCTTGGTCATGGTCCCGTCCGCGCCCCCGATTCTACCACGGATGCCGGCGCGCTTCTTGACTTTGTTTCGGGCCCTGGAGTATTCACAGGTTAGGAGATCATGGGGAGCGAGCTCGTCAGGTTCCGCGTCTTCGCCGGGGGGCGCGTCCAGGGCGTCGCTTTCCGCTACTTCGCCGAAAAATATGCCTCGCGCCTCGGCGTCACCGGCTGGGTCCGGAACCTGTCCGACGGACGGGTCGAGGTCCTGGCCGAGGGCCCGGCCTCCCAGATCGAGAGCTTCCTCGAGCGGCTTCGCGAGGGCCCGCGCCTGGCCAGCATCGAGAGCTTCGACGTCCGCCGCGAGCAGGCCACGGGCGAGTACACGGATTTCCGGATCGCCTTCACGTCCGATTGACCGCCGGGGCGGGCGCGGGCTCGCCGCTCAGCGGGCCCGGCTCTTGCGGCGGCAGTCCTCGGAGCAGAAGTAGCGCTCGACGCCGTCGCGGACCTCGGTCAGGGCCTCGTCGCGGGGGATGTAGGTGCCGCAGACCTCGTCCTTGACCATTGCGCCCCGGACCCCGCCCCGGGGCCCGGTCCGGGCCTTGGGGCGGAGGTTCTTCAGCCCAAAATAGACGCGGACGAACAGGAACGCGACGTAGGCGATGAACGCGAAAAGAATGAGGCGAAGCAGGGGGACTACCATTCGACCAGCATCGAACCCCAGGTCAGCCCGCCGCCGAAGCTGACCAGGAGGGCCAGATCGCCCTTCCGGAGACGCCCTTCCTCGACCGCCTCCCGGAGCGCCAGCAGGACCGACGTCGAGGAGCAGTTGCCCCGCCGGTCGACGTTGACGTAGAACTTCTCCAGCGGGACGCCCAGCTTCTTGGACGGGAACTCGAAGATCCGGGCGTTGGCCTGGTGGCAGATGAAGAGATCGACGTCCTCGATGCGGTAATCCCGCGTCCGCCCGGGCGTGCGGTTGGCCTTTTCGAGCGTCCGGACGATGAGCTCGGGGATGATGCGCAGGACGAACTTCTGGATCTCGTGTCCCTTGATGGTGACGTTCGGATGGGCGGGCGCGTCGTGATGGCGGGTATCGTGCCCGGTGCTGTAGGCGGTGTCGATGCCGAGGACGTCGGTGCCCGTTTCCATGCAGACGATGCCGCCGGGGCCGTCGGTCCGTTCCAGGACGACGGCCGCGGAACCGTCTCCCCAAAGGTCGGCGTTGGAATCCGAGAAATCGAGAACGCGGCTGAGCACCTCGGTCCCGAGCGCCAGGCCGTACCGCGATCCGGTCTCCCCGAAAAGAAGGTGCTTGCGGACGAGGTCGGCGGCGTAGAGCCCGCTCGTGCAGGCGGCCAGCACGTCGAAGGCCGGGATGCGCATCGCGTTCCGGGCCTCGTTCTCCTTGAGCCGGCCCGCGGCGATCTCGCCCTTGATGGCCTTGTTCAGGAGCATGCAGGCGGTCGAGGGGAAGAGGGCCTCGGGCGTCGAGCTGCCGACGGCCAGGATGCCGATATCCTGCCAGCCGATGCCCGCGTCGGCCAGGGCGGCGCCGGCCGAGACCAGGGCCATGTCCGAGGTGTTGACGGAGTCGGCGACCCAGCGCCGCTCGCGGATGCCGACGAGATCGACGATCTTCTGGGGCGTCAGCTCGTCGGGCCCCCAGGGCCGGTCGGTACCCGGCTTGACGGCGCCGTGGGCCAGAAGGACCCGGACGATCTCCTCGTTGGTGACGACCCTCCCGGGGACGTCGGTCCCCGGCAGGCATTTCCCGGTGCCGGCGATCTTCACTCGCATGTGCTCATCTTCTCCCTTTTTCATTCCTTTGATCCTCAAAAGGCGGGTACGATCTGCAGTTCCCCCATTATTGTCGGTTGAGCAGGGGATGTCAACCCGGGCCGGGACAAGCTCCCGCCGGCCGCCGATTGACCGGCCGCGGCCTTTCTGTTAAATAGGATACGGCATGAAGAAACCTCCGTTGGCAGGCGTCCGCATCCTCGACCTTTCCCGGCTCCTTCCCGGCCCCTTCTGCACCATGATCCTGGCCGACCTGGGAGCCGAGGTCATCAAGATCGAAGACCTCGAAAGCGGCGATTACATGAGGTCCTTCCGCCCCTTCGTCGGCGGCCTGAGCGCCTATTTCCAGGCCCTCAACGCCGGCAAGAAGAGCCTGGCCGTCAATCTCAAGGCCGCCGCCGGCCGGGACCTTTTCCTCCGGCTCGCCGCTTCGGCCGGCGTCGTGGTCGAGAGCTTCCGGCCGGGCGCCGTCGACCGGCTCGGCGTCGGCTACGCCGCGGTCCGGGCCGTGAATCCGCGCGTCGTCTACTGCTCGATCTCCGGCTTCGGCCAGGACGGGCCGGACCGCGACCGGGCCGGACACGACCTCGACTTCATCTCCCGCGCCGGCCTGCTCGGCCTGTGCGGCTGGCCCGAGTCCCGGCCGACCATCCCGCCGGTCCAGATCGCGGACCTGAGCTCGGCCCTGTACGCCGCCGCCGGCATCCTGGCCTGTCTCCGCGAGAGCGAGAAGACGGGGGAGGGCCGCCATCTCGACATCGGCATGCTCGACAGCGCCTTGTCCTGGATGGTCATGCCCCTCGGCGACTATTCGGCGGGGGAGCGCGGCGGCCGGGGCCGCCTGCCGCTCTCCGGCCGGCATCCCTGCTACAACGTCTACCGGACGCGCGACGGCCGGGACATCTCGCTGGCCGCGATCGAGCCCAAGTTCTGGGGCGCCTTCTGCAAGGCCGCCGGCCGGGAGGATCTCCTGCCGCTGCAGTTCTCCGAGAAGCCCGAGGATCTCGCCCTGGTCGAGGCCCTCTTCGCCGGCCTGACGGCGTCCGAATGGACGGACCTGCTCCGGGGAGTCGACTGCTGCTGCGCGGTCGTGCCCGGGCTCGACGAGGTCCTGGCCGACCCCCAGATCAGGCACCGCGGCCTGGTCATCGGCCCTCCGCCGGGCGGCAAGGGCGTGCTGCGCCCCGGCCATCCGCTCCGTGACAGGAACGCCGGGGAGGCCGGGCCTTGCCCCGGCCACGGCCAGCACACCGCCGAGGTCCTGTCCGGGCTGGGGCTTTCGGCCGCCGAACTCGACCGCCTCGAGGCGTCCGGCGTTATCCGCCGGGGCGGCTGAGGCGGGGCGGCCGTGGACGCGTTCCGGACCGAGGCCGAGACGGACTTCCGGCGGCGGGCGGCGGAATACTTTGAACGGATCGCCTGCCCCGGCCGCGGGGACGGCGCCCTGCCGCCCGAAAAGATATGGGCCGACCTCGACGGCGAGGACGTTCCCGGTCGTCCGGACCGGCGGGTGTCCGTCCTCGAAGAAGCCGCGGATCGCGACCCGCGGCTCGGCCGCGCGCTCCTCGATTGGCGCGCTTCGGCCGCCCGTCTCGACCCTCCGGAGGAAACGGCTTGCCGCCTCGGCCGGCTGGCGGGGACGGCGTCCCACGTCCTCCGGGCCGGGACCGCGGCCGCCCGCGAGCGGGGCGACTTCGCCAGCAGCCTGATGGGATGTCGCGAAACCCAGGAACGCCTGGCCAGGCTGGTCTCCCTCGCCGACCTGGCCCGCCTGGGAGCCTGCCGCCTCTGCCGCCTCCTGGACCGCGGGGACGGCGAACGGGCCGGCCTCGAATCGGACCTGCTTCGCGCCCGGGCCGAGGCCCTGGACGCGGACGTCAGGGCGGCGGCCATGGCCCTGCTCGGGGAGGATTGGGTCGCGCGGAACCTGCCCGCCGAACGTCCCAGGCCCGTCCAAGAAAGGATATCGCCATGAACATCGAGACCATCTACCGAAAGGCCGTGGCGGCCGGCATCGCCAACGACCCGCGCGGCCCCGAGGCCGTCCGCAAGCTGCTCGACGAGGAGGCCGAGAAGGCCGGGAAGCTGACCGAGGACGAGCGCGTCTCCTGGGAGGCGGACCGCCTGTTCAACCCCTATGCCGACAGCCGCATCCTGACCGGCGACCCGGCCGCCGAGGCGCGGAAGGTCATCGCCGGCATCGACATGGACGCCTCCGAGATCCTGCTGGCCCATACCCTCAACCGGGATAGGGCCGCGGCGATCGACCTCGTCATCGCCCACCATCCCCAGGGCGTCGCCCTGGCCCAGCTGGCCGACGTCATGCGCGTCCAGTCCGACATGCTGGCCCTTTACGGCGTCAACATCTCGGTCGCCGAACAGCTGCTGGAGAAGCGGATGAGCGAAGTCGAGCGGCGCCTCCTGCCTGGGAACCACAGCCGGGCCGTGGATGCCGCCCGCCTGCTTGGCCTGCCGATGATGTGCCTCCACACGCCGGCCGACAATTGCGTCAACACCTTCCTCGAGCGCCTGTTCGCAGGGGAGAAGCCGGCCCGCCTGAAGGACCTGATCGAGCTCCTGCGGACCGTCCCGGAATACCGGGCCGCCGCGGCCCGGATGGCCGGCCCGAAGATCGTCAACGGCGCGGAGACGGCCCACTGCGGCCGGATCTCCGTCGAGATGACGGGCGGGACCGAGGGCTCTAAGACGATCTACGAGTCCTACGCCGTCTCGGGCGTGAGCACGATCGTCAGCATGCACATCAGCGAGGAGGCCCTCGAGAACGCCAGGAAGGCCCATCTCAACATCGTCCTGGCCGGCCATATCTCGAGCGACACGCTGGGGCTGAACCTGCTCTTCGACGAGATCGAACGGGAGGAGCGGATCGAGTTCGTGGGCGTGTCGGGGTTCGTCCGGACGAGGGCCGCGGACCGTCAACCTTGACCGTTCACGCGTTCTTATGAACGGTCAAGGTCAGAGGCCGCGGTAGTGGCCCTGGGCCCCCAGGGTCGCGATCCAGCGGGCGAAGGCCCGGGCATCCTCGAGGTCGCTCGCGTCGGGGTGGGTCGCCGCCGACGCGGCCATGTCGGCCCAGGCCTGGTGCTCGGGCGACTGCATCAGGATCTCGAGGGCCTTCAGCGACACCTTGCCCCGGCAGGAGAACGTGCCCACCAGCCTGGCCCTGGCGACCAGGATCGAGGCGTATTCCAGGGCCTCCCGGGCGAGGCGGCTGCCCGTGACCGAGCCGTGGGTCGAGAACAAGGCCACCTTCCTGCCCTCGGGGACCGACTTCAGGAAGGCCTCGACGGGATAGGGCACGCTGTGCGTCTGGACGGGGAAGCCGACGAAGATGAGCTGGCAGGACGCCAGGTCGCCGCCCGCCTCGGAGATGGGCTTGAGGACCTTGTCGCCGGCCAGGGCCGCGAAGATGGCTTCGGCGACGAGCTTCGTGTTCCCCGTCTGGCTGAAATAGGCGACAAGCGTCTTGGCCATCGCGGCTGTCCTTTCGGCAAGCGGTACGCCCGCTATTCTGCCAGAATCCGGCCGAAAATGCCACCGGTCATTGGCCGGCCGGCAGCTCGATGACGACCGTCGTGCCCCGCCCCGGCTGGCTCGAGACGCAGATCGTGCCGCCATGCTCCTCGACGATCTTCTTCGTGATCGGCAGGCCGAGCCCTGTCCCGGCGTCCTTGGTCGAGAAGTAGAGGTCGAAGATCCGCTCGGCCGTCTCCCGGCTCATGCCCGACCCGGTGTCGCTGACCGTGACGACGAGGCGGGGGCCGCGCCGGACGACCCCGACCGCGACCTGGCCCCGCGCCCCGATGGCCTCGACGGCGTTGGCGACGACATTGCGGAAGGCGGTCTTGAGCTTGACCTCGTCGCCGTTGGCCCGGAAATCGTCCCCCTCGGCGACGAGCTTGAAGCGGATGCGCTCGGCCAGCAGCCGGCGGTAGGGCTGCAGGACCTCTTCGAGGACCAGCCGCAGGTCGACCGGCTCCTTGCGGACCGTCACGTCCCGGGCGATCTCCATGAACTCCGTGGCGATGCGCCGCAGGTTTTCGACCTCGCTGATGATGTAGGACATGGATTCCCGGAGGGCCTGGTCGAAATCCCCGCGCCGGTCCTCGTAGACCCTGAGGATGTGCTCGGCCGACAGCTGGATCGGCGTCAGCGGGTTCTTGATCTCATGGGCGACCTTGCGGGCCATCTCGGTCCAGGCCACCTTCTTGCTCATCTCGGCCAGCTCCTGCTCGTGGGCCCGGAGGTTCCGGACCATGGTGTTAAAGCCGTCGATGAGGGTCATCATCTCGTCGCGGGAGCGGTGATCGATCTGGACCTCGAGGTTGCCCAGGCCGACCTCCCGGGTCCCGGCCAGGAGCTTGCGCACGGGGACGATGATCATGCTCTTGATGCCCCGGGAGAAGACGAGGACCAGGACGACGAACAAGGCCGAAAGGACGACGAGGAACTCGACGGTCTCCCGGGTGGCCTTGTCGAGCTGCTGACGCTCGAACGGGAAGGGAAGGGAGATGAACAGCGTCGAGGCTCCGGCCTCGTAGGGCACGGTCAGGGTCTGGAACGAGTAGCCGCCCAGCCGGGTCCGCCGGACCGAGTAGGGCTTGCGGTCGTAGACGAGGTCACGGTAGGCCTCCCCGTCGATGATGTCCGGCAGCAATCCGCTCTCGAAGAACTCGCGGCGGCTCGAGGCGCTGACCACGGCGTCCTGGTAGAGGATGACGTCGCTCGACAGGGTCTCGCTGATCCAGAAAGCCAGGTCCTCCTGCGTCGACGGGGCCGGCGAGAGCTCGGTGCCCTGGATGTTGCTGAACGCCTCCATCAGCCCCTGGGCGTAGCTGGCGTGGACAGCGGCATCGTCGACGAACTGCTCGGTGAACAGGCGGTCGAAGAGGTTCCGGGTGAAAACCGTGAAAAGGAGCATGGGGACCACGGCCACGGCCAGGAAGGCGGCGTAGACGCGGCTCGAGAACGACCAGAACGGCCGGCCGAGCGACGCCCGGCCCCCGGCCAGGGCGGCGGCCGCCGCCAGCAGGGCCGCGGCCAGGCCGACGAAGAAGAAGCGCAGGAAGTCGACCGCCTGGGTCCGGAGATTCTTGCGCGGCACGAACAGGCTGTAGGCGCGGCTGCCCCAGCGGAAGAGGTCGGCGTCGTAGACCGTCCCGCCCTCCCGAAACGTCGTCCAGAACGGCGCCGCGCTCCGCCGCAGGCGCTCGAGGTCAGTTGCGGCCAGGCCGGCGGTCAGCTTGCGCGGATTGAACAGCGACCGGCCCCCGAGGTCGAAGATCTCGCAGCCGAAATCGATCTGGCCCAGGGACGGCAGGGAATCGGTCCGCAGCACCTCGAAATAGGGATTGGCGGAGTAGAGGAATGGCAGCATCTCCGGGTCGAGGGAGACATAGAGAAGGACGCGGCCGATGGGCGTGCCGGCCTCGGTGAAGTCCTTATAGCCGACGAGAAAGTCCTTCTCCCGGCCGATGAAGGTCTGGGCGTGGGGGGCGATGGCCCAGTCCGCGGAGAACGGCAGGTCGGGCGAGCTGCCCAGGAACTTGGGCACGTTCAGGGAGAAGCGGCTGTAGAGCTCGCCCTCGGCGTCGCGGACCTCCAGGCTCGAATACCAGTTGGCCCGGGCCACCGGGGTCCCTTCCCAGAGCTCCTGGGCCAGGGCCCCCTTGTCCTTGGGGTCCTTGAGGTAGGCGACGAGCCGGGCCTCGCTGCGGTCGAGGACGGGCAGGGATTCCTCGATGAGGAACTTGGCCCAGCCGGCCTGGCTCTGGACCGTATGGGTCACCGTCGTTTCGAGAAGGCGGCGGGTGCGGGCGTCGTTCAGGCCGTCGACCGAGCGGGTCAGCCAGAGCGCGGCGATGACCAGGCCGGCCACCCAGACCTCGCGCCGCCGCGCGAAACCCGGCCGGACGGCGACCGCGAAGACCCCGGCGGCCAGGACCGCGGTGACGGCCGCGAGCAGGGCCGAGGAGCGCGGAGGGACGGCCAGGACGGCGGCGGCCGCGGCCAGGGCGGCGGCCAGGCCGAAGACACAGTTCGTCCGCAAGCCCCGGAAGGCCAGACGGACGACGACGGCCAGGACGAGGAGCGCCGCGGCCAGGACGGCGAAGAGGCCGAGCTGCAGGGACAGGCGCGAAACGTCGAGATCCCAGCGCAGGAGCGACAGGTTGGAATTGAAGACGACCAGCCGGCAGGCCTCCCGCAGGGCGAGCACGATCCCGGCGGCGGCCGCGGCCGCGACGATGTGGGCCAGGACGGTCAGGGGGACGGACCGGCGGGCCTCCCGGCCCTCGGTCCGCGGGAAAACCAGAGCGGCGGCGCAGACCGCGAGGCCGAGACCGGTCAGGGCGGTCAGGAGGATGTCGATCGGCGATCCGGTCAGGCCGGCCCAGGACGAGAATCCGGCCACGGCCGGCTTGAAGAGGGACAGGGATTGGAGCCGCTCGAGCCGGCCCAGCGGCAGGGCCAGGAGCCTCATCACGACGAGCAGGGCGGCGCCCAGGGCCGCCGGGACGAAGCCGTGCCGCCGCAGGAACCCGGGCGAGGACCAGAAGGCGACAAGGCCCGCGCCGGCGGAGACGATCAGGGCGAGCAGGACCACCAGGCTCAGGCTATCCCGCGCCGCCGAGAGCCGCGAGGTCAGGGACGGCGAGGCCAGGGTGACGGTGGCCGTGATGCGGCCGGCCTCGTTCCGGAGCGGGAAGTAGAGCGTCTGGATCTCGTTCTTCTGCCGGGACTGGCTGGGGAACTCGTCGCCGTGCCGGGTGAAGAACTCCTGGTAGCCCTTGATGTCGTCCCGGAAGTCCCAATAGTCGACGGCCAGCTCGAACGGCGGAGCCGGGCGCAGGGCGTTGTAGGAGCTGATGTAGGAGGACCGGACGGGAGGGTTGAAAGCCAGCAGGGCGAAGTGGAAGAGCATCCGGCCGCCCTCGATCGGCTGCAGGGCGACGAGGTAGACCGAGGCTTTGGACTTGACCAGGACCGAGCCGCCGTCCCGCCCGTGCTCCTTTAGGGCCGCCGGGTCCCACTGGTTCTCGGGGCTCAGAACGTTGCCGTACCAGGCTTGGACATCGCCGCCGACGTCCGTCAGGGCGATGCCTTCCTTCTCCGGATCGAGGCCGGCGGCGCGGAAGATCGCGAAGAAATCCGCGGCCTTGGCGGGAAGAGCCGGCCCGGCGAACCGGGACTTCCGGGCCGCCAGGGAGGCCAGCAGGCCGGAGAACTCCCGCCGGGTGCGGACGGCCTGCTTGCGCAGGGCGGCCAGGCTCCTGGCGTCGAAATCCCTGGCCAGGAAACCGGGCACGAGGAGCGAGAGCCCGACGGCGAGGACCGCCGCGGCTAGGGCCGAGCCGGCCACGACCGGCAGCGGGCCGCGGCGCCGGGAGGCGGGCGCGGACATCAGCGCCTCTCCGCCCGGATCTCGACGATCCGGGAGGTCCCGAACGGCGCCGGGATGCCTGACCGAACGGCCGGGCCCGCCGGGACGACGAAAAAATACAGGCGGAACGAGTAGGACGCGCCCGTCCGCTCGTTGCGGAAGGACCAGCGGGCCCTCAGGATGCCGCCCGGCACGCCGGGCAGCGAGGACATCAGGGGATCGATGGTGAACTCGGTCGTCTTGAAGGTCGCGAAATAGCGGAGGAAGACGAGATAGGTCTGGTCGGGCGAGAGCTGGTCGGCCAGGGCCAGCGGCTCGGGGAGGGAGATTGGGATGGCGCCGTCGGTCGCGAGGACTCGGCGGAGGATGGCCGGCGAACCCTGGAGGAAAGCCGCCTGGACCTGGGTGGCGACGGGGGCCGGGAACGACAGGAGAAGGGTCAGCGGCAGCAGATGAAAAGCGACCACGTTGGCGTCACCATCTTAACACAGCCCTTTCGGGAGTGGCAAGCAGCGATGCCGCCGGCGCGGGCCGGCGGGCGGCGGATCTCAGGCGTCCTTCTTGGCTTCGGCTTCCTGCTCGAGCTTCTTGGTCCTTTTGGCGTCCTTGATGCTGCTGATGCCGGCGATGAGGCAGATGAATCCGCCGAAGAACAGGATGGGCGGGATGAACCCGAGCACGACCTGGACGAAGGCGGCGCGGAAAGTGGCCGAGATGATGACCAGGGCCAGGCCGCCGGCCATGGCGATGAGCCCGCCCACGACGGCGATGATCTTACCCATGATGGAACCTCCCTGAGTTCTTCCGTCGGCGCGGATTATAGCAAAGCCCTCGCCGGGCCGTCAACGCCGGGCGCGATAGAAATCGCCCGTTCTTTCCGCTAGAATGCCAGGGAAGCCCGGGCCGGGAGAGGCCGGGCGGGTCAAGGACGGGTGGACCAAGTCATGAGGCTCAGAGGCGTCATCTTCGACCTCGACGGCACGGTCGTCGAGAACGATTACGACTGGGCCCGTATCCGGGACGAACTCGGCACGGGCGAGATGTCCATCCTGGCCTACCTCGACGCGCTCGTCGAGCCGGAGCGCTCGGCCAAATGGGCCATCCTCGAGGGCCACGAGGCCCGGCAGACCGAGGCCTCCGTCCTGCGCGAAGGGTTCAGCGGGCTCCTGGACCGGCTGCGGGCCCGCAGCCTGGCCGTGGCCCTGGTCACGAACAACTCCCGCAAGAACGCGGAGTTCCTGCTGGGCAAGTTCGGCCTGGCCTTCGACTGCGTCATCACCCGGGAGAGCGGCCTATGGAAGCCGTCCGGGGCGCCGTTCCTCGAGGTCCTGCGAACGCTCGGCCTTGGGCCGGCGGAGGTCGGGGTGGTCGGAGACACGCGCTTCGATGTCCTGGCCGCCCTCGACGCCGGGATCGAGGCCATCTATCTCCTGTCGAACGAGCCGGAGCGCTTTGCCGGCTACCCGGTCAAGGTCCTGCCGTCCCTCGAGGCCCTGGCCAGGGCCATCTGTTTGGGGCCCCTTCCGGACCGTCCTTGATTTCAGGCCGTCGATTGGTCAAAATGGACGGGAGCCCTGTTCGAAAGGATCCCGATGTCCCAAGAGAAGCTCCTCCTCATCCCCGGCCCGAGCCCGGTCGTGCCGCGCATCCTCGACGCCCTGGCCCTGCCGACGGTTTCCCACGTCGGGCCGGACATGGCCCGCGACCTGGCGGAGGCCTGCGAGAACCTCAAGAAGATCGTCTTCTGCGCGAACGGCGAACCCTTCATCGTCGCCGGGGCGGGGACGCTGTCCATGGAGATGGCCCTGCTCAACACCGCCGGCCCCGCCGACCGGGTCCTGGTCGTGTCGCAGGGTTATTTCGGCGACCGCATGGCCCAGATCTGCCGGGCCTTCGGGATCGGCCACGACGTCCTCGAGTGCGAATGGGGCCGGGCCGTCACCCCGGGCGAGCTCGAGCGGCAGCTGAGAACCAGGAGCTATAACGTCGTCGTCTGCACCCATGTCGACACCGCGACCGGCGCCTGCGCCCCGGTCGAGGAATACGCCCAGGCCCTGGCCAGGACCGGGGCGATCTTCGTCGTCGACGGCGTCTGCGCCACGGGCGGCATCCCGGAGCGCATGGACGCCTGGGGCATCGACGTCGTCCTGACCGCGGCCCAGAAATGCCTGGGCACGCCGCCCGGCCTGGCCCTCTGCGTGTTCTCCGAGGCGGCCATGGAGAAGCGCCGCGGCCTGGCCTCGGTCCCGGCCTACTATTCCGACGTCATGCGCTGGCTGCCGGTCATGCATGATCCGACGAAATATTTCTCGACCCCCTGCGTCAACGAGATCCGGGCCTTCGCCGAGGCGACCCGCATCGTCCTCGAGGAGGGGATCGAGGAACGGTTCGAGCGCCACGATCTTCACGGCCGGGCCCTCCGGGCCGGCCTGGCCGCCCTCGGCTTCACCTTCTTCACCGACCCCCGCTTCGCGGCCTCGACGCTCTCGGTCGCGCGCTACCCGGACGGTGTCGAGGACAAGGCCTTCCGGGCCGGCCTCTCCGCCAACGGGGTCGTCGTCGCCGGCGGGCTCGGCCCCACGGCCGGCCGGGTCTTCCGCATGGGCCACATGGGCAACCTGACCTCGGCCCAGGTCCGGTTCGCGATCGACGCCGTCGGGAAAACGCTGGCCGGGCTGGGCCGGGCCGTCGATTCGGGCCAGGGGCGCCGGGCCGTCGACGCCCTGCTCAAAGCCTGAGGCAAGGACAGGACGGATGAAAAGCCGCGTCTATTTCGTTCCTGCCGCCGGCCGCGAGCCGGCCGAGGCCCTGGCCGGCAAGGTCCGGACGGCCTACCGGGCGACCGGCTTCAACGACCGGCTCGGCGAGGAAGATTTTGTCGCCCTCAAGATCCACTTCGGCGAGAACAACAACACGGGCTACATCAAGCCAGCCTGGCTCTCCGGCCTGATCGCTGACCTCCGGGAAAAGACCGCCCACGCCTTCCTGACCGACTCCAACACGCTCTACGTCGGCCGCCGCTCGAACGCCATCGACCATCTCCGCCTGGCCTGGTCCCACGGCTTCACGCCGGAAGCGACCGGCCTGCCGGTCATCATCGCCGACGGCCTGATCGGCCGCGACAAGCAGGAGCCGCGGAGCGCCCAGGCCCGGACGGCCTCCTCCAAGATCGCCAGCGCCATCCTGGACGCGGACGCCCTGATCGGCCTGGCCCACGTCACCGGCCACGTCCAGACCGGCCTCGGGGCGGCCATCAAGAACATCGGCATGGGCTGCGCCTCGCGGGCCGGCAAGCTCGACCAGCATTCCGTGACGCGTCCCCGCGTCAACGCCAAGCAGTGCCGCAACTGCGGCGTCTGCATATCCTTTTGCCCGGCCGCGGCCATCGTCCAGGCCGAGGGCCGCGTCGCCATCGAGCCGGCCAAGTGCATCGGCTGCGGCGAATGCCTGGTCGTCTGCAAGCCCGGCGCCATCAAAATGAGGTGGGACGAGGATTCTTTGCGCCTCCAGGAGAAGATGGCCGAGTACGCCCGGCGCGTCCTGTCGCATTTCGGGGACAAGGCGGTGTTCGTCAGCTTCCTCATCCAGGTGACCAAGGACTGCGACTGCATGGCCCGGAACCAGAAGCCGATCGCCGAGGACATCGGCGTCCTGGCTTCCCTGGACCCGGTGGCCATCGACCAGGCTGCGGCCGACCTCCTGGTCGCCCGGGGCGGGGGCAGTGACCCCCTGCGCGCCGGGTACGACATCGACTGGTCGGGCCAGCTGGCCCACGGCGAGGCGATCGGGCTGGGATCGAGGGCCTACGCCCTGGTCGAGATCCCCTGACCCGCGCGCCGGGCTCAGGCCTGACGGCGCAGGCCAGGCATGGCGATCGTCAGCAGCGAGGCCGCCGCGAGCATCGCACCCGCGGCGATGAGGATGGCCGCCGGCTGGCCCCAACGCTCGGCCGCGAAGCCGATCGCGAGAGCGCCGACGGGCATCATCCCGAAGAACGTCAGCGTATAGACGCTCATGATCCGCCCCCGCAGCCGGTCGTGCGCGTGGGTCTGGACGAGGGCGTTGGCCAGGTTGAGGACCAGGATGTTCGCCAGGCCTGATCCGAAGACGATCAGGAGGGCCAGCGGGGTCCAGCGGACAAGGGCGAAGGCCGCGACGGTGACCGGCAGGGCGAAGGTGCCGAAGGTCAGGAGCTTGCCGCGGAACCCGAACCGGCCGAGCG
This sequence comes from Acidobacteriota bacterium, assembly GCA_039683095.1. Taxonomy (NCBI): domain Bacteria; kingdom Pseudomonadati; phylum Acidobacteriota; species Acidobacteriota bacterium. The sequence goes on along the minus strand of JBDKSB010000012.1, from coordinate 66,827 downwards.
AGGCGATGAGCAGGGCGGCGACGAGCGCGCCCAGGCCGCGGGCCGACTGCAGGAAGCCGTTCGTCTTGGCGTCGCCGTGAAGGATATTGACCGCCCAGGCCGGGAACAGGGTGACGAACGAGATCCCGAACAGGCTGACCGCGCCCACGAGGCCGATGATCGTCCGGATGAGCGGGTGGCGGACGACGTACTTGAGGCCCTCCTTTAGCTCGGCCGCGGCCGAGAACCTTTCCTGGCGCGGCACGAAGGCCTTGAGCCTCATCCGCAGCAGGGCGGCGATGACGGCGAGGAAGCTCGCGCCGTTGATGGTGAAGCACCAGCCCGGCCCGAGGTAGCCGTAGAGCAGGCCGCCGACCGCCGGTCCTAGGGCCATGGCCGTGTTGAACATGGCCGAGTTCAGGGCGATGGCGTTGGTCATGTCCTCGAAACTGACCATCTCCAGGACGAAGGATTGCCGGGCCGGGGCGTCGAACGAATTGGCCACGCCGAGAAGGAAGGCCATGACCAGGATGTGCCAGGGCCGGATCCAGTGCAGGAAGGTCAGGCCGGCGATGCCGAAGGCCAGGGCCATCATCGAAGTCTGCGTGACGATGAGGATCGTCCGCCGGGACACGCGGTCGGCGATGACGCCGGCGTAGAGCGTGAAGAGCCAGGTCGGGATGCCGGCGGCGAAGCCGACCAGGCCGAGATAGACGGGCGACTTGGTCAAGTCGAAGATGAGGAAGCCCAGGGCCGTCGACTGCATCCACGAGCCGAAGAGCGAGGCCATCTGGCCCCAGAACCAGAGGCGGTAGTTCGGGTACTTCAGCGCGGTGAACGCCTGTTCCCAGCTCATCTGCCGCCGCAGGCGGCTGATCCGGCTCAGCATCTCCCTAGAGGACCTCTTCGCCCGCCGGCGTCCAGGCCGGATCGACGAGGCAGAGGAAGGCCAGGCGGGACGCGCCGGTGTTCTCGATGAACTGGGTTTCGCCGGGCGGGATGTAGACGGCCTGGCCCGCCGCGACCTCGGCCGCCTCGCCGCCGACATGCATGCGGCCGCGGCCCTCGAGGATGTAGTAGACCTCGGAGGCCTGCAGCCGATGGGGCAGGGTCGCGGCGCCGGGGCTCACCTCGGCGTGGGCCAGGCTGCAGCGGAGCGACAGGGGCTCGCGGGCCGGGTTCAGGAGTTCTTTCAGGAAGGAAGCGTCGCCGGCCCTGGATCCGGAGACATCATCGAGCGTCTTGATGAACATCGGTCGAAGGATCACGAAGAATCGGGGAGGTGGGATTTGAACCCACGACCCCAGCGTCCCGAACGCTGTGCGCTAGCCAGGCTGCGCTACTCCCCGACGTGAGCGGCTTATTATACACATTTCCGCGGCCGAATGGAAGGGGGTATCCGCTGCCGTCCCGGAATGTTTGTCGCGACCCGCCGCGACATTGTATAATACTGGTCCCTTTTCCGACTCGGTTCCCGGAGGACATTGGTCATGACCAAGTGGTGGCATCTCGCGATCGAGGAGGTCGTTCGGGATCTCGGCACGGACGCCAAGGCCGGCCTCGCCTCGTCCGCCGCGGCCGGGAAGCTCGTGACGGCCGGGCCCAACGAGCTCCGGGAGAAGAAGGGCCGTGGCCCCCTGGCCATCTTCTTCGACCAGTTCAAGAGCCTTCTGATCGTGGTCCTCATCGGCGCCGCGGTCGTCTCGGGGTTCCTGGAGGAGTGGGTCGACGCCCTGGCCATCCTGGCCATCGTCATCCTCAACGCCGTCCTCGGCCTTGTCCAGGAGTACCGGGCCGAGAAGAGCCTGGCCGCCCTGCGGAAGCTCTCGGCCCCGAACTCCAAGGTCATCCGGGACGGGGCCGCCCAGGTCGTCCCGGCCCGGGACCTCGTCCCCGGCGATCTAATCGAGGTCGAGGCCGGCGACCATGTCCCGGCCGACAGCCGGGTCGCCTGGCACACCTCCAACTTCGCCGCCCAGGAAGCCAGCCTGACCGGCGAGTCGACGCCGGTCGCCAAGACCGATATCGCCCTTGAAGAGGCGGATATCCCCCTGGCCGAGCGGGCCAACATCCTCTATATGGGGACGTCGGTCGTCTCCGGCAAGGCCCGGGCCATCGTCGTCGAGACGGGGATGTCGACCGAGCTCGGCCGCATCGCCGGGCTCATCCAGGGCATCAGGAAGGAGACGACGCCCCTGCAGAGGAAGCTCGAGGAGTTCAGCAAGCTGCTCGTCTATCTCTGCTTCGCCCTCGTCGCCGTCGTCTTCGGCCTCGAGGTCCTGCGCGGCGGCCGGATCCTCGACATGTTCCTGACCTCGGTCAGCCTGGCCGTGGCCGCCATCCCCGAGGGCCTGCCGGCCGTCGTCACGATCGCCCTGGCCCTGGGCGTCCAGCGCATGGTCCGGCGCCACGTCCTGATCCGCAAGCTCCCGTCGGTCGAGACGCTCGGCTGCGCCACGGTCATCTGCTCGGACAAGACGGGCACCCTGACCAAGAACGAGATGACCGTCCGGGCCGTCTGGACGTCGAGGGACGTCTATGACGTGACCGGCACGGGCTACGATCCCGCCGGCGAGTTCCGGACAGCGGCCGGTCCCGTCGACCCGCGCGATCGGGTCGACCTGCTCAAGGTCCTGACCGCGGGCGTCCTCTGCAACAACGCCCGGCTCTCGGTCAAGGACGGGACGACCGTCGTCTTCGGCGACCCGACCGAGATCGCCATCCTCAGCGCGGCGGCCAAGGCCGGGATCTGGAAAGGGGAGGAGGAAGAGGACTACGAGATGGTCGAGGAGCTGCCCTTCGACTCCGAGCGCAAGAAGATGAGCATCGTCCGCCGGGCCGACCAGGAGCTGACGACGTTCACCAAGGGCGCCCCCGACCTCCTGCTCAAGGACTGCCGCAGCATCCTCGAGGACGGCGCGGAGCGCCCGCTCACGGCCGCCGACCGCGAGCGCATCATGAAGGCCAACGACGGGTTCTCGGACCAGGCCCTCCGCGTCCTGGCCGTGGCCTACCGGAACCTCGATGAGGAGCCGCACGCCTATTCGGCCGAGACGATCGAGCGGGACCTGACCTTCGCCGGGCTCGTGGCCATGATCGACCCGCCCCGGCCAGAAGTCCGGGAGGCCATGTCCAAATGCCGGACCTCGGGCATCAGGACGGTCATGATCACGGGCGACCACCGAAACACGGCCGTGGCCATCGCCCGCGAGCTCGGCTTCTACGGCCCGGAGGCCCGGGCCCTGACCGGCGAGGACGTCGACCGTCTCAGCGACGCGGACCTCGACGCCGCCGTCGAGAACGTGGCCGTCTATGCCCGCGTCTCCCCCGAGCACAAGCTGCGGGCCGTTCAGGCCTGGCGCCGGCGGGGAGAGATCGCGGCCATGACCGGCGACGGCGTCAACGACGCGCCGGCCGTCAAGGAGGCCGACATCGGCGTGGCCATGGGCATAACCGGGACCGACGTGACCAAGGAAGTTTCGGACATGGTCGTCACCGACGACAACTTCGCCTCGATCGTGGCCGCGGTCGAGGAAGGCCGGGGCATCTACGACAACATCCGCAAGTTCATCCACTACCTGCTGTCCTGCAACCTGGGCGAGATCCTGGTCATGTTCGTCACGGCCCTGATCGGCCTGCCGGTGCCCCTCCTGCCCATCCAGCTCCTCTGGGTCAACCTGGTGACGGACGGCCTGCCGGCCCTGGCCCTCGGCGTCGACCCGGTCGACCCGAAGATCATGGAGCGGCCGCCGCGCCAGCCCGACGAGCCGGTCGTCACGAGGGCCCGGGGCTGGCTCATGGGGGTCCAGGGCGTCCTCATCGCGGCTTGCAGCCTGGCCGCCTTCCTGTTCGTCCTCTACGAGAAGGAGGACATCGCCACGGCCCGGACCGCGGCCCTGGCCACCCTGGCCTGCAGCCAGCTCTTTCACTCCTTCAACTGCCGGAGCATGCGGGAGTCCCTGTTCAAGCTGAGGATATTCACCAATCCCCAGCTCGTCGGCGCCACGGTCCTCTCGTTCGCGCTCCAGCTGGGCATCATCTACGCGCCCTTCCTGCAGCCGGTCTTCAAGACCCGGGCCCTGAGCCTGCTCGACCTGGGCATGATGATCGCTCTCTCCTCCCTGCCGCTCTGGATCATGGAGATCGTCAAGGCGCTCAACAGGAAGTTCAACTTCTACACTCTATATTGACAGGAACGAACGGGGACCGACCCCGAAGGAGGCAACATGAAAAGATTCGCCCGTTATCTCGCGTTCGCGGCCTTCGCCCTGGCCCTGGTCTTCTCGGCCGGCGCCGACGAGGGCATGTGGATGCCCCACCAGATGAAGGACCTCAACCTCAAGGCCCAGGGCCTGCAGATGGACCCGGGCGAGCTCTATAAGAAGGACGGCACCGGCCTCATGAGCGCCGTTGTCAACCTCGGCGGCGGCACGGGCGAGTTCGTCAGCCCGGAGGGCCTCGTCCTGACCAACCACCACGTCGCCTACGGCGCTATCCAGAGGGCCTCGAGCAAGGAGAAGGACTACATCAGCGACGGCTTCCTGGCCCGGACCAGGGGCGAGGAGATCCCGGCCCAGGGCTACCAGGCCGGCGTCCTCATCGGCTACGAGGACGTGACGGCCAAGGTCAACGCCTACTTCAGGCCCAAGATGACGCCGCGGCAGCGCTACGACGCCTTCGACAAGGCCCAGAAGGACCTCATCGCGTCCGGCGAAAAGGCCGGCCAGGACCTTCGCTGCACGCTGGCCTCGATGTACAGCGGCAACGCCTACTATCTCTATACCTTCAAGCAGATCCGCGACGTCCGGCTCGTTTACGCGCCGCCCCTGGACCTGGGGAACTTCGGCGGCGAGGCCGACAACTGGATGTGGCCCCGCCACACCTGCGACTTCTCGTTCCTGCGGGCCTATGTCGCCCCCGACGGGACGGCGGCCGATTACAGCCCGTCGAACGTCCCCTACAAGCCCAAGGTCTGGCTGAAGGTCTCCCTCGACGGCTTCAAGGAAGGCGACTTCACCTTCGTCATGGGCTATCCGGGACGGACCTACCGCAACTACGCCCTGGCCGAGCTCAAGGCCGACCAGGAGAACATGGCCAAGCGGGTCAAGGACGTCCAGGACCTCATCGGCTTCTACGAAGCCGCCGGCAAGGCCGACAAGGAGGTCGAGATCCGCTACGCCGGCCTGGTCAAGGGCCTCTACAACGGCCTCAAGAATTATCAGGGCAAGCTCGAGGGCTTCGTCAAGTACGACCTCGCGGCCAAGAAGGCGGCCCAGGAGAAGGAACTCCTCGACTGGATCGCCGCCGATCCGGCGCGGGCCAGGAAGTACGGCGCCGCTCCGGCCGCACTCGAGGCCTTCCAGGTCCGCCAGAAGGCCTTCGGGGCCAGGACGGAGCTGCTGAACGGCGTCCTCGGCGGCTCGACCATCATGTCCCAGGCCTACAACATCCTGCGGGCCGTGAACGAGACGCAGAAGCCGGACAAGGACCGCGAGCCGGCCTTCCAGGAGCGGAACCTGCCCCGGTTCAAGCAGGGCCTGCAGCTGGCCGAGCGCGGCTATGTCTTCGCCACCGACCGGGAGCTGCTGAAGTGGACGCTCAAGCGGCTCAAGGCCGCCCATCCCGACGTCGCGGCCTGGCCCGCCTCGCTCCGGCAGCTGGCCGCCGGCGCCGACGCCGACGTGGCCGCCCGGGTGGACGCCATGTACGCCGGGACGGCGCTGGGCGATCCGGCGAAGAGGCTCGAGCTCGTCGGACTCAAGCCGGCCCAGTTGGCCGCGGTCGACGATCCGTTCCTCAAGATCGCCGCCGGCATGGAGCAGGAGCTCAAAGGCGTGCGCGAGGAGAGCAAGGGCTTCTCCCGGGAAGGCGCCGATCTCAAGATGACCTACGAAGCGGCCATCCTGGAGATGAAGAAGGGCACCTATCCGCCCGACGCCAACGGCACCATCCGCTTCACCTACGGCCCGGTCCTGGGCTACCAGCCGCGGGACGCCGTCCTGTACCTGCCGCAGACGACGGTCAAGGGCGTCGTCGAGAAGGATACCGGCGTCTCCCCGTTCCGGGTCCCGGCCAAGATCAAGGACCTCTGGAAGTCTAAGGACTTCGGCCCCTACGCCGACCCCCGGCTCGGGGACGTCCCGGCCTGCTTCCTGAACACGACCAACGTGACCGGCGGCAACTCCGGCTCCCCGACCCTCAACGCCAGGGGCGAGCAGATCGGCATCATCTTCGATATGACCTATGAGAGCGTCATCGGCGACTACTACATCATCCCCGAGCTGCAGCGCTCGATCAGCGTCGACCTCCGCTACGTGCTCTGGGTGACCGACAAGTTCTCCGGCGCGACGCACATCGTCCGGGAGATGGGCCTGGCAGGGAAATGATGAAGGGCCGCCGCCTGGCCTTCGGCTTCGCCGGCCTGATCGTTCTGGCCGGGGCGGCGGCCGTCGCCTGCCGCCCGGCCCCCAGGGGGGCTTCGGCCGCGGGCCCGGGGTCCGAGCTCTCCCGAGCCGGGCTGCTCGACCGGATCAGGGGCGGCTGGGCCGGACAGGTCATCGGCTGCACCTTCGGCGGCCCGACGGAGTTCCGCTTTCCGGGGGCCATGATCGCCGACTACCAGCCCATCCCCTGGGATGACGGCATCGTGGCCCGGCGCTTCGAGCGTTCGCCCGGCCTCTACGACGACGTCTACATGGACCTGACCTTCCTCGAGGTCATGTCCCGCGAGGGCATCGACGCGCCGGCGGCCCGGTATGCCCAGGCCTTCGCCCATGCCGCCTACCCGCTCTGGCACGCCAACCAGGCGGCCCGCTACAACATCCTCCACGGCCTCCTGCCGCCGGACTCGGGCCACTGGAGGAACTCGCCGCACGCCGACGACATCGATTTCCAGATCGAGGCCGACTTCGCCGGCCTCGTCAGCCCGGGCCTGGTCAACGCCGGCGCGGAGATCTGCGACCGGGTCGGCCACATCATGAATTACGGGGACGGCTGGTACGGCGGGGTTTTCGTCGCGGCCATGTACAGCCTGGCTTTCGTCAGCGCCGAAGTCGAGCCGGTCGTCGAGGGGGCCCTGAAGGTCCTGCCGCCGGAGTCCGGGTTTGCCGGCTGCATCCGGGACGTCCTGGCCTGCTACAAGGCCGACCCGGTTGATTGGAAGGCGGCCTGGCTGGCCGTCGAGCGCAATTGGGCCGGGGACGCCGGCTGCCCCGATTTCGTGTTCGATCCCGGGAACATCGACGCCCGGGTCAACGGGGCCTATGTCGCCATCGGCCTGCTCTACGGCCACGGCGATTTCGGCCGGACGCTCGAGATCGCGGCCCGGTGCGGCCAGGACTCGGACTGCAACCCGGCCAGCGCCGGTGGCGTCCTGGGGACGATGCTGGGCTGCGAGGCCATCCCGCCGAAGTGGCGCGACCCTCTCCGGGCCATCGAGGACAAGCCGTTCCCCTATACGGAGATGTCCCTCGACAAGGCCTGCGAGACGACCCTGGCCCTGGCCCTGGAGGCGGTCCGCGCGAGCGGCGGCCGCGTCGAAGGGGAGAGCGTCCGGCTGCCGGTCGAGACCGTCCGGCCGGTGCGGCTCGAGACGAGCTTCCCGGGCTGCTATCCGGTCGAGCGGCGGCGGCTGGGCGCGATCCTCGAAACGCCGGCCCTGATCGAGTTCGAGGGCACGGGCTTCGTCCTGGGCGGCGGGCCGACGAAGATGGCCGCGCCCGGTTCGGACCCGTACGCCTTCGAGGTCGAGCTCACAGTCGACGGCGGGCCGCCGTCCATCATCGCCCTGCCGGTCGACGAGCTCGTCCGCCGGCTCGAGATCGCCTGGGGCTACGGGCTGGCCAAGGGCCGCCACACTCTCGGGCTCAGGCTCCTGAACCCCAGGCCGGGCGGGACGGTCGGCCTCGGCGACCTCATCGTCTACGGCGACCGGCCGGCGGCCTGGAACTGACCGGGGTCCTCCCGCCGGGACCTTGACCTGGTTTCGCCGACTGTTTTAAAATCGCCCTTGCGTCGATCGCATCAACCCATTTCCCGAGGAGGCAGAGCATGAAGAAACCGAGCGGAACCTGGAGCCGGAGAGCGTTCATGAGGTCGGTCGGCGCGTTCGGCGCGGCCGCCGTGGCCTTCGACCCGATGGGACTGCCGCGCATCGCCGAGGCGTCCCAATCGGTCGCGGGCAAGACGGCCGAGGAGGTGGCCAGGGACGAGTTCTACTGGCGCGAGATCCAGCTGGCTTTCAAGCTTGACCGCGAGCTCATCAACCTGAACAACGGCTTCACCTGCCCCATGCCCCGGGTGTCGCTGGATTCGACCTTCCGCTACATGGAGATGATCAACATGCTGCCCGTCCACTACCAGGGCATGGTGGCCGGGAACAGCGAGACCCTGCGCCGGCGCATGGCCAACGAGTTCGGCTGCGACAAGGAGGAGATGGCCCTGACCCGGGGCGCCAGCGAGGCCCTGCAGATCGCCCAGAACGGGCTCGACCTCAAGGCCGGGGACGAGGTCATCACGACCGAGCAGGATTACCCCCGCATGCTGACGACGTGGGACCAGCGGATGCGCCGCGAGGGCATCAAGGTCACCCGGCTCCAGTTCCCGGTGCCGACGACCCAGGACTACCTCTACAATATGTTCGAGAAGGCCATCACGCCGCGGACCAAGGTCTTCCATTTCACCCACATCACGAACCTGACGGCCCAGCTCTTCCCGGTCCGGCGGCTCTCCCTCCTGGCCCGGTCCAAGGGCATCGTCACCATCGTCGACGGCGCCCACGCCCTGGGCCATTTCCCCTTCAAGCTCCATGACCTCGAGTGCGACGCCTACGGGGTGAGCCTCCACAAGTGGCTCCTGGCCCCGCTCGGCAACGGCTGCCTCTGTGTCCGCAAGGAGATGATCCCCCGGTTCTGGCCGCTGCAGGCCGCGCCGGAGCAGCAGGACAACGACATCCGCAAGTTCGAGTCGATCGGCACCCACCCCTGGGCCATCCGGGCGGCCCTCGGCGAATCGCTTGCTTTCCACCAGGCCATCGGGGCCGAGCGCAAGGCGGCCCGGCTGCGCTACCTGAACATGCGCTGGGTCAATGCCCTCAAGCCCTATTCGAAGATCAAGATCCTGACCGAGACGAGCGAGCCGGCCCAGGCCTGGGGCGTCATGGCCGTCAACATCGAGGGCATCGACGTCCGCCAGCTGGCCACCTGGCTCCGCAACAACTACCGCATCATCGTCGTTCCGCTGGTCGGCGGGGCGCCGCCGAACTCGGTCTTCGACTACCAGGCCCTGCGCGTCTCGCCGAACGTCTACACGACGCTCGAGGAGATCGACACGTTCATCGAGGCCATGGCCGAGGCGGCCAAGAGCGGCGTGCCCGAGGCGGCCGACCCGATCCCGGGCTACCCGGCCGAGGTGACGGTCTGAGACGGGGACAAGGAGGCGTCAGATGAAGCGTCAACCGGCGGCACTTTTCGCGGCCCTGGCCATCGTCTTCGCGGCCGGCGCCGCGCCGGCCTTCGCCCAGGCGTCGTTCAAGGCGCCCTTCGCTTTCAAAGCGGGCGGCAAGAGCCTGGCCGCGGGCGAATACGCGGTCGTCAAGGCGGCCGGCGGCGGCCTGGTCCTCAAGCAGGCCTCGACCGGCAAGGAGACTCCGCTGGCGGTTCTCGAGCGGATACCCCAGCCGGCCCCGCCCGTGGCCGGGCCCCGGCTCGTCTTCGACGAGGTCGGCGACTTCGCGCCGTCGTACACGGAGTACATCACGGTGTACGTCCTGGCCGAGGTCTGGCTGCCGGGCGAGGACGGCTACCGCGTCCACGTGACCAAGGGGGCCCACAAGACCAAGACCGTGACCGGGGCGGCGGCCAAGTAACCCGCCGCCCGGTCTGCTATAATAGTCCGTTCGAATTTCGCCCAGGGATCCGTCTATGATCGTCGTCGATAACCTTTCGAAGAGCTTCGGGAAGCAGGCTCTCTTCGACTCCATCAGCTTCAAGATCAACCGCAAGGAGCGGGTCGGGGTCGTCGGCCGCAACGGCCACGGCAAGACCACCCTCTTCCGGATGATCACCGGGGAGGAGGAGCCCGACTCGGGCACGATCACCAGGCCCCGGAAGTACCGCATCGGCTACCTCGAGCAGCGGCCCCGCTTCTCCGAGGCGACCGTCCTGGCCGAGGCGGCCAAGGCCCTGCCCCACGACGCCCAGAACGAGGTCTGGCGGGTCGAGAAGATCCTGGCCGGCCTCGGGTTCGGCGAGGCCGACCTGGAGAAGAAGCCGGCCGAGCTCTCGGGCGGCTACCAGGTCCGCCTCAACCTGACCAGGGTCCTGGTCGGCGACTATCAGATGCTCCTCCTGGACGAGCCGAGCAACTACCTCGACATCACCTCGCTGCGCTGGCTCGAGCGCTTCCTGGCCGCCTGGCCGGGCGAGTTGCTGCTGATCACCCACGACCGCGGCTTCATGGACAACGTTGTCACCCACGTCCTCGGCATCCACCGCCGCAAGGTCCGCAAGATCGAGGGCGACACCGGCAAGTACTACGAGCAGATCGCGGCCGAGGAGGAGATCTACGAAAAGACGCGGCTCAACGACGAGCGCAAGCGCAAGGAGATGGACCTGTTCATCAACCGATTCCGGGCCAAGGCCCGGCTGGGCGGGCTGGTCCAGTCGCGGGTCAAGTCGCTCGAGAAGATGGAGAAGCGGCAAAAGCTCGAGGAGGTCAAGAACCTCGAGTTCGCCTTCGCCGAGAAGCCGGGCTACCACAAGTACTCCCTGGACGTCCGCGACCTGTCCTTCTCCTACACGCCGGACCGGCCGCTCATCCGCCGGTTCACCATCAGCATCGGGGCCAGGGACCGGGTCTTCATCATCGGCCGCAACGGCCGGGGCAAGACGACCCTGCTCCGGCTCCTGGCCGGGGACCTGGCGCCCCGGTCCGGCCGGATCGACGAGCCCCAGTCCGTGACCGCCGGCTACTTCGAGCAGACCCACATCTCGACCCTGTCCGAGTCCAACACCGTCCTCGAGGAGATCACCTCGGGCGATCCCGAGGGGGACCCGAAGCGGGCCCGGTTCATCGCCGGCGGCATGATGTTCGAGGGCGACGACGCCCTCAAGCCCATCAAGGTGCTCTCGGGCGGCGAGAAGAGCCGGGTCCTCCTGGGCAAGCTCATCGCCACCCCGGTCAACCTGCTGCTCCTCGACGAGCCGACCAACCACCTCGACATCGAATCCAACGACGCCCTGCTCGAGGCCATCGACGCCTTCGACGGCGCGGTCGTCATGGTCACGCACAACGAGATGTTCCTCCACGCCCTGGCCGAGCGGCTGGTCGTCTTCGACAACGACGACATCGTCGTCTACGAGGGCGGCTACCAGAGGTTCCTGGACAAGGTCGGCTGGCGCGACGAGGTCATGCAGGGGTCGCTCGCGGCCGTGCCGCCGCCGGCGGCGGCGGGCGAGGCGGCCGGCCGGCCCCGCTGGACGCCCAAGGAGCTGCGCCGGCTGCGCTCCGAGATCGTCGCCGAGCGGTCGCGCGCCCTGCGGCCCCTGGAGGCCCGGATCGCCGAGATCGAGAAGGCCGTCGAGGCCAACGACGCCGCGCTGCGCGATTGCAACGCCCAGCTCGTCCGGGCCTCGTCGGACCGGGATGGAGCCAGGGTCGTCGAGGTCTCCAAGGCCATGCACAAGGCGAAGAAAGAGAACGACGGCCTGCTCGACGAGCTGGAGAAGGTGACCGGGGAGTACGACGCGAAAAAAGCCGGCTACGACAGCCGGATGCGCGATCTCGATGACGCCGAGGCCGGCAACTAGATCGCCCGGCGGTTATCGCCTCCAGGGGGCTTTTAGGGTATAATTCCTGCCCGAGAGCTTTCCACCTGTAATAGGATGATGCGCCACCGGTTTGCCTGCTTCGCCCTGGCCCTGGGCCTCGCGCTTTTTCCGGGCTGCCGCCGGGCCGGATCCGGTTCCGACCTGACCCTGGCCGGGTCGACGAGCATCCAGCCTTTCGCCGACAAGTGGGCCGAGGTGTTCATGCAGGCTCACCGTGACTACGGCGTCAACGTCCAGGGCGGCGGCTCGAGCGCCGGCATCGAGGCCTGCAGGAGCGGGGCCTGCCAGATCGGCATGTCCTCGCGCGAGCTCAAGGGCGGCGAGCGGGACCTCGTCGCGATCGTCGTCGCCCGGGACGGGCTGGCCGTCATCGTCCATCCTTCGAACCCCATCCGCGGCCTCCGGGCGCCGGACGTCAAGCAGATCTTCGCGGGCGACATCACGAGCTGGCGGCCCCTCGGCGGGCCGGACAAGCGGATCACCGTCGTCACCCGCGAGGAGGGCTCCGGCACGCGGGGCGCCTTCCAGGAGCTGGTCATGGGCAAGACGCGGATCTTCCGCGGCGCCATCACCGAAGACTCGAACGGCACGGTCCGGGAGATCGTCGCCCATGACCCCCAGGCGATCGGCTTCATCTCCCTGGGCCTGGTCAACGCCGCGGTCCGGGCCCTGGCCCTCGACGGGGCGGCGGCCACGGACGAGAACATCCAGAATGGCCGCTACCGGCTCGTCCGGCCGTTCCTCTTCGTCAGCCGGGGCGAGCCGGCCGGCCATGCCAGGGAGTTCATCGACTTCGTCCTGTCCGCGGAAGGCCAGAAGCTGGTCACGAAGGAGGGCCTCCTCCCGGTCCGCTGACCGGAAGGGGAGGGGCGGGCGATGACCGGAGCCAAGAGAGCCAGGGCGGGGAACAGGCTCGAGCGGAACGACCGGCTCATCCGGCTGGCCCTCCTGGTCGTCGCCTTCTCGGCCGTCTCCGTTCTCCTGGTCATCACCGTCTTCATCGTCGGCCAGGGAACGCCGATCATGTTCCGCTACGGCCTCAAGAGCTTCCTGGCCGGCTCCGACTGGTACCCCTCTGAGAAGCTCTTCGGGCTCTGGCCCATGATCGTCGGCTCGCTGGCCGTCACGGCCGGGGCCCTGGTCATCGGCGTCCCCTTCGGCCTGTCCTGCGCCATCGTCCTGACGGAGTTCGCCTCCAAGAAGGTCCGCCGCCTCATCAAGCCCGTGATCGAGCTGCTGGCGGGCATCCCGTCGGTCGTCTACGGCTTCATGGGCGTCGTCATCCTCGTCCCCTTCATCCGCCGGGCCTTCGGCGGGCCGGGCCTGTCCGTCCTGGCCGCCTCGATCATCCTCGGCGTCATGATCCTGCCGACCGTCATCTCCATCTCCGTCGACGCGCTCCAGGCCGTGCCGCCGTCCTACCGCGAGGGCTCGATCGCCCTAGGCGCGACCCGCTGGCAGACGGTCAGGATGGTACTCTTCCCGGCCGCCCGCTCGGGCATCATCGCCAGCGTCATCCTGGGCATGGGCCGGGCCATCGGCGAGACCATGGCCACGATCATGATCGCCGGGAACGCCGCCGAGGTCCCCCATTCGCTCCTGGCGCCCGTCCGGACGCTGACCTCGAACGTCGCCCTGGAGATGAGCTACGCCACGGGCGAGCATCGCGAGGCCCTGTTCGCCACCGGCGTCGTTCTCTTCGTCATCATCATGGCCCTCAACACGATCGCCAACGCCACCTCGGCCAGGCGGAGGAAGACCCAGTGAAGCGCCTGGGCCCCCGCGCCGCGGAGAAGGCCGCCCGGACCGGGCTGTGGGCCATGACCCTGATCACGGTCGCGGTCCTGCTCTTCATCATCCTCTTCATCCTGCGCCGCGGCCTGCCGGTCCTCAGCTTCGAGTTCTTGACCTCCAATCCCGTGGACATGGGCAAGTCGGGAGGCATCTTCTCGACCGCGGTCGGGACCGTCGCGTTGACCGCGCTGGCCGTCCTCATCGCCGCCCCGCTCGGGGTCGGCACGGCCATCTACCTGACGGAGTACACCTGGGGCGGCCCGGTGACCCGGGTCATCCGCTTCGGGGCCGAGTGCCTGGCCGGCATCCCCTCGATCATCTTCGGCCTGTTCGGCTTCATCCTTTTCGTCACCAAGCTCAGGTTCGGCTGGTCCATCCTCAGCGGCGGATTGACCCTGGCCTTCATGCTCCTGCCGACCATCATCCGGACCTCCGAGGAAGCCATCAAGAGCGTCCCGGCCGAGTACCGCAAGGTCAGCTTCTCCCTGGGCAGCACCAAGTGGCAGACCGTGACCCGGGTCGTCCTGCCGTCGGCCCTGCCGGGCATCGTCACCGGCATCGTCCTCAGCATAGGCCGGAGCATCGGCGAGACGGCCGCCACGATCTTCACCGCCGGGAGCGCCCTGCGGCTGCCGACCTCGATCTTCTCCTCGAGCCGGACGATGGCCGTCCACTTCTACATCCTGGCCCGCGAGGGCATCTCGATGCAAAACGCCTACGGCACCGCGGCCGTCCTGATCATCGCCATCCTGACCATCAATATCTTGACCTATTACCTGATGAACCGCTTCATCAGGAAGTATTCCTAGCCATGAGCGATATCGCCATCGAGGTCCGGGGCTTCAGCCAGTATTTCGGCGAGGTCCGCAAGATCCAGGCCCTCGACCTCGAGGTGCGGCGGCACGAGATCCTGGGGATCATCGGCCCGGCCAGGAGCGGCAAGTCGACTTTTCTCTGCGCCCTCAACCGCCTCAACGACCTGGTCCGCGGCTCGCGCCACGAGGGCGTCATCGCCGTCGACGGCCGGGATATCTACGCGCCGGACGTCGACGTGGTCGAGCTGCGGCGGCGGCTGGGCATGGTCTTCGCGACGCCGGTCCCCCTGCCGCGATCGATCTACGAGAACGTCGCCTTCGGCGCCCGGCGGGCCGGAGTCCGCCGGCGCGACGAGCTCGATGCCATCGTCCGGGACAGCCTGGAGAAGGGCGGCCTCTGGGAGGAGGTCCTGGACCGCCTGGAGACCAGCGGCCAGAAGCTCTCGGGCGGCCAGCAGCAGCGTCTCTGCCTGGCCCGCATCCTGGCCGTCAAGCCCGAGTTCATCCTCCTCGACGAGCCGACCTCCGGCCTCGACCCCATCTCGACGATGAAGATCGAGGAGTCGCTGCGCCGGCTCAAGAAGGACTACACGATCATCCTCGTCACCAACAACACCAAGCAGGCGGCCCGGGTCGCCGACCGGACGGCCTTCTTCCTGAACGGCGGTCTCGTCGAGGTCGGCCCAACGGCCAAGATCTTCACCGCCCCCGACGATCCGCGGACCGACGACTATCTCCGGGGCAGGTTTGGGTAAACGGCCATGGCCATCATCGAAGTCCGCGATCTCGACTTCTTCTACGGCCGGTTCCAGGCCCTGCGGGGGATCACCCTGGACATCGAGGAGCGCCGCATCACCGCGCTGATCGGGCCCTCCGGCTGCGGCAAGACGACCTTCCTCCGGACGCTCGACCGCATGGCCGACCTCATCGACGACGTCCGGGTGACCGGCCGGATCCTCATCGGCGGGCAGGACATCTACGCCCCCGGCACCGATCTCCTGGAGCTGCGCAAGAAGGTCGGCATGGTCTTCCAGCGGCCCAATCCCTTCCCCCTCAGCGTTTTCGACAACGTCGTCTACGGGCTCCGCGTCCACGGCCTCCGGGACCCCGGGGCCGTCGAGGCCCGGCTCGTCCGCAGCCTCGAGGCCGTCCACCTCTGGGACGAGCTCAAGGACCGCCTCGACGAGAACGCCCTGCTGCTCTCGGGCGAGCAGCAGCAGCGGCTGTGCATCGCCCGGCTCCTGGCGGTCGAGCCTCAGATCCTGCTCATGGACGAGCCCTGCTCGGCCCTCGACCTGGCCGCGACGGCCAACATCGAGGACCTCATGGCCGAGCTCAAGAAGCGCTACACCATCGTCATCGTCACCCATAACATGCAGCAGGCGGCCCGCGTCTCCGATGTCACCGGGTATTTCCTGCTCGGCGAGCTGGTCGAGATCGGGGAGACCCGCCGCATCTTCACCGCGCCCCGCGATCCCCGGACCGAGGACTATATCACCGGACGGTTCGGCTGAGGTCGCGGCCGCCGGCCCGGCCGGTCATTTCCAGCGGAAGGGCTTCTCGTTCCGGAAGTCCGGCATCAGGTGCTCGTCCACCTGAAATGGCTGGGGCTGGAGGAAGAGCCGGTCGAGCCCCAGGGCCAGGGCCGCGTCGGCGGCCCGCCGGTACTCGCCGGCTGAGACGCCGCGCCGGAGCTCCTCCGGCGCCCTGAAGCAGGGATGGTACTGGCTCATCAGGCTCAAGCCGATGAACGGCGAGAGGTTCCGGCCGACCCAGTCCAGCAGGACGAGCGTATCCTCGACCGCGCCGGGCAGGACGAGGTGGCGGACGACGAGGCCGCGGCGGGCCGTGCCGCCGGAGCCGATATCTAGGGCCGGCTGCTGCAGCGACATCTCCTTGACGGCCGCGGACGCCTTTTCGAAGTAGTCGGGCGCGGCGGAGTAGCGCTTGGAGAGCTCGGCGGAATGGTACTTGAGGTCGGGCAGGTAGATGTCGACGACGCCCTCCAGGGCCCGGATGACCTCGAGGCCGTCGTAACCGTTGGAGTTCCAGACGATGGGAAGCTCGAGGCCATCGGTCAGGGCCTGGCGCAAAGCCCGCAGGATCGGCAGGACAACGTGGCTCGGCGAGACCAGGTTGATGTTGCGGGCCCCCCGGGCCTGGAGGTCGAGCATCATGGCCGCCAGCGCCTCGTCGGAGACCGGCCGGCCCTCGAGAAGCCAACTCAACTGGTAGTTCTGGCAGAACAGGCACTTGAGGTTGCAGCCGGTGAAGAAGATCGTCCCCGACCCGGATCTGCCGCTGATGACCGGCTCCTCGCCGAAGTGGAGAAGGGCGTGGGACACGGAGGCCAGGCGCCCCGTCCGGCAGACGCCGCCGGCGCCCGCCGTCCGGTCCGCGCGGCAGTCCCGGGGGCAGAGCGCGCAGGACTTCTCGAGCGGGGAGAGGCGGTCCAGGGCCTTCTCGACGCGTTCGAGTTTCAGGGCGTTCATGGTCATGGACCTATATTACCATAGGGGGTTTGATTACCCGGCCCGCCCCGGGTATATTAAGGGACTAATGGAGCTTGTCCGGAAGATCGCCGATATCGTCCTGCACCTCGACCGCTATCTCGGCGCGATCATCAGCCAGTACGGACTGTGGACGTATTCCATACTCTTCGTCGTCATCTTCATCGAGACCGGGCTCGTGATCATGCCTTTCCTGCCCGGCGATTCGCTGCTCTTCGCCGCCGGGACGTTCGCCGCGGCCGGCAGCCTCGACGCCCGCGTGCTCGTCGTCGTCCTGGCCGCGGCCGCGGTCATCGGGGACACCGTCAATTACTGGATCGGCCGCCGTCTCGGCCAGAGGGCCTTCAGCAAGGACGGCGCCCGCTTCTTCAAGAAGGAATACCTCGACCGGACCCACGCTTTCTACGAGAAGCACGGCGGCAAGACCATCATCATCGCCCGCTTCGTGCCCATCATCCGGACGTTCGCGCCCTTCGTCGCGGGCATCGGCCGGATGTCGTACGGCCGGTTCCTGTCGTTCAACGTCCTCGGCGGGGCCGGCTGGGTCCTCCTGCTCGTCGGCGCGGGTTATTTCTTCGGCGCCATCCCCTTCGTCAGGAAGAACTTCTCCGTCGCGATCCTGGCCATCATCCTCATCTCGGCCCTGCCCATCGCCGTCGAATACCTCCGGAACAGGCGAAGGAAACGGGCCGCGATCCCCAAGCCCTAGCCGGGCCGTCCCGGCCGCCCCTGCCCGGGCTCAGCCGGCCGACCGGAGCCTCTTGGCGATCCGGCGCAGCTTGGCCGCGCCCATGGCGTGATGGGCGGTCATGTCGGTCTGCAGGGGGGTCAGGGAGATGTAGCCCGCGTGGGCGGCCACGACGTCCGTTCCGGCGTCGCCCACCCGGCGCGGCGTCCCCGTCCCTATCCAGTAATAGGAGGAGTTGCGGGGATCGGTCTTCTCGATGATCTCGGGGTCGTAGAACTTCCAGCCTAGGCGGGTGATCTTGACGCCTTTGACCGGCGCCGGCGGGATATTGACGTTGAGGGCGGTCGCCGGCGGCAGGCCGCCGGCCAGGACGTCGGCCGCGATCAGCCGCACGATGGCCGCCGCCGCCTTCAGGTCGAAGCGGCCCCTGGCGTCCGGCAGGAGCGATACGGCGATCGAGGGTATGCCGTGGAACGATCCCTGGATGGCGCCGGCCACGGTCCCCGAATAATTGATGTCCTGCTGGCCCAGGTTCGGCCCCGGGTTCATGCCCGAGACGATGAGGTCCGGCCGCCGCGGCAGGAACTTCTGGAGGGCGAAGTAGACGCAGTCGACGGGCGTGCCGTCGACCGCCCAGACCCGCGGCTTGATCCGTTGGGCCCGCAGAGGCTGGCGCAGGGTGACGGCCAGGGAGCAGGCGCTCTTCTCCCGGTCCGGCGCGACGATGTAGGTCGTGCCGAGCGTTCCCAGCGCCCGGAAGAGGGCCTGGATCGTCTCGCGGTAGAACCCGTCGTCGTTGGTCAGGAGGATGACCGGGCGCCGGCCCCCGCGGCTCGCTTCGGTCCGGGCCGTCGTGCTCACGAGGGCTTCTTGATCATGACCAGGAGCATCTTGAACCGGGTCACCGCCTTGAGGGCGTGCGGCACGGCGGCCGGCATGATGATCATGTCGCCCGGCTTGACCCGGTTGGCCCGTCCGCCGATGACGACGTCGGCCCGGCCTTCGAGGTCGATGACCAGGGCGTCGTAGGGGGCCGTGTGCTCGCTCAGCCGCTCGCCCTTGGCGAAGGCGAAGGCGGTCACCGAGCCGGCCTTCCGGCTGATGATCTCGCGGCTGACGATCGCATCGTCCTGATAGGCGACCAGGCCGGCCGGCGCGAGGGCCCGGCCCTTCAGATCGTCTGCGGCTTTGTTCTTCTTCGTCGCGGCCATCGTGAGCTCCTCGGCCCCCGCCGGCGGCCGGGGCGGGATCTGCGGGGTGAGAGTTGGTCGGGACGGGCGGATTCGAACCGCCGACCCCATGCACCCCAAGCATGTGCGCTACCAGGCTGCGCCACGTCCCGGACCAGGGGCCCCTATTATAGCAGAATCGCGGGGCTTTTCAGGTCTTTTTTTTCCGTCCGCCGTCGAGCGCGGAAACGATGTCCTGGAGCTCGTCGCGGACGTTGTTGAGCGTCTTGCGAAGCCGTTCGGGATGGACCGGGTGGGACGGGGCCAGGTGGAACTCCTCCTCGATCCGGCGCTTGATCCCGGCCATGGTCAGCGTTTTCGCGGCCATGAGCTCCTTGACCCGGGCGACGATGGCCACGTCCTGCTGGCGGAAGAACTTCTCGCCGGCCCCGGTCAGGCCGGCGCTGAGGAACGGGAATTCCTGTTCCCAGGCCGTCAGCGTGGCGACATCGACGCCGGTCAGGCGGCTGACCTCGTCGAGCTTGTAGACGAGCTTGGCTTTGGCCTGATCGTCCCTGCCCGGTTTTGTCGGTTGAAGGGCTTCTTTTTTCACGGGCGTCCGGCCAAATCTAACAGGTTCCGGGATCGAGGTCAAGGCGTCCGGGGCGTCCCGGCCGGTCCGGCGGGATGTGATATAATCCGACCGCGATGCCGCCCATGGAAAAGACCGGAAAGGCCAACAGGAAAGACCGCGGGCCGGGGACCCACACGCCGCTGGCCGAGCGCATGCGGCCGCAATCCTTCGACCGCGTCTACGGCCAGGACCACATCCTCGGGCCGGGCAAGCTCCTGGCCGAGCTCATCGAGTCCAACCGCCTTGTGTCCATCATCTTCTGGGGGCCGCCGGGGTCCGGCAAGACGACCCTGGGGACCATGCTGGCCCGCCGCTTCGACCTGCCCTTCGAGTTCTTCAGCGCCGTCCTGTCCGGGATCAAGGAGGTCAAGGAGTTCATGGCCCGGGCCGAGCAGCAGAAGAGGCTGTTCGGCAAGCCCATGATCCTGTTCATCGACGAGATCCACCGCTTCAACAAGGCCCAGCAGGCCGCCTTCCTGCCCTACGTCGAGAAGGGGGACATCATCCTGTTCGGCTCGACGACCGAGAACCCGTCGTTCGAGGTCATCGCCCCGCTCCTGTCCCGGACGCGGGTCCTGGTCCTCAAGGAGCTCGATCACGACGCCCTTGCCCACATCATCCAGGACGCCCTCGAGGACAGGGAACGGGGGCTGGGCGCGGACGGACTGGCGATCGACCCGGCGGCCCGGGACATGCTCGTCGATTACGCCAACGGCGACGCCCGGAGGGCCCTCAACACGCTCGAGATCGCGGCCGGCCTGACCCGCGGCGACAAGACCATCTCCGTGGCCAACGTCCAGGAGGCCCTGCAGCAGCGGACGCTCCTCTACGACAAGTCGGGGGAGGAGCACTTCAACCTCATCTCGGCCCTGCACAAGAGCCTGCGCAACAGCGACGTCGACGCCTCGCTCTATTGGCTGGCCCGCATGCTGGCCTCGGGCGAGGACCCGCTCTACGTCGCCCGCCGCCTGGTCCGCTTCGCTTCGGAAGACGTGGGGCTGGCCGATCCGCAGGCCCTGGCCCTGACCCTCCACGCCAAGGAGGCCTACGACTTCCTGGGGTCGCCCGAAGGGGAGCTGGCCCTGGCCGAGGCGGTCATCTACCTGGCCGCCGCGCCCAAGAGCAACCGGACCTACGCCGCCTACGGGGCGGTCCAGAAGGAGATCGAGCGGAGCCCCCACGAGCCGGTGCCGCTCCAGATCCGCAACGCCGTGACCTCGCTCATGAAGGAGATCGGCTACGGCCGGGAGTATCAATACGCCCACGACAATCCGCTGGCGACAACGGACATGGAGACCATGCCCGAGCGACTGCGGGGCAGGAAGTACTACGAACCGGGGAGCCTCGGCTTCGAGAAGGAGATCCGCAAACGGATCGATTGGTGGGACGCGTTGAAGGCCCGGATCCGGGAAGGCGCGAAGGCCGGAGACGAGGGGGATAAGACGGGCGGGTCCTAGGCCCCGCCCTCGGACGGTTCCGTCCCGGATCTGTCAGCGCTTTTCTCTTCCCGCTCCTTGAGCAGGTAATAGATCTCCCAGCTGATGTCGTCGGCCAGGCAGCCGATGCAGGACTTCGGGGTCGTGGCGATCTCGTCGTCGGCGATCTTGTCCTTGAGGATCTTCTTGACGATGCGGCGGATCTTGTACAGCAGGATGTAGTTGACCATGCCCGGCTCTCAGTCCGGAATCATACCAGTTTGCGGCCGTCCTGGCAAAAGGCGGCCCCCCTATCCTGATTGATATATAATAACAGCGGCGCCATGGCCCGAAAACCGAAGCTCTCCACCGCCGTCGTTCTCCTCTCTTTGTGCGCCGCGTCCGCAGCATGCTCGGCGTCCGCCGCGCCGTCGCGGAGATCCCTCGTCGATCCCTTTCCCCTGCGCTTCCCGCTCGCCGAGGCCGGGTCGCTCGAGATCGACGGCCTCATCGCCGGCCAGCCGCGGGCGCAGGGTGATGTCGTTTATTGTCTCACGAGGGAGGGCTATCTTACGGCCGTCGCCGTCCCGTCCCGGGCCGTCCTGTGGCGATTCAAGGCTGACCACCCGATTTCCTCGTCTCCAGAGATCCACGGCGATTTCGTCCTCTTCCATGACGATGGCGGCGTTCTCTACGGGATCGTCCGTCCCGGGCTGGCTCTCCTTAAAAGGGCCTTCGCCCCGCAGGTGACGACGCCCGCCCATATCTTCGAAGGCGGGGTCGTGTTCGGGACAGGCGACGGGGCGGTCATGGCCTCCGCGCCAGACGGAGACCAGGCGCACGGGAGCAAGCTGCCCGGACCGGAGGCCGGGATCACGGCCGGACCGGTTCCCGTCCGGGATAAAGACGGCGGGCTGGCTCTGACGCTCTTCGGCCGCGCCGACGGCCGGCTTCAGGCCATCGGCAAGGGAGGCCGGCCGGCCTGGGAGTTCCGGGCCGAAGGGGCCGTCGCCGCGGACCCGGCCCAGATGGGACGTCACATCTTCTTCGGCGATACGCAGCGCATGTTCTATTGTCTGGACGCATTTTCGGGAAAGGTGAATTGGCGGCGCCGGCTGCAGGGCGCCCCGCTTCACCCGGCCGTCGTACGGGGAGGGACAGTCGCCGTGGCCGCCTCGAACAGCGTGGTCTACCGGCTAGCCCGGCGCGGCGGCTCGATCCTGTCCTGGGAGCCGGTCCCGTCCCGGATCGTTTACGAGCTCGCCGCGGCCGGCCCGCTCGTCCTCGTCTCCTCGGCCTCGCCGACCGTCACGGCGCTCGACCTGCGGACGGGCAGGAGCGCCGGCCGATACGATGCCTCCGGGCCCCTCGTCGCGGGCGCGGTCTGGTCGTCGCCCTACGTCATCGTTTTCGTCGGGGACGAGGAGTCCGGCCGGCAGAGGATCGTCTTCCTCAGGTCCCGCTGAAGCCCGCCGCCGGGTTGAAAAGCCCGGACGGATGCCGTAGAATCCGCCTTCCTGAAAGGAGAGACCGATGATTCGCGACGAAGCGCTCGCGCTGCTCAAACAGCATCTCCAGAACAAGAACCTCATCAAGCACTGCCTGTCGGTCGAGGCCTGCATGCGCGCCCTGGCCGTGCGGCTAGGCCACGACCCCGAGCCCTGGGCCCTGGCCGGCATCCTCCACGACCTCGACTACGAAGTGACGGACAAGAGCCCCGAGCTCCACACGACCGAGACGGTCAAGATCCTGCGGGAGAAGGGCATCGACGAAGCGGTCATCCATGCCGTATCCGCCCACGCCGGCAAGGCGCCCTGCGAATCGCCCATGGATTGGGCCATCTATTCCGTCGACCCGCTGACCGGCCTGATCATCTCGGCGACCCTGATGCACCCGACGAAGAAGATCAAGTCCATCGATCTCGAGTTCCTCAAGCGCCGCTACAAAGAGAAGAGCTTCGCCCGCGGCGCCCGCCGCGAGGAGATCGAGCAATGCCGCAACCTCGGCCTCGAGCTCGACGAGTTCCTGTCGATCGCCATCGCGGCCATGCAGGGGATCGAGGCCGAGCTCGGACTGTAAAAAAAGGGGAAGGCCGGAGCCTTCCCCGACTGACTCACCTTTCCGGTTCCTGGAACCCGCGGGCAGGACGGGGGACCGCCCCCGTTCGGGGACGGTCCCTCCCGGTCATTTCAGCACATCCAGATTGACGCCGACCTCGAAGTAGCGGCCCCGCCAGGGGAAGCCGGGCTCGGTGTAGAAGTAGTGGTTGAAGATGTTGCCGAGCTTCATGAAGAGCTCGTAGCGGTCCTTGATCTTGTAGCTGGCGATGGCGTCCAGATTGAAGAACGAGGGGATCGTCAGCAGGCTGGCGGGATTGGTCCGGGTGTTCCACCACCAGGACTTCGAGCCCAGCATGCCGTAGAACCCAGCCCGGACGCCCTTGGCCGGCAGGAACGAGACGTCGAAGTTGAGGTTGTTCTTGGGCTGGGCGTCGAGCGGCCGGCTGTCCGTGTCGTTCTGCGGATCGAGGTAGGTGTAGTTGACCGTGGCCTGCAGCCAGCGCAGGCTCTTCTGGGCCTGGACCTCGAAGCCGTAGATGTGGGCCTTGCCCACGTTGAAATACCGCCTGGTCCCGTCCGGCAGGGAGATCGAATCGATGAAATTCCGGAAGCGGTTGAAGAAGACGCTCCCCATCACGTAGACGGGGCCGTTCCAGGTGCCCGTGAACTCGAAGCTCGTGCCCGACTCGGCCAGGAGGTCGGGGTTGCCCGAGCTCGACGAATACAGGGAGCGCATCGAGGGGAAGCGTGATTTGCGGGCGAAGGACACGTGGAAATCGAGGTTATCGTTGGGCGTGAACTTGACGCCGACGAGGGGGTTGACGGAGGTGTTGTGCGTGCCCCCGGCGAACTTGTGGATGTAGTCGAGGCTCAGGCCGCCGATGATCTTCCACTGGTCCGTTAGGCTGAACTGCTCCTCGACCCCGGTCGACATCGTGCCCTGGTCGTACTTCGTCCAGGGCAAGCCCGTGTCGTCCTGGATGCGGGCGATGTCCTTCTGGTAGAGGAGACTGACCTTGACCATGTTCCGGTCGCCGGCGGGGACCTCGGCCAGGGCGAACCCGCCGTAGGACGAGTTGTCGTAGGTGCTCGCCGAGCTGAGATCGGTCATGGCCGGGTCGTTGTACCAGTCGAGGGTGTTGTAATAGTTGACGTAAAAGCCGCGGAAGCGCAGGACGGCGTCTCCGCCGAGCGAGGTGAAGCCGCCGCCGCTGAGGGTCGAGCGATCCCACCTGGGGAAGCGCCAGTACCGGGCCCGCTGGGTGAACAGGGCCGGCGGCATGCCGTAATCGGACTGGTACGTCCCGCCGCTGACCATGATCTCGGTCTTGCTCGAGGGCGTGTAGTAGAGCTTGCCGCTGAGGTTGAAGCGCTCGAAATCGCTGTTGGCGCGCAGCGTGTCGTCACCGCCCTGGGCGCTGGGGTAATAGAAGCCGTCCGAAGCCTGGTACAGGGCGCTCGCCACGAGCGAGAATTTCTTCCAGGCGTACGACCCGTCGCCGCCAAGGCTCCAGGTGTCCTGGTCGCCGTAGCTCGCGGCCAGCGTCAGGCTGGGCCGGGCCGTCGGCCGCTTGGTGATGACGTTGACCAGGCCGCCCAGCGTGTTGGGCCCGTAAAGCACCGAGGACGGCCCCTTGGTCACCTGGATGGCGTCGATGCCGCCGGCCGAGACCGTCTTGAGGTCGAAGGTGGCGAAGTACGGCTCATAGACCGGCACGCCGTCGACGAGCAGGGCGATCCGGTTGGAGCCGATGCCGCGGAGCTTCAGGGTGTAGGTGTCCTTGTCGCCGAAGGTGACCATGGACCCGGGGATGTACTTGACGACGTCGGACAGGTCGCGGGGCTTGAGCTTGATGATGTCCGTCTCCAGGACCGTCGAGACGGTGGCCAGGGGGACGTCCTTGGGAGCCTTGCCGATGACCTGGATCTCCTCGGTGATCCGGACCGGCTTTTCCTGCTCGGTCTTGGCCTTCTGGTCCTCCCGGGATTCCTGGGCCAGGACCGGGGACGATCCGAGAACGAGGGCCAGGAGGAGGGGGGCCGCGCCGGCGGACTTGAGGATGAGGCGCAGAGAAAAACTCATGGTATTCTCCTTTTCGCGGTGGAAGGAAAAGCCGTTTCCAGCTTCTCCCTGACGGCCGGATGGCGTGGCCCGATAAGGCTTTAGCCCCTCCGGCTCGGAGACATGCGATAGATTAGCAAACCGCTCCAGCCCTGTCAACGCGAGCGGGCCGGAACGTCCCGGTCAGCCGGCGCCCGTCAGGCCGTCTTCTGGAGCTTGCTGTGCCGGACGCCGTAGGCGAAATAGATCGCCAGGCCGGCCAGGAGCCAGACCCCGAACCGGATCCAGGTCACCTTAGGCAGGCTGGCCATAAGATAGAAGCAGAAGACCACGGTGATGAGCGGGGTGAACGGGACGCCGGGGGTCTTGAACTTCCGCTCGACCTCGGGCCGCGTCTTGCGCAACAGGACGACGCCGACCGAGACCAGGACGAAGGCGAAGAGCGTGCCGATGTTGCAGAGGTTGATGATCGCGTCAAGAGGGAAGAGGCCGGCGATGATGGCCGTGGCGATGCCGGTGATCCAGGTGCAGAGGTGGGGCGTCCGGTGCTTGGGATGGACCTTGGCGAAGGCCGGGGGCAGCAGGCCGTCCCGGGCCATGACCATGAAGATGCGGATCTGGCCGTAGAGGGTGACCAGCAGCGTCGAGATCATGCCGATGATGGCCCCGGTGGCGACCAGGGCGCCGCCCCAACGGATGCCGATCCGGGCCAGGGCCGCGGGCAGGGCGTTGCCGATATCGATCTGCTTGAAGGGCACGATGCCGGTCAGGGTGAAGGCGACGGTGACATAGAGGACGATGACCACCCCCAGGCAGAGCATCAGCCCGAGCGGAACGTCCCGTTTCGGGTTCTTGGTCTCCTCGGCCGCCGTGGAAACGGCGTCGAAGCCGATGTAGGCGAAGAAGATGATGGCCGCGCCGGCCATTACGCCTTTCCAGCCGAAGGGCATCATCGGCGTGAGGTTGCTCAGCTTGACGTGGGTGACGCCGAGGATGACGAACAGCACGATGACCGCCACCTTGATGCCGACGATGATGTTGTTGATCTTGGCGCTCTCGCGGATGCCGATATAGAGGATCCAGGTGATGCCCAGGGTGATGAGGATGGCCGGCAGATCGATGATGCCCCCCGAGGCGACGACCTTGCTGCCGGACATCGTGATCGGCGGCGTCAGCAGGGCTTGGGGCAGCTTGATCCCCCATTCCTTGAGCAAGCCGATGAACGTCGTCGACCAGCCCGACGCGACGGCGCTGGCGGCGACGAGGTACTCGAGCATCAGGTCCCAACCGATGATCCAGGCGATAACCTCGCCGAAGGCGACATACGAGTAAGAGTAGGTGCTGCCGGCCACGGGGAACATGCAGGCCAGCTCCGAATAGGTCAGGGCGCAGAAGCCGCAGGTGACGGCGGCGATGATGAACGACAGCAGCACGCCGGGGCCGGCCAGATGGGCGCCTTGCCCGGTGGCCACGAAGATGCCGGTGCCGACGACCGAACCGATGCCCAGGGCGGCCAGGTCGAAGGCGGTCAGGTTCTTCTTGAGCTGGGTGTGTTCCGCCGCTTCTTCGATCTGGGCCGGGGTTTTTGTCTTCCATATGTTCATGTCAAGCCTCTCTTCAGGGCGGTAAAGAGGTGGATTATATCCGTTCCCCCGTGGTAAAAGCAATCCTTCGATTTCCGTTTGACAGGGCGCGCCCGTTGGGTTACGAAGGGGGCTCGACATCCGCGGTCCGGGAGGCGCCCATGAGAACCCGCAGGATCCCGATCGTGCTCGCGGCGGCCGGTTTCGTCCTCGCCCTCGCTCTGGCCGGCTGCTCGAAAGGCCCCGGTCGCCAGGCCCTGGAGTCCATCCGGGCCGGGGACATGACCTTCCCCCAGAAGTTCCTCAGCGCCCCGGAATTCCGGGGCCGCAGCACCCCGTCGGTCGAGCAGGATATCGCCGCCAGGTACATCGCCCTGACGGCCGGGCGGCTCGGCCTCGCGCCGCTCATGCCGGACGGCTCCTTTTTCCAGGAGGTGCCGGTCGAGGTCACGGCGGTCGCGCCGTCCGCCTCGCGGCTCCGGCTGACCACTGCTGCGGGCGAGCGGACCTTCGCCTTTCCCGCGGATGCCACGGCCGGCCGCTGGTTCGAGACCGGCCGGGCCTCCGGCGAGATCGTGTTCGTTGGCTACGGCCTGTCCGCCCCGCAGCTCGGCTGGGATGACCTGGCCGGCCTGGACCTCGGGGGGAAGGTTGCGGTCGTCCTGGAGGCCGTCCTCCCGGAAGGGCACCCCCTCAAGCCGGCCGAGAACCGCCGCCTCCTCAACGGCCGTTACGCCGCCCTCGGCGGGCGCGGCGCCGCGGCCGTGGTCACCATCATCGACGAGGCCCGGGAGCGGCGGCTGGTCGAAAAGGGCCTGGGCTTCGATCTGCCCCAGCGGGCGCGCGTCCCGGACATCGACAACGCCGCCCCCGGCGCCGCGGCCCCGGCCGCCGCGGCTGCCCCGTTCCTCCAGGTCGACGTGCGGCGGGCCGCCGGCGCCGCGATCCTGGGCTGCGCGCCGGAGGACCTCGCGCGGATGTCCGGAGAGCTCCGAGGCGGGAGGCGCGTGGCGGCGAAAGGGCTTCCCGGCCGCCGGCTCGAGATCGGGATCGCCGCGATCCGGCGGCGCGACCGGGCCTTCAACGTCGTCGGCGTCGTGGAGGGCTCCGATCCGGTCCTGAGGAGCGAGTACCTGACCGTCACCTCGCATTACGACCACCTGGCCGTCCGCGAAGGCCGCGTCTATCCCGGCTCGGATGACAACATCTCGGGCGTGGTCGGCATGTTCGAGATCGCCCGGGCCCTGCGCCTCGCGCCGCCCAAGCGGTCGGTCATCTTCGTCTGGAACACGGCCGAAGAGCTGATGCTCCTCGGCTCGTACTACTTCGTCCAGCATTGCCCCGTGCCGGTCGAGAAGATCAGCGCCAACCTCGACCTGGACATGATCTCGCGCAACGCCGCGAACCACATCTACCTCGTCGGCTCGAACAGGCTCAGCTCCGAGCTCGACGCCAGCATCCAGGCCATCAACAGGCGGCCCGGACCCGGGCTTATATTGGACTACACGTACGAGGCCCCCGGCCACCCCGACCGCTTCTTCTTCCGCAGCGACCAGTATCCCTATATCCGCTACGGCATCCCCGGCGTGTGGTTCTTCTGCGGCACGACCGGGGATTACCACACGGAGGGGGACGTCGAGGCCAAGGTCGACTACGCCAAGATGGAGAAGGTCTGCCGGCTCGTCTATCTCGTGGCCAGGGACATCGGCGACAAGCCGGCCCTGCTGAAGCTCGACCGTCACCCGGAAGTGACCCGCCGCGGCCCGGAGAACATGAAGGTCGCCTGGGAGTGAGGCCCGGCCGCCCCGGGCGCGGCAGGCCGCCGGCGCTTTGACTTGCCCCGGGCCCTGTGCTATGTAGAACGCGATGAGGATCGTGGCGGTCGTCGGCTACTCCGAAACCGGCAAGACGCGCCTGGCCGTCCGGCTCATCGGCGAGCTGCGGCGGCGGGGGCTGAGGGTCTCGGCCGTCAAGCGCTGCTCCCACGGCTTCTCGCTCGACACGGAGGGGAAGGACACGGCGGATTTCAGCGCGGCCGGGGCCGATAACGTGGCCATGGTCTCGCCGGAAGGCTGGGCGGCCCTGGGGAGCGCGCCCGACGCAGACGCCTCGGCCCTGGCCGAGCGGCTCTTTCCCGAGGCCGACGTGGTCCTCATCGAGGGCGGCAAGGACGTCCGGGGGCCGCGCAAGATCGAGGTGCTGAGGGCCGGCCTGTCCGACATCCCGGTCAGCCCGGCCGCCGAGCTTCTCGCGATCGTCACCGACGGGGCCCCGCCGGCGGGGGCCGCGGCGCCGGTCTTCGGGCCGGACGACATCGCCGGGATCGCGGACCGCATCCTGTCGCTGAAGGAGGGGGGCATGGCGGACATCACGCTCGAGGTGGACGGACGGGAGGTCAACCTGAACCCGTTCGTCCGGACGTTCATCGAGAAGACCGTGCTGGGGATGGTGACTTCCCTGAGCGGGATCGACCCGAACCCGAAGAAGATCAGGCTCGTCATCGACCGGACGGGCGGCAAGGACAAGCCCCGAACCAAGCCGTGAGGGGCCTGCCGGAATGAAAGGACGGCGGCCGCTCCGGCAGCCGCCGTCCACTTCAAAGACTCAGCTGACCTTGACGATCTTGTGCGTGTGGCGGCCCTTGGTGGCCTGAACCAGGTAGCCGTCGTAGCCGGGGATCCAGATCTCCGAGAGGATGTACTTGTTCCCGACGACGTCGAAGACGAGGCTGGCGGCCTGGGGCTCCGCATGCAGGTCCCTCGTGAGCGAGGTGACGATGTTGACGATGTCGCCCGTCTTGCCCTGGCCCTGGATCCTGAAGACGTACGCCGCGTCGTCCTTCTGGAACTCGTACTCGCCGGCGGGCAGCACCTTGCCTCCGGCGGCGAAAGCGAAGTCGATCTTCGCCTTGACGGCCTCGGCGGATTGGGCGGCGTAAACCGAGCCGAGGGCCATCAGGCCGGCGACAGCCAGCGCGAGAATGATCCTTGATCTCACTTGAAGCCTCCTCATGCTTAGATTTGAAAAGCTTTCTCGAGCGCCCGAAACCTTTCGTTTGATCTTTTTGCATAAAACGTGCCAATGAGGAGGCGCAACTCTCGCCCGCGCTTAAGGCGGGACCGTGGCCGGCGCCGGCCCCGGCGGGGCGGTCCGCCCTGTCCAATCCCGTCGGGCAGGACGCCGAATCCCGGAATACGGCGGGGGGCGGCGCCGTGCCGGCCTGCCGGGAAAAAGGGCCGGCGGCAGGAAGCGCCAAGCGGGCCGCATTCCGTCCGGCAGGACGGCATGGAGCGATTCCCGGGTCGCGGTTCCGGCGCAGGCCCCGGGAAACCGTCCGGCGGTCACAGCGACCGGCGTGTCCAGTCGCCGTCGATGAGCCGCCACATCATCCCCGTCGGGTTGCGGTCCCTCAGCTCGGGCGGCAATCTGTCCGGACGGACGTGGTCGTAGCAGTGCAGGGCGGCGAACCGGGTCAGGGCCGCCGGGATGCCGACCGACGTGAACCCCGGGTGGCCCGAGGCGGGGAAGGGGCCGCCGTGATTCATGGCCGGGGAGACGGCCACGCCCGTTGGCACCTTGTCGTTGAGGAGCCGGCCGGCCCTGCGCCGGAGCAGGGGTTCGAGGGCGGCATAGCCGGCCTCGTCCGAGCCGTCGCCGGCGCTGAAGACGGTCGCTGTCAGCTGGCCTTCGAGCGAGGCGGCGATGTCCCTGGCCTGGGCCAGGTCGCGGGCCGCGACGAGGAGCGAAAGGGATCCGAAGGACTCGACCTGGAAGGCCGCCGGGTCTTCCAGGAACCGGGCCCCCGAGATGCCGAAAAGGGCCGGCCTGAACCGGCAGCCCGGCCCTTCCACCGGTCCCGCCCCGGCTTCAAGCCCGGCCCCGAGCCGGCGCAGGCGCTCGACCCCCGCCTCCAATCCCCGGAGGACGCTACGCCCGAGAAGGACGCCCGGCGGGACGGCGTCGAAGGCCGACGCGAGCGCATCCCGAAAGCCCTCGCTTTCCGGAGAGCCGACCAGGACGATGAGGCCGGGCTTGGTGCAGAATTGACCCATGCCGGCGGAGCAGGAGCCGGCCAGCTCGGACGCCAGCTCGGCGCCCCTCTCCCTGACGGCGCCGGGCAGGATGAAGACCGGGTTGACGCTGGACATCTCGAGATAGATGGGCTTGCCGGCCCGGTCGGCCGCTTCCTTGAGGGCCAGCCCCGCCGGCCGGCTGCCGGTGAAGGCCGTGGCGCCGATGAGCGGATGCGAGACGAGCTTCAACCCCTCGTCGACCGGGAAATGATAGAGGGCCTGGACGGCGGCCGCGGGCAGCCCGCTTTCCGCCAGGGCCTCCGCCGCCGCCTCGGCCATCAGCCGTGTCGTGCCGGGCGATTGGGGATTGGCCTTGGCGATGACCGGGTTGCCGGCCGCCAGGGCGGCCGCGAAATCGCCGCCCCCGACGGCGTTGAAGGCGAAGGGGAAGTTGTTGGGGCCGAAGACCGCGACGGGGCCGCCGAGCGGTCCGAGCTTTGAACGGATGTCGAGCTTGGTATCGATCGTCGCCCGGACCCAGGAGCGGTCTCGGCAGGCCGCGGCCGCCTGCCTCAGCTGGCCGGTCGTGCGGGGCAGCTCGCTCGAGCGGAGACGGGATCCGGCCGGCAGGCCGGTCTCCCGATGGGCCGTCTCGACGAGCGCTTCGGTCCGGCGTTCAAGCCCGGCGGCCATGGCCTCCAGGAACGCGGCGATCCGGCCGGGCTCCGTTTCGGCCATCGCAAAGGAGGCCTCGGCCCCGGCCTCCAGCGCGTCCCGGAGATCGGGCCAGGAGGAAACAGGATAATCGCCCGGGATGGCCTCGCCCGTGGCCGGGTCCACGGCCATGAAGGACCCCGCCGGGACCCGGGCTTCGCGCCAGACGCCGCCGACAAGGATCATGGTCATGGCGAAAATCCTTTTTCGTTCCCGGCCCCGGACGGACGCAGGCCGGCTCAGCCTCCCGAATAGATCGGCGAGATCGCGATCCGGTCGCCGTCGGCCAGGGCTTCGCCCGGCCCGACGGCCCGGCCGTTCCGGGTGACGATCCTGGGCCTGGACTTGTCGACGCCGGCCAGGCCGACGAGGTCGTCGGCGGTCGTCCCGGCCGGGACGTCCAGCGCTTTCTCGCCGAAGCCGAAGATCTGGATGAACGGCCCGATGAGCTTGACCGTGACCTTCATGTGAGCGACCCGTATTTTTCCGCCGCCAGGCCCTCCGCGGCGACGCCCAGCCGCTTCAGGGTCTCCTTGGTCGGGATGCCGCGCCGGTCGTAGCCCCGCTGGTCGTAATAGTGCTGGAGGAGCGCGTCGTACTTGTCGTACTCGAGGCACTTGCCGGCGATGGGGCCCTCGGTGTCGACGTTCGCCGGGTCGAACCAGACGGCCGGGGGATAATCGAGCCGGCGATCGGTCCCGGGATATTCCCGGAGCCAGAAGAGCTTGATCATGGCGTAGATCCGGTCCGAGACGGTCCAGAAGTCGTCCAGGGTCCAATCGAGCCCGCTGACGAGCTTGAAGTACTTGGGGTAGTGCTCGAGGCTCCAGCCGTTCTCGATCCAGGGAAAGCGGCAGGCGACGATGGATTCGAAAAGGCCGCCGCGGATGCGCTGGAGCTCGATGACCTTCCGGGCCTTTTCCGGGCCGTAGGATTCGCGCACGGACTGTTTGAGCTCGAAGGTGATGACCCACGACTCCTTGTGGTGGGCGCCGATGGGGCTGACCCCGAAGGCCAGGGCCATGCCCGGGATGAACTTGCAGTTGTAGGCGGCGACCTCGAGGCCCTTGACCTGCATGGCGTAGTCGATCGAGCCGTGGCCGAACTTGCGCGCGGCCCGCATGGAACCCTCGGCCAGGATATTGCCGATCTCGCCCTGGCGCAGGGCGATCGAGGTCAGGAGCTTCTTGAAGCCGGCCGTGTCGCCGAACCGGAGGCTGCCGGGCGCGGCGCCGCGGTCGACGGCGTCGGCGTAGAAGCTGAGGACGCAGCCGCCCGACATCGTGTCCACGCCGTAGTCGTCGCACATGTAATTCAGCGAGCCGATCGGGGGCAGGTCGAAGATCTCCAGGTTGGGGCCGAGCAGGCCGACGTTCTCGTAGTCGAGCTCGGACTCGCGGCCCTCTTCGTCGCGGATGGTGATGCCGCAGCGCATGGTGCAGTTGGGGCAGCCGTAGGTGGCGATGCGGGCGTTGTTCAGCCGCTCGCCGTCGCACTTCCAGGCGTCCGGGTGGTGAGTCTTGCGGAAGTTCCGCACCGGCAGGGCGGCCACCTCGTTGCACCAGGCGAGGACCCCGTTGGTGCTCTGGATCGACCAGCCCGTCTTCTTGTCGATGGCGTGAACCTCCCGCAGGTCGTCCGTGCCGACCTTCTTCATGCCGGCCGGATCGGCCTGGGGGATCGGCTTCGTGCCCTTGACGACGATGGCCTTGAGGAGCTTGGAGCCCATGACCGCGCCCATGCCGGTGCGGCCGCCGGCCCGTCCCTCCAGGCTGCGGACGACGGCGTAACGGACCAGGTTCTCGCCCCCCTGGCCGATGTTGAGGACGCCGACACCCTTGCCATACCTGGCGTAGATCCAGTCGTTCGTCTCGTAGGTGCCCTTGCCCCAGACCGCGTCGGCCGGCAGGAACTCGACCTTGTCGTCTTCGATGTAAAGCATGGTCGGGGAGGCGGCCCGGCCCTCGACGATCAGGACGTCGTAGCCCGCCTTCCGGAGCTGCTCGGCGACCCGGGTCCCGAGGTTGCCGTCGCCGTAGCCGCCCGTGCTCGGCGACTTGCCGGCCACGACCGCTTTCCCTGTGTTGGGGGCCGGGATGCCGGCGATGGGGCCGAGGGCGACAATGAACTTGTTGTCCGGGCCGAGGGGGTCGATGCCGGGGGCGAGCTCGTCGAACAGGATCTTGACCGCGAAGCCCCGGCCGCCGATCCATTTGCGCGCGAAATCCTCGCTGAAGGGCTCCGTTTTATAGGTTCTTGTGGTCAGGTTGACCCGCAGGAATCGTCCGGTCCAACCGTTCATGATGACGTCCTTTCCGGAGATGAAAATAACCCTCTCAATCGTAACCGGAGGCGCTCCCGGAGTCAAGGCGCTGCGTGGTGACATTTTCTTTCCTTTTCCGGGCGAAAAGGATGCGATTCTCGTATAATCAGGTGAACGGGGACCGCGAGCCCCAAGAGAGGAGGAACGCGCAATGGCCAAAAGGCTTTATCGTTCAGTCAGCCAGAAGATGCTCGGCGGCGTCTGCGGCGGCCTGGCCGAGTACTTCGACGTCGACGTCTCGATCGTCCGCTTGCTCTGCGTCGGCCTGACCCTGGTGACGGCCCTGTTCCCGATGACCTTCTTCTACATCATCGCCTGGATCGTCGTCCCCCAGCAGCCCAAGACCCAGGCTTGAGCCCGGCAGGGACCTGCCCGGGCCCCCGGCGGCCGTTGACTTACAGTCAGAGTTCGGTTATAACCTAATCGATTTCAAGATGGGTATGAAGAGCGCGCTCGAGGTCCCGTTCAAGCATATCGCCGTCGAGGGCGTCTTCCGGTCCAAGAAGACCCAATTGGCCAACGTCCTGGCCCAGCGGATCGGCGGCAAGGTTATCCTGGACAACGTCGGCAACCCCTATATCAAGGATTTCTACAACGAGCGCGAGGGCTCGGCCTTCTTGACCCAGCTCGTCTTCCTGGCCAACCGCTACAACCAGCAGGTCCGCCTCCTCCAGAGGGACCTGTTCGTCGACCGGATCATCTGCGACTACCTTTTCGAGAAGGACAAGATCTATGCCTACCAGACCCTCTCGGACGACGAGCTGCTCGTTTACGAGAAGATCTACGGCATCCTGGCCGAGCGCGTCCCCAAGCCCGACCTCGTCATCTACCTGCAGATCTCGCTTGGCTCGCTCGTCCGGCGCGTCGCCAGGGAAGGGGACTCGATCGAGAAGAACATCTCCGAAAAGTACCTCGAGGACATCGTCGAGGCCTTCGACTATTTCTTCTTCAACTACCAGGGGGCGCCCCTGCTCGTGGTCAAGGCCGACGACATCGACTTCGGCCGGGAGGAGGACGTCCTCGACCTCCTCGACCAGCTGCGCGACATGAAGAAGGCCTCGCTCTACTACGTCCCCCAGAGCTACGGGGGCAAGGGCGCAAAAAAAGGCTGAAAGGCGTAGAATATAGTTCCCGGATGAGGCCCGGAGGCGGCGCGTCCGCCCCGGGACCGGACATTTCGCGGCGGCGACAGACTTTACCTCAATCCCGCGCCAGGCGGGATGGGGAGAAAGGACGGACAATGGCCAACTCGCCCGACGAACGCGTCACCATCCCCCTGCTCCAGGCCCGGAAGGCCGGGGGCCCAAAGATCGTCTGCCTGACGGCTTATGATCATCCCACGGCCAAGATCCTGGACGAGACCGGCGTCGACATCGTCCTCGTCGGGGACTCCCTGGGCATGGTCGTGCTGGGCTACGAGAACACCGTGCCCGTGACCATGGACGAGATGATCCACCATACCCGGGCCGTGACCCGGGCGGTCCGGCGGGCCCTGGTCGTCGGCGACATGCCCTATTTCTCGTTCCACCTGAGCGCCGACGAGACCATCCGCAACGCCTCCCGGTTCATCAAGGAGGGCGGCGCAGCGGCGGTCAAGATCGAGGGGGCGTCGAAGAAGCGGCTGAAGCTCGTCGAGGCCATGGTCGAGGCCGAGATCCCGGTCATGGGCCACGTCGGGCTGACGCCCCAATCCATCCATCGCCTCGGCCGCTTCCGGGTCCGCGGCGCGGCCGTCGAGGAGGCTCGGCGCATCGTCGAGGACGCCCGGAACCTCGAGCGGGCCGGGGCCTTCGCCGTCGTCGTCGAATCGGTGCCGATCGAGGTCGGCGCCGAGGTCACCCGGGCCGTGCGCATCCCCACGATCGGCATCGGGGCCGGCCCGGCCTGCGACGGCCAGGTCCTCGTTATCCACGACATGCTGGGCTTCTCGACCGGCTACATGCCCAGGTTCGTCCGCGCCTACGCCGACATCCACGGCGTCATCAGCGGGGCCGTGGCGGCCTACGCCGGGGACGTCCGGGCCGGACGCTTCCCCGACGACGAAACCTCCTACCATATCAAGCCCGAGGTGGCGGACGAGCTGGCGAAGGCGGCGGCCGCGGCCTCGAAGAGGAGGGTCAGGAAATGACCATCGTCAAGACCGTCGCCGAGATGAAGGCCCTCTGCCGCGGGTGGCGCCGGGAAGGGAAGCGGATCGGCCTCGTCCCGACCATGGGCTGCCTCCACGAAGGGCACCTCAGCCTGGTCCGCGCGTCGAGGGAGAGGGACGACGTCACGGTCGTCAGCATCTTCGTCAACCCGGCCCAGTTCGGCCCGAAAGAGGACTTCCAGAAGTATCCCCGGGACCTGGACAAGGACGCGGTCTGCCTGCGTCAGGCGGGCGTCGAGGCCCTGTTCCATCCCGACGCCGCGGAGATGTACCCGGCTGGCTTCCGGACCTATGTCCAGGTCGAGGATCTTCAGGACCGGCTCTGCGGCGGGTCCCGGCCCGGGCACTTTCGGGGCGTGGCGACGGTCGTCCTCAAGCTCTTCAACATCGTCGCTCCCGACCGCGCTTACTTCGGGGCCAAGGACGCCCAGCAGCTCGTGATCGTTCGGCGGCTGGCCCGGGACCTCGACCTCGACGTCGATGTCGTGGCCTGTCCGCTCGTGCGCGAGCCCGACGGCCTGGCCCTGAGCTCGCGGAACGCTTATCTTTCGCCCGCGGAGCGGAAAGCCGCCCTGGTCCTCTCGACCGCGCTGCGCTGGGCGGAGAAGGCCGTCGCGGCGGGGGAGAGCGACGGGGCCAGGCTGGTCGCGGGCGTCCGCTCGGTCATCGAGGGCGAGCCGCTGGCCCGGATCGACTACGTCGAGGCCGTCGATCCGGAGACGCTCGAGCCCGTCGCCGAGCTCCGCGGCGAGGTCCTCCTGGCCCTGGCCGTCTTCGTCGGGGCGACCCGCCTGATCGACAACGTCCGGCTTCACGCCTGAGGAGGATCCCATGCTCAGAGCCTTCCTGCGTTCCAAGGTCCACCGGGCCACGGTCACCCTGGTCGATGTCGCGTACGAGGGCAGCCTGTCCCTCGACGAGGAGGTCATGACGGCCGCGGGGCTGCGGCCCTACGAGCGGATCGAGGTCTGGAACGTCACCAACGGCAAGCGCTTCACGACCTACATCATCCGCGGCGAGAAGGGCTCGCGGCAGGTCGGGGTCTTCGGCGCCGCGGCCCACAAGGTCTCGGTGGGGGACATCGTCATCATCGCCGCCTACGGCTACATGGACGAGAACGAGATGGAAACGTTCGGGCCGAAGGTCGTCCTGATGGGGGAGGGCAACCGCATCGCCGAGGTCAAAGGAGCTTGATCAGGACGAAATACCCCGCCGTGATCAGGAAGATGACCAGGGTCAGGGCGAAGACCGTCATGCCCAGGGCGGGCGCGAAGCGAAGCTGCTGGCGGTAGGCCTTGACGATCAGGAGCTTGACCAGCAGGACGGCGACCAGCCCGGCGGCCAGGACGAAATGGAAGGCGCCGCGGGTCGGGAGGCCGTCGCCTATCTCAACCAGGAAGTTCGCGCCCAGGGCGGCCAGAGGCGCCAGGATGACGACGAAGGCCCAGCCGGCCTTCTTGTGGAGCCGGCGGAGCCGTTCCGACCGGGCTTCGTCTCCCGGCCGGCCGAATCGGGCCATCATGGCCAGGAAGGCGCAGAGGCCCGTCCCCAGAAGCACAACGGCCAGAACGGTCTTGATCGCGTAGTCGGACATCGCCCCCCCTTTCGAGCGTTCCGTCAGCGCTCAGTCGAGATGATAGTTCGGCGCCTCCTGGGTGATGACCACGTCGTGGACGTGGCTCTCCTTGAGCGAGGCCTGGGTGATCTTGATGAAGCGGGCGTTGGCCTTGAGCTCCTCGATCGTCCGGCAGCCGGCGTAGCCCATGCCGGCCTTGAGCCCGCCGACGAGCATCTGGACGATGACCGTGGTGCTGCCCTTGTAGGGGACCCGGCCCTCGATGCCCTCGGGGACGAGCTTGGCGGCGGTGGGCTGCAGGTCCTGCTGGTAGCGGTCGCTGCTCTTGCCCTCCTTCATGACCGCGATCGAGCCCATGCCCCGGTACATCTTGTAGGCCCGGCCCTGGTACATGACGACCTCGCCCGGGGCCTCCTCGGTCCCGGCCAGCAGGTTGCCGAGCATGATCGTGTCCGCGCCGGCCGCGATGGCCTTGGTCACGTCGCCGGAGTACTTGATGCCGCCGTCGGCGATGAGCGGGATGCCCGCCTTCCCCGTCACCTCGTAGACGTCGGCGATGGCCGTGACCTGGGGGATGCCGGCGCCGGTGATGATCCGGGTCGTGCAGATCGAGCCGGGCCCGACCCCGACCTTGACCGCGTCGACGCCGAGGTCGACGAGCTCCTCG
The DNA here is from genome assembly GCA_039683095.1 of Acidobacteriota bacterium. NCBI lineage: Bacteria > Pseudomonadati > Acidobacteriota > Acidobacteriota bacterium. The sequence continues at coordinate 28,848 of JBDKSB010000012.1, read as the reverse complement.
GCCGCCCGGGCCGTGCCGATGTTGCCGGCGATGATCTCCTGGTTCGGGAACTCCTTCTTGAGCGTCCGGACGGTGTCGAGGACGCGCCGCGAATGGCCGTGGGCGTTGTCGACGACGATGACGTCGCACTTGACCGCGACCAGGGCCCGGGCCCGGTCGAGGAAATCGGCGCCGACGCCGACGGCGGCCCCGACCCTCAGCCGCCCCAGGCTGTCCTTGGCCGCGTCGGGATACTGGATGCGTTTGAGGATGTCCTTGTAGGTGATCAGGCCCTTGAGGTGGTAGCCCTCGTCGACGACGAGGAGCTTCTCGATCTTGTGCTCGTGGAAGACCTTCTCGGCGTCCTCGAGCGACGTCCCGACCGGGACGGTGACGAGCTTGCGGGTCATGATCTTCTCGACCGGCAGGCTCAGGCGGCTCTCGAAGCGGATGTCGCGGTTGGTCAGTATGCCGACGAGCTGGTTCGATCCGTCGGTGATGGGCAGGCCGGAGATGTGGTGCTCCCTCATGACCTCGAGGGCCCGGCCGACCGTGTCCTGGGGCCGCAGGGTGATGGGCTCGACGACCATGCCGCTCTCGTGCCGCTTGACCTTGTCGACCTCCTCGGCCTGGCTCTCGATGGACATGTTGCGGTGGATGACGCCGAGGCCGCCCTGCTGGGCCAGGGCGATGGCCATCCGCGACAGGGTCACGGTGTCCATGGCCGCGCTGACGACGGGGATGTTGAGGGTGATGTGGCGGCTCAGCCGGGTGGTGACCACGGCCTGGGCGGGCGCGACGTCGGACTTGGCCGGCAGGATGAGAACGTCGTCGAAGGTGAGGGCTTCCCTGATCTTGTCGTCGAGCATGGCTCCTCCTTGGCTCCCTGGATCAGTGCTTGTGACGCTTGCCCGGGATCATGGCCCGGGCCTGCCTGGACCGCTGGCCCGAGGGCCCCGTGGGCTGCTGGTAGTAGACCGGCGTCTGGCGCCGCACCGGCGCCGGCTGGTCGATGACCGGCTGGATGAGGAAGACGTAGCGCACCGCGTCCTCCTCGATCCGGTCGAGCATGGACTGGAACATCTCGAAGCCCTCCTTCTTGTACTCGATGAGAGGGTCCTTCTGGCCGTAGCCCCGCAGCCCGATGCCTTCCTTGAGATGGTCCATCTCGAGCAGATGGTCTTTCCACTGCGAGTCGATGACCTGGAGGAGGATCATCCGCTCGAACTCCCGCATGAACGGGCCGAGCTGCTTCTCCTTGGCCTCGTATGCGGCCGTCAGGGCCTTGACGATCGCGTCCCTCAGCCCGCCGGGGCTGACCGTGGCCCAGTCGATCCCCAGGGTCTCGACGTCCACGCCGAACTGGGCCAGGACGGCCTGGCGCAGGCCCTCGCGGTTCCACTCCTCGGGCGCGGCATCCTTGTTGGCGTGGGTGTCGAGCATCCACTCGACGAGGCTGTCGATGAGGCCGAGGAAGTAGTCCCGCTGGTCGGCCCCCTCGAGGATCTTGCGGCGCTGGCCGTAGATCGTCTCGCGCTGCTTGTTCATGACGTCGTCGTATTCGAGGAGGTGCTTGCGGACGGTGAAGTTCTGGCCCTCGACCTGCTTCTGGGCCCGCTCGATGGCCCGGCTGATCATGGGGTGCTCGATGGGCACGCCTTCGCTCATGCCGATCCGGGCCATGAGCCCGGAAATGCGCTCGCTGCCGAAGATGCGCATCAGGTCGTCCTCGAGCGAGAGGTAGAAGCGGGACGAGCCCGGATCGCCCTGGCGGCCGGCGCGGCCGCGGAGCTGGTTGTCGATGCGCCGGGCCTCGTGGCGCTCCGTGCCGAGGACGTGCAGGCCGCCGAGGGCGACCACGGCCTCGTGCTCCTTCTGAGTCACCGCGCTGACCTCCCGGAGGACCTGTTCGAGCTGCCCGGGCGGGACCTTGGACGGGTCGCCGCCCCCGCGCTTGAGCTGCTCCCTGGCCAGGAACTCGGGGTTGCCGCCGAGCAGGATGTCGACGCCGCGGCCGGCCATGTTCGTGGCGATGGTCACGGCCCCGACGCGGCCGGCCTGGGCGATGATCTGGGCCTCCATCTCGTGGTACTTGGCGTTGAGAACGACGTGGCGGATGTTCCGCCGGCGGAGCAGGCTGCTGAGGTGCTCGGATTTCTCGATCGAGATCGTGCCGACGAGGACCGGCCGGCCCGTCTTGTTGAGATCGGCGATCTCCTCGACCGCGGCCTGCCACTTCTCTTCGGAGGTCCGGTAGATGACGTCCGGGTTCTCCAGGCGGATGAGCGTCTTGTTGGTCGGGATCTCGATGACGTCGAGACCGTAGATGTGGCGGAACTCCTCCCGCTCGGTGGCCGCCGTGCCGGTCATGCCGGCCAGCTTCTTGTACATGCGGAAGTAGTTCTGGAAGGTAACCGAGGCCAGGGTCTGGTTCTCCTCCTCGACCTTGACCCGCTCCTTGGCCTCCAGGGCCTGGTGCAGCCCGTCGCTGTAGCGGCGGCCGGGCATGAGCCGGCCGGTGAACTCGTCGACGATGACGACCTTGCCGTCCTGGACCATGTAGTCGACGTCCAGTTTGAACAGGTGATGGGCCTTGAGGGCCGTGTTGACGGCGTGGACGTACTCCATGTTGGCCATGTCGTAGAGGTTCGACACACCCAGGGCCCGCTCGGCCTCGGCCACGCCGGCCTCCTGGATGGAGACCGTCCGGCTCTTCTCGTCGAGGGTGAAGTGCTTGTCTTTCTGCAGGCGGCGGACGACGGAATCGACCCGGGTGTAGAGCTGGGTCGACTCGTTGGTCGGGCCGGAGATGATCAGCGGCGTCCGGGCCTCGTCGATGAGGATGCTGTCGACCTCGTCGACGATGGCGTAGTTGAACTCCCGCTGGGCCAGGTCGGCCAGGCGGAACTTCATGTTGTCGCGGAGGTAGTCGAAGCCGAACTCGTTGTTCGTGCCGTAGGTGATGTCGGCACGGTAGGCCGTGTAGCGTTCGGCGTCGCCGAGGTCGTGCTGGATGGTCCCCACGGTCAGGCCGAGGAAGCGGTAGATGGCGCCCATCCACTCCGTGTCGCGCTTGGCCAGGTAGTCGTTGACGGTGACGATATGAACGCCGCGGCCGCTCAGGGCGTTGAGGTAGGCCGGCAGGGTGGCGACGAGCGTTTTCCCCTCGCCCGTCTTCATTTCGGAGATCATGCCCTGGTGGAGGACGATGCCGCCGATGAGCTGGACGTCGAAGTGGCGCATCCTGGTCGTCCGGCGGGAGGCTTCGCGGACGACGGCGAAGGCCTCGGGCAGGATGTCGTCGAGGGAGGCGCCCTGGGCCAGCTTTTCCTTGAACTCGGCCGTCTTGGCCCGGAGCCCGTCGTCGGTCAGGGGCTGGATGCGGGGTTCGAGATCGTTGATGGCGGCGACAAGGGGCCGGATCAGGCGAAGGGTGCGGTCGTTATCGCTGCCGAAGATCTTGCGGTAAATCCACTTGTACATTTACCATTAATTAGCAAAAAGGCCCCGGGAAGTCAATTTGCCCGTCTTCGGTCCGCCCGTCCCTTTCCCTGTTGACAGGGCCGCCGTTCCCGGCTTACACTCCGGCCGGAGCAAAGTGACGGGGGGAGGGAAGGGCCATGAAAAGATCGATCCTTGTCTTCGCGGCCGTCGCGGCCCTGTCAGCCGGCGCCAGCCTGACGGCCCAGTTCACCGCCGCCGAACAGGCCGGCTACGACAGGTGGGAGGATTTCCTCAAGACGGCCGCGGTCGTCGGCCAGAAGCAGCTGACCGGGCCCCTGGCCGTGACCAGTCCCTGGGAGCTGACGCTCGAGAAGGACGGGATCCGGCACAAAGCCCTGTGGAAGAACGCGCTCGGGGAGAGGGTCGCCGGGTTCAGGGAGACCTGGAAGGGCGAGATCGCCGCCTACCGACTGAGCCGCGCCCTGGGCCTCCACATGGTCCCGCCCACGGTCGAGCGGGAGTTCCGGAACGACCGCGGGTCGTGCCAGGTCTGGGTCGAATACTGGCAGAGCCTGGAAACGATCATGAAGAAGAAGCTCGTCCCGCCGCCGGCCAGGGCCGCCGCGTTCGCCCGGGACCTCTGCCTGCAGCGGGCCTTCGACAACCTCATCTACAACATCGACCGCCACCAGAGGAACTACCTCGTCACCGACGACTGGCGGATGTTCCTCATCGACCACTCCCGGTCGTTCGCGACGAAAAGGAAGCTCATCTACGACGAGAAATTCCGGGAAGGGCCGACCTTCATCATGGCCAGCCTGCCCCGGACGTTCGTCGAGGCCCTCAAGGGCCTGACCGGGGAGAGCCTCCGGGCGACGGCCGGCGAATACCTGAACGGCGACGAGATCGCGGCCGTGCTGGCCCGGCGCGACCTGATCATCGCCTGGCTCGACAAGCGTGTCGCCGCGCTCGGCGAAGCCGCCGTCCTCTACTGAGCCCGTCCCGCGCGGCGGGGGCCGTCCCCAGCGGGCCGCCTATTTCCGCCCGAGGATCTCGTCGACGAGCGGCTTGGCGTCGTAGATCTTGAGCAGGGCCTCGATGATGCCGCGGGAGTCGACCATGACCGACCGCGAGATGCTGTCCTCGTAGACGAACCGCGTCGGCAGCGACTGGATGTTGCCGTCGAACAGGACGCCGACGAACTCGCCTTTCCGGTTCACCAGGGGGGAGCCGGAGTTCCCGCCGATCGAGTCGGCCGTCGAGACGAAGTCGACCGGCGCCGCGGGGTTGACGGCGGCCTTCCTGGCCAGGAAGCTGGCCGGCAGCTCGTAGGGGTCCTTGTTGCCGGCCTGGGCCGACTTCCCGTAGAGCCCGGCGAAGGTCGTCCGGTAGGGGACCTTCCTGCCGTTCTCGACGTAGCCCCTGACCGCCCCGAAGCTGAGCCGCAGAGTGCCGGTGGCGTCGGGCGGGATGGACGTCCCCTCGAGCTTGAACATGGCCTTGGCGATCCGGGCGCCGTTGACGGTCTCGACCGCCTCGACCTTCTTCTCGTAGCCGGCCCGCAGGCCGCGCGAGACCGGGTCGACGAGCAGGGCCAGCTTGATCATCGGATCCTGGCACTGGTAAACGGCCTCGGCCCCGCCCTCCAGGAGCTTCTTGCGGAACTCGATGTCCCTGAGCTTCGTGCCGGCGACGAGCTCGCGGGCCGCGTCCTGGGGCGAGCGGCCGGCCAGGATCCAGCGGACCTCGATCATGTCCGGCAGCTCCTCCTGGAGCTGGGCCAGGGAGTCGCCGAGCTTGACGGCCTCGAACTCGTCGTAGATCGGGGCGGGGGAGAGGATGCCCCGCTCGACCGAGGCCAGGGAGGCGTCGCGGAAATCGCGCAGCCGCTCGGTGTTGGGCTTGGGCTTCTCCAGGGCCAGCCGGACGATGTTGCGGGCGATGGCGAAGTAGGCCGTGTAGAAGCCGTTGGCCCGCTCGAAGAAGGCCAGGGGCTTGAACATCGCGGCATAGGCCTTCTCGGCGGCGGCGATCTCGTCCCAGGCCGGGCCGAACTCCTTGGCCAGGGCCGGGTCCTGGGCCACGCGGGCGCGCAGGGCCGCCTCTTCTTTCTGCTTCTTGGCCATCAGGGCGGGGTCGAGCAGGCCCGACTGGTAGCCGGTCGTCGCCTTGAGGCTGTTCTCGATGCCGAAGAGGTTGCGCAGGGCGACGCGCTTCTGCTCCTCGCCCCTGGCGGCGTAGGCGTGCATGTAGGCCTGGCGGCGCTTGAGGTTGGCGATGTTGAAGGGATAGCTCGTGTCGCGCAGGAACTCGAGCTGGCTGGTGGTCAGGAGGCGGCCGGTCGACCCTGGATGGCCGGAGCAGAGCACCAGGTCGCCCTCGCGGACGCCGGCCGACGACCACTTGATGAACTGATCGCTCTTGTAGGGCCGGCCGTTCTCGTAGATGCGGAAGAGGGTGATGTCGAGATCGTAGCGCGGGTAGGTGAAGTTGTCCTGGTCGCCGCCGAAGAACGCGGCGGCGTACTCGGGCGCGAAGACCAGCCGGACGTCGTTGTGGACCCGGTAGGTGTAGAGATGGTACATGCCGCCGGAGTAGAGCGTGACGACGACGCCGCGGAGGCCTTCCCCGGCCCCGGCGTCCTTCTCGAGGCCGGCGACGACCTTCTGGCGGGCCTCGGCGGCCTCGACCGGGCCCATGCCGGGCTTCTCGGCGCCGAGGACCTTGTCGGTGACGTCCTCGATGCCGACCAGGACGCGCAACTCCATGCCTGGCACCCTGAGCTCCTCGGCCCGGGTCCGGGCGTAGAAGCCGGTCTTCATGAGGTCGCGGTCCTTCGTGGACAGGTTCTGGATCGCGCCCTGGCCGACGTGGTGGTTGGTCAGGACCAGGCCGTCCGGCGAGATGAACGAGCCCGAGGCCCCGCCGAAGGAGATCGAGGCCAGCCGGAGGTGGTCCATGAACTCCGGGGTCGCGGCGAAGCCGTACTTCTTCAGGAGGATGTCCTTGGGCGGCTTGTTGAAGAGCCACATGCCCTCGTCGGCCGCGGCGGGCCGGACGAGGAGGAGGGCGGCGAGGGCCGCCAGAAGTATCGGGACGCGATAACGGCTGCGGTTGCGGGACATGGCGATCGTCTCCTTTCGGGAAGCTCGAAAAGGATATTATGTCCCATTTTCAGACGGAATTCCACGGAACCCGCGGAGGATCGACGGGCCCGCCGAAAAACACTATAAAAATAGTAGGAATTAGGCGATGAGCCGGGGGACGGAGGCGATCGCCTTTATTCCCGCCGAAAGTTCTGATAGATTACGCGTCGGAGAAGGAATGAACCTGCTCGAGGCCCCGCCCGGACTGCCCCTGCGGATCGTCGACCTTCGCGGCCGGGAAGGCGTTCGCCGCCGCCTGATGGCCCTCGGCTTCCACAAGGACGACCTCATCCAGCTCGACGGCCGGGCCATCCTCCGGGGGCCGCTGCTCGTCCGCAACCGCACCTCGGACACGACCGTCGCCCTGAGCCGCGGCGTGGCCCAGAAGATCCTCGTCGAACCCGCCCATGAGCCGTCCTGAGGTCCCGACCGTCGTCTTCGTCGGGCAGCCGAACGGCGGCAAGAGCACGCTGTTCAATTCCATCGCCGGGCCCAAGGCCGAGACCTCGAATTTCCCCGGCACGTCCGTCAAGCACACCCACAGCCGCGTCGTCGTGGCAGGCCGGTCGCTCGATATCGTCGACCTGCCGGGGACCTATTGCCTCTGTCCGACGGACCCGTCCGAGCAGGTGGCCCTGACCCATCTGTTCTCGGAGCGGCCGGACCTCGTCATCAACGTCGTCGACGCCTCGACGTTCTGCCGCGGCCTCGAGCTGACCCTCGAGCTCATCGAGCTGGGCCGGCCCCTGGTCGTCGCTCTCAACATGATCGACGTGGCCGAGCGCAAGGGCATCGAGATCGACGCGGCCGGGGTGGAGCGGCTCCTGGGCGTGCCCGTCGTGCCGACGATCGCGGCCTACGGGCGCGGCGTCCGGGAGCTGCTGGACCGGGCCTTCGAGGTCCTCGACAAGGGGCAGGCGCCGCGTCCACTCAAGTTCTCGGACGACGTCGAGGAGGTCGTCGCCGGGGTGGAGCGGGCCCTGCCGCCGTCCTTCCCGGTCGCCGCCAGCCCGCGCTTCGTCGCCGCGAAGCTCATCGAAACGGCCGGACAGGCCTGCGCCGGGTACCTGGGCGAGATCGAGCCGGGCGTCCAGGCGGCCGTCGACCGCGCCAGCGGGATCCTCGAACGGCGGCGCGGCGCGCCGGCCTACGAGGTCGTCTCGGCCGAACGCCACCACCTGGCCATGAAGCTGGCCGAAGCCACGAGCCGCGTCCGCCATGGCCGGCGCGTGACCTGGGACAAGAAGATCGACGCGGTCCTCATGCATCCCGTTCTGGGCTACATCATCTTGGCGGCGGTGTTCCTGGCCTTTTTCTTCGTCATCTTCAGGATCGGGAGCCCCCTCGAAGCGCTCGTCCTCAAACCCTTCAACGGGCTCCGATCGGCGCTCGCGGCGCGTCTCGGGCACGGCCTGCCGTTCTATCTCGCGGAGGGGCTGGTCCAGGGCGTCGGCGGCGGCGTCGGCATCGTCCTGCCGTACTTCCTGCCGCTTCTTTTCCTCATGGCGGCGCTCGAGGACAGCGGCTACCTGGCCCGGGCCGGCTTCCTCCTCGACGCCTTCATGCACCGGATCGGGCTGCACGGCAGATCGGTGCCGTCGTTCATCCTGGGCTTCGGCTGCAACGTCCCGGCCATCGTCTCGGCCCGCGGTCTCGAGTCCCGGCGGGACCGGGTCTTGACCTCGATCCTGATCCCCTTCATCCCCTGTTCGGCCCGGACGACGATCGTCCTGGCCCTGGTGGCCTTCTATCTGGGGCCGCTCTGGGCCGTGGGCTTCTACGCGGCCAACATCCTGGTCGTGGCCCTGGTCGGCCGGATCGTCAGCCGGTTCATCAGGGAGCCGTCGCCCGGCCTGATCCTGGAGATCCCGTCGCTCAAGGCGCCGCGCCTCGGCGCCATGCTCAGCAAGACCTGGCTCCAGGTCCTCTCGTTCGTCAAGTTCGCCTGGCCCCTGCTCATCGGCGGCAGCCTGGTCCTGAGCCTGCTCGTCTATTTTCACGCAGACCGCTGGATCAACGACGTCCTGGCGCCGCTCGTCGTCAAGGGCCTGGGCCTGCCGCACGAGCTGGGGGTGACCCTCGTCTTCGGCTTCCTGCGCAAGGAGCTGTCGCTCATCATGATGCTCCAGGCGCTCGGCGTCGATTACTCGAACGTGCTCTCGGCCATCAGCCGCGAGCAGGTCGTCGTCTTCACCGTCTTCATCAGCTTCTTCATCCCGTGCCTGTCCACGTTCGCCATCTTGTGGAAGGAGATCGGGAAGAAATGGGCTTTCGTTTCGGCCGGACTGAGCATCACAGTGGCGGTGGCCCTGAGCTGGCTCGTCCGGATCATCCTCTGAGCAGGCCCCGGCTCGCGGCCGGTCCGGACTTGACCGGCTCATCGAACGGAGCGCTTTTCCGTCCTTTTTGCCTGAAAAACCGCGGATAGTCCCTTTTGCCGAACTGGAGCTAACCGGCAAATTATTTGATATCTTCAGCTTGGCTTAGCCAAGGCGCCCAATCTTTCCTTTACCGCGGCCGCAGGCTTCTCCCCGAGGATGGACGCGAGCTCGGCCGGCTCGGCCTTCAAGACCAGATCGAGATCCTGGTATTTTGCCAGGAGCGCCGCCTTCTTCTTCGGGCCGAGGCCGGGGATGCCGTCGAGGACGGACTCGAAGCTCTTTTTCTCCCGGCGGCCCCGGTGGAACGTGATGGCGAAGCGATGTGTTTCGTCGCGGACGGCCTGGACGAGCTTCAGCGCCCCGGCCGTCCGGTCGAGACGGATCCCTTCCCGGTGCGCGGGCGTGTAGAGGATCTCCTCTTTCTTGGCGATGGCCACGAGCGGGACCTGCGAAAGCCCGAGCGAGCCCAGCGCCTGCTCGGCCGCCCCGAGCTGGGGCTTGCCGCCGTCGACCATGACCAGGTCGGGGAGGGGCATCCCTTCGTCGAGGACCTTGCGGTATCTCCGGGTGACGACCTCGGCCAGGCTGGCGACGTCGTTCGATCCCTCGACCGTCCGGATGAGGAACTTGCGGTAGGCGTCCTTGTCGGGCCGGCCGTCCCGGAAGACGACGAGCGAGCCGACCGACTCCTCGCCGCCGGTGTTGGAGATGTCGAAGCCCTCGATCCGCCGGGGCGGGGCGGGCAACCCGAGCGCGGTCTGCAGCTCCTCGAGCGGTCCGGCCTCGCCGGCCTGCTTGCGGAGGAAGGCCTCCGCGTTGCGGCCGGCCATTTCGACCAGCTTGAGGTTCCTGCCGCTGCGGGGGACAAGGACCCGGACCTCGGCCCAGCCGAGCAGCGACGAAAGGCCCGCCGCCTGGTCCGGCGCCGCAGGCAGGAGCAGGCGCGGCGGCAGCTCGCGGCCGGCGTAAAAGCCGGCCAGGAACCTGCCCAGGATGGCGGCGTCTGAGGCGTCCGCGGGGCCGGCGGCTATCCCGGCCGCCGAGTTACGGATCTTGCCCTTGCGCATGAAAAAGACGTAGGCCGCCGCCCGGCCCCCCTCGCGGGCCAGGCCGACGACGTCCTGGTCCTCGAGGGCCGTGGAGATCGCGCCGGGGCGGTCCCGGTAGTCCTCGATCGTCCGCAGGAGGTCGCGCCAGCGGGCCGCGTCCTCGAACTTCTCCTCGGCGGCCGCCCGCTCCATGCGGGCCTTGAGGGTCCGGGCCAGCTCGGGCAGGCGGCCTTCGAGGAAGAGGCAGGCGTTCTCGACGTTCTCGCGATAGTCGGCCTCGGAGACAAATCCGACGCAGGGCGCCGAGCAGAGCTTGAGCTCATACTCCAGGCAGGGGCGCTTGCGGCCGCGGAAGACGGCCTCCTCGCAGCCGCGGACGAGGAAATGCCTGTTGACGAGGTGGATGGACGAGCGGGCCCGGCCGGCCGGGCTGAACGGACCGAAATAGCGCGAGCCGTCGGGCTCGACCTTGCGGCTGAAATAGACGCCCGGCCAGGTCTCGCCGGCCGTGATCTTCAGGTAGGGGAAGCTCTTGTCGTCCTTGAGACGGAGATTGAAGCGCGGCTGGTGCTGCTGGATGTAGTTGTTCTCCAGGAAGGCCGCTTCCTTTTCCGAGCCGGTCAGGATGAAGTCGATGTCCGCCGTCTCGCGGATGATGTTGCGGACCTTGAAGTCGGGGTTGGCCAGGAAGTAGGAGCGGACCCGGTCGCGCAGGGAGCGGGCCTTGCCGATGTAGACGACCTCGCCCGCCGCGTTCTTGAAGAAGTAGATGCCGGGCTTGGCCGGAAGCTCGGCCGCCCGCGCCTTGAGCTCGTCGAAGTCCGCCATGCGCGCCGCGTCCCGAGCCTATTATAGCCCCTAGAGCCCCAGCTCGAGCTCTCGCTTCTTGAGCTTGGCCAGCTCGTCGCGGCAGGCGGCGGCCTTCTCGAACTCGAGCGCGTCCGAGGCTTCCTTCATGAGCCGCGACAGCTCCTCCATCCGCTTCTTGCGCCTCTGCGGCGACAGGAGGATGTCCTTCTCCTCGGGCAGGCGCGTGTAGTCGAGGTAATCGCGCTCGTAGACCGAGGTCAGGACCTCGTCGATGCCCTTGACGATCGACTGCGGCGTGATGCCGTGGACGGCGTTGTAGTCCTGCTGGATCAGGCGGCGGCGGGTCGTCTCGTCGATGGCCAGCCGCATGGAGTCGGTCATGGTGTCGGCATAGAGCAGGACCCGGCCGGCGACGTTGCGGGCGGCCCGGCCGAAGGTCTGGATGAGGGCCGTGGCCGAGCGGAGGAAGCCCTCCTTGTCGGCGTCGAGGATGGCCACCAGCGAGACCTCGGGCAGGTCCAGCCCCTCGCGCAGGAGGTTGATGCCGATGAGGGCGTCGAACCGGCCTTTGCGCAGGTCGCGCAGGACATTGACCCGGTCGAGGGTCTCGATCTCCGAGTGGAGGTAGCGGACCCGCAGGCCGAGCTCGTGGTAATGGCGGGCCAGGTCCTCGGCCATCTTCTTGGTCAGCGTCGTGACCAGGACGCGCTCGCGGCGGCCGGCCCGGGCCCGGATCTCGGCCATGAGGTCGTCGACCTGGCCGCGGACGGGCCGGATCTCGATCTCCGGGTCGGTCAGCCCGGTCGGGCGGATGACCTGCTCGACCACGCGGCCGGGCGAGCGCTTGATCTCGAACAGGCCCGGCGTGGCCGAGACGTAGAGGGTCTGGCCGACGCGGGCCTCGAACTCGGCGAAATCGAGGGGCCGGTTGTCGAGCGCCGAGGGCAGGCGGAAGCCGTGCTCGACCAGGGTCAGCTTGCGGGAGCGGTCCCCGGCGTACATGCCGCCGATCTGGGGCACGGTGACGTGGGACTCGTCGATGATGGTCAGGAAGTCCTCGGGGAAGTAGTCGAGCAGGGTGTAGGGCGGCTCGCCGGCGGCCCGGCCGGTCAGGTGGCGGGAATAGTTCTCGATGCCGGGACAGTAGCCGAACTCGCGCAGCATCTCCAGGTCGTAGAGGGTCCGCTCCTCGATGCGGGCCGCCTCGACGGCCTGGCCCCGGGCCTGGAAGAAGGCGACCTGGTCCTTGAGCTCGGCCTCGATGCCGGCGACGGCCGAGCGCAGGGTCTCGGCCGGGGTCGAGAAGAAGGTCCGGGGGTGGATCATGACCGTGTCGAGCTCGTCCCGGACCTTGCCGAGGAGCGGGTCGACGGCGGAGATGGCCTTGATCCGGCCGTCCTCAAGCTCGACGCGGTAGGCCGCGTCCTCGTAGCTCGGGAAGACCTCGACGATGTCGCCGCGGACGCGGAACGAGCCGCGCTTGAAATCGGCCTCTTCGCGCCCGTACTGGACGGCCACGAGCCTCTCGAGGAGCGCCTTGCGCGGCTGGGGCTCTCCGACCGTGAGGGAGAAGCTCATGGAGTAGTAGTTCTCGGGCGCGCCGATGCCGTAGATGCACGAGACCGAGGCGACGATGATGACGTCGCGCCGGGCGAACAGGGAGTTCGTGGCGCAGAGGCGGAGCCGGTCGATCTCGTCGTTGATGGTCGCTTCCTTGGCGATGTAGGTGTTCGAGGCCGGGATGAAGGCCTCTGGCTGGTAATAATCGTAGTAGCTGACGAAGTACTCGACGGCGTTGCGGGGGAAGAAGCGGCGGAACTCCTGGTAAAGCTGGGCGGCCAGGGTCTTGTTGTGGGAGATGACCAGGACCGGGCGGTTGACCCGGGCGATGATGTTGGCCATCGTGAAGGTCTTGCCCGAGCCGGTGACGCCCTTGAGGACCTGGTGGCGGGCCCCCGAGCGGAGCCCCTCGGTCAGACTGTCGATGGCCTGGACCTGATCGCCCTTGGGGACGAACTCCGAGGTCAGGAGGAATGAATCGGGTCTGCGGGACATCTCGCTTCCGTGACGGGGCGCTGCCTGTTTTCCAATCTATCCGTGCCGGCCGGCCGGGCCGTCAAGAGGGGGTCAAGCCCACCCCTCTTTATTCCTTCATCCGGATGCCGCCGGAGAATCGGGCGCCGTTGGCGATGGTGATCTTGGGCGTGACGATGTCGCCGTTCATCTCGCCCGTCTCGGCGATCAGGGCCTTTTCGCCGGCCCGGACCGTCCCCTTGAGCTCGCCGTGGAGGATGAAGGCGCGCACCCGGACTTCGGCCTCGACCTTGGCGCCCTTGGCCACGGTCAGCGTCCCCGACGGGACGGTGATCTTGCCGTTGACCCGGCCTTCGATGAGCATGTCCTCGTGGGCCTCGATGTCCCCGGTGAGGACGACGGTCGAGCCCAGGCGGGTGACGCCGTGGGCCGTCGGCCGGTCGGCGTTGGAGGGCACAGCGCGGTTCGCGGATTCGTCGGACATGGCAATTCTCCCTGAAGGGACGTTCCTATCGGGATTATAGGGGGGCCCGTCCGCCCTGTCAACGAAGCGGAGTTTTGGCTTGGCCGGGTTTTATGATAGAATCCCAGCGCCTGTTGAGCGGGCATAGCTCAATGGTAGAGTACCGGCTTCCCAAGCCGGGTGTTGTGGGTTCGAGTCCCATTGCCCGCTCCATTTTTTTACTCGCATGAAGACCTGGCAGCTGATCGTCGAGCCAGCCCCGCTTCCGGGCTCCTGGAACATGGCCGTCGACGAGCGCCTTTTCGATCTCGCCCGGGCGGATTCGACCCGGACCTTCCTCCGCTTCTACCGCTGGACCCGGCCGACAGCGTCCCTGGGGTACTCCCAGGACGCCGCCCGGGTCGTGGACGTCGATTTCTGCCGGGCCAACGGCATCGATATCGTTCGGCGCATGACCGGCGGCAAGCTGGTCCTGCACGACCGCGAGGTGACCTACTCGATGGCCTCGTCCGACGCCTCGGTCTTTACCGAGACCCTCCGCGACTCCTACCGCCTGATCTCCCGGGCCCTGCTGGCCGGACTGGCCGGCCTGGGCGTATCGGCCCGCCTGGCCGAATCTTCGCCGGCGGGCTACGCCAAGGGGACCATGCCCTGCTTCGCCTTCCCCGCCCGCGACGAGATCGAGATCGGCGGGCGCAAGCTCGTCGGCAGCGCCCAGAAGCGCACCGGCCCGCTCTTCCTCCAGCACGGCTCGATCATCCTCGACAAGGACGAAGCCCTGCTGGCCGCCGTCTCCAGGCCGGGGGAGACCTCCGAGAGCCTGGGCATGACCTCGCTCTCCGAGTCCCTCGGCCGGCCCGTCGATTTCGAGGCGGCCATCGGCCCGCTGGTCCAGGGGTTCGCCGGTTTCTTCGGGGTCTCTCTCGAGCCCTTCGTCCTCGCTCCCGCCGACCTGGACGCGGTGCGGGCCATCGAGGCCGCCCGCTACGCCTCGGACGCCTGGACCTTCCGCCGCGGCCCCGTCTGCCGTTGACTTTCGCCCCCGGCCGGGGCTAAACTCGGCTCGAAGTGAGGGCGAAGTCATGAACGAAGTCGAAGAACTCGCCAAGCTGGATCCGGCCGGCCTGCCGCCGCTCAAGCCGGCTCTCCTCGACGACCTCTATCAGAGCGTCCTCAAGAACCTGCACCTCGAGCTCGGCCGCGGCCCGGCCCTCTACCTTCTCTCGCCCAGCTACTCGGTCCTCAACCCGACCCCGGACGAGGGCATCACCGAGTTCATCACCCGCCACGAGCCCCTCCTCGATTACCTCAAGGAGGCCATCGTCCTGAACCTGGCCGAGTATTCGGTCCTCGTCGACGTCAGCAGCTATTTCATCGATCAGAACGGCGGCCTCGTCCTGGCCCGGCTGCGCGAGCGCGACTCCGACGGCCGGCGCTTCGAGATCAAGTTCTACACCCACGAGCCCAAGGAGCTCCTGACCCGCTACGAGGACAAGATCTACATCGGCCGCGATTTCCTGGACCTCTACAGCCCGGTCCGCAAGTACTTCGGCATCAAGGACGCCATCGTCTCGCTCAAGGCCCAGTTCGAGCGGCTGCCCGAGCGGGCCGGGGTCAAGCTGCGGAAGGCCCAGGACTTCGGGTCGTATTTCCAGGAGATCGGCGATTCGGTCAACGAGCTCCATACCGAGGGCCTGCTCATCCTCCAGAGCCTGCCGCCCCACCTCGACTTCGCCAAGCTCTCCGGCCACGACCTCATCGACATCAACGCCCACTACCGGACGATCAACCACTTCGTCATCGAGCTCCACGACACGATCACGGAGTTCGAGAACCTCCTGCGCTTCAAGGAGCGCTCCGACTTCGTGCGCTACGTCACGAAGTACAAGAAGGACGTGACCAACCTGATCTCCTTCTTCAACATCAAGGTCAACGGGGTCATCGCCCAGCGCATCCACGCCTGCCGTTCCAAGCACGCCTGAAAAACGGTTCTTCTCCAGATTCCGACAGAATCCCTCTCTTCGGCTTTGCTCAGGGCCGGCGCCCGAAGGCGCCGGCCCCTGATCTATCCGACGACCCGCGCTAGAACTTGCGCGCGCCTTCCTCGATGCGGATATCGTCGTAGGCCGTGGCCAGGATGACGAGCGGCGCCGCCGTTTCGGCCGAGAAGGCCTTGACCACCGCCGTGCCGTTCGTCTCGTTGACGTCCGGCTTGTCGGGCAGGCCCCAGTGGACGGAGCCGCCCCTGGCCCGGGCCTCGAGCCGGGCCCGTTCGCCCTGCGGCCAGAGGAGCACGATCGACCCGTGTTCGTTGTCGACGGACAGGCCGCCCTTGAGCGCCCGCGGCTCGAGGCTGACGCTGCCGTTGCGGTCGACGACGCTCGTCTCGGCCGCGAATCCGGCCAGCGAGACGTTCTCGTAGGATGTCCGGACCGAGATCGCCGGCCCCTGGATGTCCAGGCCGACGACCGCCGAGTTGTGCGCCTCGACGGTGAACTTGCCCTGGACGCCCGTCGCCCTGACGGTCTCGTAGCTCGTCCGCACGTCCAGGTCGCCCCGGACGTTCTCGGCCGACACGGCCATGTTGTGGCCGGTGATCGTGGCCGGGCCGACGTCGGCGACATGGACCTTCTCGTAGGAGCTGTCGGCCGTCACCGCGCCGGCGACGCGCAGGGCCTCGATGTCGGCATTCGAGCCGCGCAGGTCGGCCCGGCCGCCGGCGTCCTCGACCCGGATGCGGGCGTAGCTCGTCTCGACCGACAGGTCGCCGGTGACCGAGACGGCCCGGACGTCGCCGTGGCTGTTGCGGATGCCGCAGGCGCCCTTGATCTCCCGGGCCTCGATGTCCTCGTGGCTCGTCTCCAGGGTGCAGGGCCCGTCGATGTTCGAGACGAGGACCTCGCCGTGCCGGTTGTTGACCTTGGCTTCCCTGACGCCTTCGATCCGGACGGCGCCGTAGCCGTTCGTGACCCGGACGACCATCGACCGGGGGACGGTCAGAACGAAGCCCGTTTCGAAGTTCTTCCGCCTGAACTCCTCCCGGTTGGTGGCCAGGTGCAGCGTGTCCGCGGCCGTCGCCGCCGTATATTTGATCCGGCCGGCGAGTTCCCTGGCCGCGGCCTCGTCCCGCCGCCAGACGACCTTCTTGAAGGTCAGCTGGGCGAAGTCCTGGTCGGCGCCGCGGACCTCGACCCAGCCGTGGCCGTTCTCGATCTCGATCGCCGCCGGCAGCGGCGCCGCGATCGTTTGAGTCTCCTCGGCCGTGACCTCCTTGCCGACCAGGCTGAGCCCTTCGCCGTCCCAGTTCCAGGCCCAGTCGAAGTTCCAATGCCCGGTCTTGACCTGGAAGAGGACCAGGCCGGCGAGGATCAGGAAGACGACGAGGACGACCTCTTTAAATCTCATGGGTCTTGTCCGGGCCCGGCTTCTCGGCCTGCCTGTTCCTCTCCTTGAGACCGAGCCAGAGCTTGTCGGCGCCCCAGATGATCAGGATGACCGGCCAGAACCGCCAGACCTGGTCGAAGATGTCGACGTCGAGCTGCTGGAGCAGGAAGAGGACGCCGACGGCGATGAGGATGATGCCCCAGACGAGGGAATTGCCCTTTTTATGATCTGCCATGTGAGCCTCCGTCACTTATCTTGCCTGGACCTGGTCATCGAGTCGTACACGAGCTTGAAGCCGACGACGATGACCGCGACCGGCCAGAAATCGAACAGCCGGTCGTAGGACAGGACCTCGAAATTGGCCAGGATGAGCACGACGCCCAGGACGATGAGGACGATTCCCCAGAAGATCGACCCGGACGACGCCTCCGGCAGCTCCGCGACCGCCTGTCCCGCCGGCGCCTGGCCGGCCGCGGCCGCGTTGATCGCCTTGGCCGACTGGATGTTGTCGAAGAACTGGTAGACGATGTAGCCGGCCAGGAGCAGCCCCAGGAACGGCTGCCCGCCGCCGCGCCCCTGCATGTGGACGAGGCCGGCGAAGATGACCAGGTGGAGCAGGGCCTTGGTGTACTGCCCGTTGTAGAGCGCGCCGGCCCCGAAGGGAAAGATCCCCAGGAGCCCGGCGAACCCGGGCGACTTCAGCGGCCTCTGCGGCATGATTTGCTTCTCTTCCATCTTTTGCCTCCGTTTACGTTATTTCTTTGCTTCCTTGTCCCCGAGCAGGCCCAGGGTGTTGAACGACTTGATGACGTTGCCGGTCAGGGCTCCGACCTGGCCCTTGAGCGTCCCGGCGTCGGCCCAGAGCTTCTCGACCGTCCCGATGCCGCGGTGCAGCCCGACGTCGATTCTCTTCCGGATGCCTTGGCCCTCCGGATGGAAGAGGACGAAGGACAGGACGATGAGGACGGCGGTCGCCGCCGCGTAGACGGGCTGAAGCGACGGCCGGGTCAGCCAGTCGAAGACGGTCCGGGCGGCGCTCTTCCGCTCCCGGGCCTTCTCCGGGATAGCGTAGAGCCGGGCGACCAGGGCCGGCGACGGCTCGATCTCGGGGAAGCCGGCCGCGGCCTCCAGGCCTTCCTTCATCAGGCCGGCGAACTCCGCGCAGGCCGGGCAGGCGGCGAGGTGGGCCTCCACCTCGGCCTTCCCGGCCGGCCCCAACTCGCCCTCGAGATAGGCGGACAGGAGCTCTTCGATCCGTTCGCACGTCATGATAGGCCTCCCCGGCGATCTTTCAGGACCTGGGCCAGCTGGAACCGGGCCCGGTTGACGCGGGACTTGACCGTCCCCAGGGGAAGCCCGAGGATCCCGGCGATCTCCTCGTAGCTCTGCCCCTGCAGGTCTCTCAGGATGAGGATCATCCGCATGTCCGCCGACAGGCTGTTCAGCCCCGCCCAGACGAGAGCCCTGGTCTCTTTCGCTTCCAGGCTTTCCTCCGGGCCGCCGCCGGCCGCCTGGGTCAGGACGCGCTCGTCGAAATCGTCGCGCTGCGTCTTTTCCCACCTGGTCCGGCGGTACTCGTCGATGAGATGGTTCTTGGCCAGGGTCAGGAACCAGGCCGTGAAGTTCTTGCCGGGATCGTATTTCGGCAGGGCGCCGTGAAGCTTGAGGAAGACCTCCTGGGTCCGGTCCTCGGCCTCCTCCCGGCTGCCGCAGAACTGATAGGCCATGCTAAAGATCCTCCTGGCATACGCGTCCACCAGGCTTCTCCAGGCGTCCTGGCTGCCCTCCAGGCAGTCCCTGATGATCGCTTCCAAGTCCACTCAATTCACCTTGGTTGACGGATTCGGATGGAGCTAAGTTCCATTTTGCGGGCCCATTTTCTTATAAATCGCCCCCTCCAGGCAACACGGGACCGTCAGTCTGTCAGCCCGGCCGTCCGCGCCGTCCGCGGGCCGGCCTCCGGGCAAACGGGGCGCGAATTGATATAATGGTAGCGGCGCCGATGTAACTTTCCCGGGGAAACCGGCGTTTTAGGACTACGGAGAATGGACGAACAAGAGCTGATCCGGCGCGTCCAGAAGGGCGATGAGTGGGCGTTTGGCCAGATCATGGCTCTTTATAAGGACAGGATCGTGAATTATCTCTATCAGTTCACAGGCGACTATCAGAAGGCCGTCGAACTGGCCCAGGAGACCTTCATCCGGGTGTATTTCAAGGCCGACCGGTACAAGCCGATCGCCCCGCTGTCGTCCTGGATCTACACGATCGCGTCGAACCTGGCCAAGACCGAGAGCCGCAGGTCGAGGCGCATGAGCACCGTCCCCCTCGAGGATATCCCCAACAACTACTCGAGCGGCACCTGCTACGAGGACCCGGCCGATTCCGGCCTGGTCCGCAACCTCCGGGAGGCCCTGGCATCCCTCCATCCCCGCTACCGCGTCCCTGTCGTCCTCAAGGACATGGAAGGCTTCTCCCAGGAGGAGATCGCCAAGATCATCGACCGGCCGGTCGGCACGGTCAAGGCCCGGATCAGCCGGGGCCGGGAGCAGCTCCGGCGCAAGCTGGAGAAGGCCCGGTACGGCGAGGACGCCGCGGCCGACCACGAGGTGAGCGAACATGGAAGGGCATGAACTTCTCGGCAAGCTGACCAAGGTCCAGGCTCCCCCGGGCTTCGGGGAGTCGGTGCTGAGCCGGCTCCAGGCCGCCCGCAGGGAGAGGAAGCGGGCCCGGCGGGCGCGTTTCGCGTATGCCTTCGCCGGCTCGGCGGCCCTGATCCTGGCCGCGGTCCTCGTCTTCCGCCCCGCGGCGCCCGAGAAGGACGCCGGCCTGACCTACGCCGAACGGCAGGCCCTGACCGTTGCGCCCGGAACGGGGACGACGGGCCTCCCCGCCGCCGGGAGGAACCTGGCCGTCCCCGTCTACGAGACCATGGATTACGCCTCCGAGTTCCGCGAGGCCCAACCCCAGGCCCAGCCCCAAGCCACGACGGTTTACATACTGGAGCAGGTTTCCGAGATCCCGTCTTCGGAGATCATTTATTAGGAGGATCTGAAGGCATGAACAAGATGAACAAGCCGGCCCTTGTCATCATGGCCTGCCTTGCCGTCCTGGCTCCGACGTTCGGCGCCGAGGCGGCCGGGGCGAAGGGCGGGGGCGGTCCAGACATCGCCGCCGTCGCCAGGAAGGTCTATCCGTCCGTCGTCCGGGTCGAGGTCCGGAACCGCACCAGCCGCGTGGCCACCGGGGTGGTCATCGAGAAGGGCGGCTACGTCGCCACGACCGCGCTGGTCTCGCCCCGCGACGAGAAGGTTTCCATCACCACGTCCGAGGGCAAGGTCCTGGAAGCGGAGTTCCTGGGCTTCGACACCGAGACCCAGCTGGCCCTGCTCCGGGCCAAGGACGCGGACCTGCCCGCGATCGGGACGGGGAAGTCGTCCGGACTGGCCCCCGGCTCGTGGATCTGCGTCGTGGGCGTTTCGCCCGAACGGACCGCGGCCGTGACCCAGGGCATCGTCAGCTCGGTCGCCGAGGACAAGCTCCGCCTGAACGTCTGGGTGACGCCCGGGTCGAGCGGCGGCCCGGTCATCGACGATCAGGGGCGCATGGTCGGGCTCCTGCGCGGCATCTACATGGAGGAACGGCCCGTCGTCTTCCAGTTCCGCGACCGGGAGCAGGCCGGCTCCGGCTACGTCATGGGCAGCCGGGCCGAGGCGCCCTCGTCGGGCATGGCCCTGGCCGTGCCGATCGACGTCGTCAGGGATATCGCCGCCCAGATCAAGGACAAAGGCCGGGTCGAGCGCGGCTGGATGGGCATCGGCATCAAGCTGGACGAGAAGGGGCGGACGATCATCGGCAGCGTCGATCCGGAAAGCCCGGCCGGGCTGGCCAAGCTCAAGACGGACGACGTCGTCCTCAAGATCGGGGACCGCGCCGTCTCCGGCCCCGACGTCCTGGCCGCCGAGATCCGCAAGAGGAAGCCGGGCCAGGAGATCGTCCTGGGGATCGAGCGGGACGGCAAGCCCCTGGAGATCAAGGTCAAGCTCGGCGAGCTGGCCGATGACGAGGCCATGAAGGAGATGACCATCCGCTTCCCCGGGCTGTTCGGACCGGTCGCGCCGCCTCCGGGGGCCGCCCCGGGGCCGGGCGCTCCCGGCAATCCGCGAAAGGCCCCCGGCCGGTCCTTCGAAGCGCGGAAATTCATCGGCATCGCCTGCAACGAGCTCAATCCGGAGCTGGCCGCGCACTTCGGGGTCAAGGACGGGGCCGCGCTGATCATCTCCAAGGTGACCGAGGGCGGCCCGGCGGACATGGCCAAGCTCCAGGTCGGCGACATCATCGTCGGCGTCGACGGCCGGCGCGTCGGGACCGCGGACGAGCTCATCGACCACATCCAGTCGAAGGCCAAGGGCGACAAGGTCAAGCTGGAGGTGCTGAGGGACAAGAAGACCATGACCTTCACGGTCGAGGTGGCCGAGCAGGAGAGCGGCGACCCGCTCGAATCCGACAGCCTGCAGAGCTTCCTCGAATCCTGGCAGGGCTACACCGAGGCCCTGCGGAACGAGCTGCAGAACTGGACGGGCGGCTCGTCCCCGATGCTGCGGCGCAACGTGACCCTGAAGGGCAACCTGAGAAGGATCTAAGAGGCCTGCTCCGGTCTCTCTCGTTCCGGAGGGACCGTCCCCGCAAGGGGGCCGTCCCTCCTTTTTTATTCCCCGGCGTTCAGCCAGCGCTTCCGGAGCGACTCGATCTCGGCGGCCGGGAGCCGGGAATCGTAGCCTTTGGCCGCCCTCTGCCGCAGGGCCTCGTAGAGGATGACCGCGACCGAGACCGACAGGTTGAGGCTCTGGACCATGCCGAACATGGGGATGCGGACGTTCCGGTCGGCGAAGGCCAGGCACTCCTCGCTGATGCCCTCGGCTTCGCTGCCGAAAACGAGCGCCGTCGGCCGGGCGAAGTCGATCTCGGTGTAGGGGACCGCGTCGCGGACGAGATGGGTGGCCACGATCTCGTAGCCGGCCCCTTTCAAGGGCCCGAAGCAGGCCTGCGGCGTCGGGTGGACGCCGATCTCCAGCCACTTGTCGGCCCGGGTCGAGATGGCCTTGTTCGGCCGCAGGAGCTCGGGATTGGGCCCGATGAGGTCGAGGTAGAGGACGCCGGCCGCGTCGCACGTCCGCATGACCGCGCTGGCGTTGTGGGCGTTGGTCAGACCTTCGAGGACGACCCGCAGGTCGGCTTGGCGCCGGGCCAGGACCCTCTCGACCTTGGCGATGCGCTCGGGCGTCGGCATGGTCCGACTATAACAGACCGGCGGGGGAGAGACAATCGCGGCCGTGCTCGTCCTTGAATCGGGCGGTCTTTTCTCCTATAGTTATCGAGCCGTGCCGGTGTGGCGGAACTGGCAGACGCGCGGGACTCAAAATCCTGTGCCTAGCGATAGGCGTGTGGGTTCGATTCCCTCCACCGGCACTCTTTCATTATCAGCGATTTACGCCAAAAAATGGGCCGATGTTCAAGGGCGGTTTTTGGCCGTTTTTTGGTCTTTAGGTTTGTGGAACCTTCAGGCGGGATTCGGTTCAGGTTGGAATTTTTAGACACAATCTAGACACACCAACTTAGCCAAAAAACCAAAGAAAATAACTGGGACAAAACTGCAATAATAGCCCTAGGCGGGCTGATTGACAAAAGTCAATCATAATTCTAGGATGGAGTCACCATGAATCAATCGTCAGATCCAAGGGCCATAGCCGAATGCGGCGAAGCTATCTATCTAAAGAAGTACAAAGACGCCTATGAAATTGAACATATGGGGAAATTCGTTGCCATAGATGTATTAACCGAAAAAACATATATTGCGGATTCCCCACTTGAGGCACTAACCCATGCTCGCCAGGACGCGCCCCTGGGTATATTCCATTTGATAAGGGTAGGGGCCACGGGAGCATTTAGGGTAAGTCACGCGATAAATGACGCAACAGATTGGCTCTTTAGGTAACGACGGGGCTCCCCGCCTGAAGATTCTTTTAAGCGGGGTTTTTAGTCAAACACCCCAAGAGTTCGAGGCAATTATTGATACGGGCTTTTCTGGCTTTGTTTGTATGCCCCTTCTTCATGCCTTCCCCCTTGGTTTACCCCTATTTGGCACTTCTGGGGTGACCGTTGCGGACGGAAGAAGTTCCTATAAATTGACAGCCCAGGTAATAGCACAGCTGGGAGACGTAAAAAAGATTGGTGTCGTGATTCTCGAACCAAATTCTAACGACGTGCTGATTGGAATAGATTTTCTGCGCACATTTGAGAAAGCATTGTTTATTCACACCCTGCGGCCAACCGTAGTTCTCGAGGACTGTAAAGTACTTGACGAGGCAATATCGATAAAGGCGGCCGATTTGGCTCCTGCCAAAGGGCCCGACGATAAAAAGGCCGAGCCCTAACCTCGCCCTAAATATAATCCCGCTCAAGTATTCTGGCGGGTCAACTGCTGGTCAACCCAGCTCTTCGCTTCTTTGTGAGCTTTGGCGAATGCTTCTTCCTTCGTTTCTCCCCAATGCTCATGAGCGATATAGTTAACCGGTTTTCTATCGGGAGAACGCATGTCCCGGACCTTCCCGCCGAATCCATATTTACCGCCGACGGGGGGCTTAATATCATAGGTTTCAATATCAAAGGAATATTCACGGTATTGCATTTCCCTCTTCTCCTTCATGCCGCGATGCTGTGGGATTTATGACGACAACTATATGACCATGAAGACGACCCTGTCAAATAGTCACGCCCAAGTCCTGCCCGCTTTGGCAGCCACTTCGTTGCTACCGTCATCCACATCCCTTTTCGGCTCGCTCCCCATTCTCATGACGCCGCGCGTGGGGCGCTATGGGGGCTGAATTCTCCACTTGAACTTTATGCGCTTCTGGCTAAATTCTAGAGGTGAGAGAAATTCAGCGGCGCAACTTCTTCAGCCCCAAGGCCAAGGGAAACGCCGATAGCCCCGCCGCGATCCAGGTTCCCGACCTTCTCTCCGTTGGGCAACTCGCCAAAAAGCTCCACCTCTCGTCATGGTCTATCTACGAGATGGTGAAGCGTAGCGAGATCCCGCACGTCCGCATTGGCGGCAAGATCCTATTTCACCCCGCGAAGATTTGCGTCTGGATCGAGGCGCGTTCTTTCGAGGCGCGGAACGCGGATAGCGTCGTAATCGCCAACCATCCCGCTGCCTAATTACGCCGGGGCCGTGCGCCCCGTCAGCATATAGATTAAAGGAAAAGATAAGATGAAAACCAAGGGCGAAAGTCCAACCCCCCCCGAAATCCCCTCCCTTAAAACTTCCGAGATCGGCCTCGCCGCATTCTTGAGATCCAGGGGCTGCACCCTGGTCGGAACCGAAGAGCACGATGGGCGCGTGTTTTGGATATTCCAGCACCTAGCCATCGAAGACTTTCGGCTGAGTTATCTCAATGATGGCGCGGTTCCCGCCCAGACCTTCCTCACGAACATGCGAACCTTGCGTGGCATGGCGAGAGGGGGCCGTCCATGACCGACCAAGTCATCGACCAGATCATCCACTCCGACCTCCGCCGATACCTTGAAGACGAGGGCCACGCCTTCGTCGGCGAGAACACGCTCTGCCCTCTCCACGCCGATAAGAATCCCAGCTTGCACGTCTCCCAAAAGGAGGGCTCCTGGCTCTGGTACTGCCATGCGTGCAAGAAGGGCGGCAGCATCATCAACTACCTCATGGAGACGCGGGGCTTGACGAAGGGCGAAGCGATCCGCCAGCTAACGGAGCACTTCCACCTCGACGGCGGCAATGGCAACGGCCACGGCAGGCCCGCCCCCTCGGCAACCTACACCTATACCGACGAGGAGAAAAGGCCGCTCTATAGCGTCCTGCGCTTTGAGCCCAAGGCGTTCAAGGCTGACCGCAAAATGGCCGGGGTCCGCCAGGTCCTCTACCACCTCCCAGAAGTCCTGGCCGGCGACCCGGTTTGGCTCGTCGAGGGCGAGAAGGACGCGGACAACGTCAGGCGACTCGGGCTCACCGCGACAACGACACCCTTCGGCGTCAGTCATTGGCGGCCGCATTTCGCGGAGCCTTTCAAGGGCAAGGCTGTCCGGATCTGCCTCGACACCGGCTATGAGTTCGAGTCGGTCAGGCGGGCCAAGGACATCGCCCTCCATGCCCGCGAGGTCAAGATCATCCAGCTCCCCGGCCTGGAGAAGGACCAGGACATCTCCGACTGGATCGAACTGCATGACGCCCAAGACACGGAGGGGCTCCGGGCGGCCCTCGAGGACATCGCGGCAAGCGCCCCCGTCTTCGACGCAAAGGAGCCCGAGCCGGAACCCGTGCCATCGGAGAACTTACCCGAGTCCGCGCCGACCGGCGCGGACTTTCCGGTCATCCACAACGCCTTCCTCAACCGCTACATCGAGTCCATCGCCCGGTCAACGGACGCCTCTCCGATCTTTCTCCTCTTCAGCGGCATCGCGCTCCTCTCCGGCGTCCTCAATAAGTTCTACTTCATGTTCCCTCGCCGGACGAATCTCAACCTCTACATTCTGCTACTGGCACCCTCGACCTATTACCGGAAGTCTACCACGACCGACGTCGTCGCCGATTACCTCAACGAGGTCAACTCTTCGCTCCTCCTGCCCGACTCGTTCACGCCCGAGGCGCTCTACAAGATCCTCAACAAGTACCCGCGGGGCCTCATCATCTGGCGCGAGCTCATCCAGGTCAAAGAGTTCCAGCTCGGCTCCGAGTACAACCGGGGCCTTGCATCGTTCCTCGTCGATATCTACGACTACAAGAAGGCCTTCAAGCGCTGGACCGTCGGAGATGGCGGGGAGATCGTCGTCGAGAACCCCATCGTCAGTATCCTCTCCGCCGGCATCGCCACATGGTTCGTCGAGAGCCTCAAGAAGAAGGACTTCGAGGGCGGCATCTGGACTCGTTTTATCTTCGTCCCCGCACCCGAACAGGACCGCGACTACCGGCTCCCGAGCCCACTCTACCTCGACCGTGGCATTGAGACCCGGCTGAGGGAGCTTGACGCCCTGGAGCCCGACCAAGAGATAGACGTTCGGCCGATCCTGCCGCTCATGGAGGAGTGGGGCCGCGAACACATGCGCCAAGTCATGCGGACCGAGGGCGACCTCCAGGCCGTCTTCCAGCGCCTCGAGGTCATGCTCATCAAGCTCGCCTGTCTCTTCCAGCTCGCGGAGGACGGCTCCCTCAAAGTTGGCGAACAATCCTTCCGCGACGCTGTCACCGTCATCGAATGGATCAAAGCCAAACTGCCCCGGTTCTTCCAAGAGGAGGTCCGATTCGACTGGTTCTCCAAGCAAATGGCGACCATCGAGAAGATCATTCGCAAGCGCGGGCAGATACTACGAAGCGACATCCTCAGCGCGACGCGCATCAAGGCCAAGCTCGCCGACGAGATCCTCAAGCAGCTCATCGACGAGGGCCGCATCGAGGAGATCGAAATCCCTCCTACTTCCAAGGGCGGCCGGACCGGCACGGCCTTCAGGATCAAGCCATGAGTTCCCTTGAAAACAGGCTTTCGAGGAAACCCCCATTTTTTCAAGTAAACCCCCTTCCGGATAGGTTCCCTTGTAGTTCCCTTGATAGCACTTTTCAAGGAAACCTTATTAAAGATTCGCCCCATATGAATGCCAAGAATAGTAGGTTCTCTTGTTTCCTTGATGGGGGGTGGACCCATGAGGTCAAAAAGGCTGTTTTGGGGGTATGGGGGTGGGGGTCATCAAGGAATCAAGGAAACCTCAATCGACACGCCGGAAGGGGTGAAGCAAGGGCTATAGACATCGACCCCGGCACCCCTTGGATGGTCTCCGCATCCGCCCCGAGAGATGGATTCGGAATCCCGTTATCTCTGCCTTATGGGGCGGCCCGGTGTGCCTAGATTGTGCCAGAAACGGGCGACTCATAATTGGGCGTTATTCCGCATCTTTAGTCACTTCAATCACTTAGCGTAGAGGCAAACGACATGACCGAAAAGGCCAAGAATGAGGCGGTCGAGCTGGCCAAGAAGGGCCGGGTCCGCCACGGTATCATCTCATGGATTGACAACAAACGCGTCCCATCGGGCCGCGCCTTCACCCAAGTCCGCAAGGATCTCCAGCGCCTTCGGGACGAGCTGATCGAGCGCCACGGCGGACCGGACAAGATAACCCCCGAGGCGGCCATGCTTGTCGAGTCGCTCATCGAAGCTCAAGGCGTAATCAAGTTGGCGACTCTGTACATCCGCAAGGCCGGGGTGCTGCGCCAGGACTCATTAAAGCACGGGGCCCTTGAGTTGCACCCTATCCTGGGGAAATCGCTCATAGCGTACACGAATACGATTCGCCAGAACTGCCTTGCCCTTGAGACCCTGCGCCAAGCCAAGGGTAAGGGCGAGGATGACGGGATTATCCCCTTGACGCGCTATATCGAGATCCGCGATGCCGAGATAGCTGCCGAGAGGGCCGTCAAGGCCTCCCTGCCTGCCGGGGACGGCCCAGACGCGCCCCAGGACGCGCCAGGGGGGCGAACGGATGGGGGGCAGGGGGAGGAGCCATGATGAGAGGAGGGCGCTGTCGTTGCGGGCATGCGTTCGACCTCGAGATCCTGCCCCGTGCCGAGCATAGTGGCCCGATCCCGGTGATGTTCTCGTGCGCTTCCTGCCGGACATCAACCGTGGTGCCCGTGACGGCGCGGTCGTTGCTCCATTGGCTACGGGAATGGGAGCGTCTGCATCGCCCCGAGGGCAGGGCATAGGAGGACGAATGGCATCGCGGAAGACCCAACGGATTGCCCGGAACCCGTGCGTTAATGCATCAGGTGAGGCGAACGGTAGGGGGCGCGGGGATATTCACGCCCAATGCCCGGTTTGCCATAAGCGATTCCGGCCCAAACGCTATGATCAGACGTTCTGCTCGGCGCAATGCCGGCAGCTCTCGTGGTGGGCGGATCGTCTCGTGGAGGCGGTTGACTCCGGCCTGGCCGATGGCCTTCGGGCGAGGTTCCGCGGGTCCGCCCCTGCCTCTGACAGCAAGGGGCCGGCTGGCACTTCGGGGCTTGCCCCATGACCAAGCTCGACCGCTGGACGGTCCAGCAGATGTGCGAGATGGACTTGCGGAACTTCATCGCCAAGCGGGCCCGGTGCGGCTTTGATGCTCCGCTCGTGGAGGAGGTTCTCGCCAGGGTTTATGCGAGCCTCGAGCGGGTGGGCGAGATTCGGGCAGACCGGGGAGAAAAGAGCGTCCGGTCATTCTGCCGGCTCGTTGCTCTCAGGCGGCTATACGACTACTGGCGACGGGAAGCGTCACGACGGCGTCGGCTTGATCGGGTGACCAGAAACGACATGATGCGGAAGAGGATCACAGATCCCACCCGTCTTGCCATTATGGCCGAGGACGCGGGGGTCGAGGTTATGCACTCGGACTTGATGCGGGCCCATCTCGCCGGGGCGAGTCGCAGGGAGATGGCGGAGCGCTTCGGATTGACGGAGAACCAAGTCAGGGGTCGGCTTGGGTACAGCCGCAGGAAGATCCGGAGCGACTTAGCCCGGAAGATACGGCTGAAAGAGTTTCGCGGGGACGCGCCGTGAACGAATGTCGCCGTTTTTCGCGCAGATTCTGGAGGCTCGTCAATAGCAAATGCCCCTGCCGCTGGCGGTGTAACACCCCGCATGATACGGGAACTTTCCCGCATCATCCGTCCCTTGCACCCCTCTCGTTCAATCTCGGTTGGATAATTCGTGTGGAAGATGAAAGAATCTATATAAAGATTCTTTTTGCCATTCGGCCTCTTTTTGCGACTATGGGGTAGCAGAGAAATCAAGCGATTCTCTGCTCTTCCTTTTCAATCCCCCTAGGACAAATCTCATGAATATCGATGTAAAGCAGTTGCGCACGTCTATGGGTCTAAGCCAGGACGGCTTGGCCAGAAAGATCGGCTGTTCGTGGATTTCTGTACACAACTGGGAGGCCGGTCTGCATCGTCCGACAGGCCTCTATTACGAGGCACTCATCCGCCTTGCCCGCCAGGTTGCACGGCAGAAGGAGCGCGAGGCGGCTGCCAAGCGGATCGCCGAGGCCAACGGGGAGATGCTCCATGTCACATAAGATCCGCCTCGACCGGAAGCGGCCGCTCCGCT